>JBPCXN010000151.1:0-43985 GCA_051008495.1 Endozoicomonas sp. | reverse complement strand
TGCTCTGAGCGGAAAAAATACCTGGGCGACTCGCACCGATGGCAGTGTGGGCTATCTAAGGCATGAGCCCATGTGAGAATAGGTCATTGGCTTTTGCTCCTGCAAAGCCAGAATACCGCACATCCATCTGCATAATCGCCAGGCATTGAATAAACAAAAAAGCCCGTAGAGAAATCTACGGGCTTTTTTTTATGTATCGTGTCTGGGAATATTGGTTGTTAAAAGATCAATTCTAACGAGATATTTTTATGGATATGAATCTGGTGCGGACTTTTGTTGCGGTCTATCAACACAGATCATATACAGAGGCTGCAGCATCATTGGGTTTGACTCAGCCTGCAGTCAGTATGGCCATCAAACGGCTTGAAGCAGAATCGAATAAGGCCCTGTTTATTAAAAGTGGTCGGGGAATTGCGCCAACACTTGCTGCGGATCATCTGGCCAATGCTTTTCAGCGCAGCCTTGAGCTGGTAGAAAATGCTCTGTCGGAACAAAGTGAACTCTATGCCTATTGCGCCGAAGCTGTTCTGCATCGTCTTGGTGATATAGATGGCATTACTTTTCGTCTGCCGCCGCTGGAACAGGAAGTGTTGTTTTACCAGTTACGCAGGCAACAAATAGATCTGGTGATCGACATCATCACCCAGCAAGATGCTGCTTTCGTGTTTGAGCCACTGTACAGCGAAACCCTTAAGGTTATTGCCCGCAAGGGGCACCCAAGAATTTGTGCCGACACACTAACCGAAGACAGTTATTACCAGGAGCAGCATGTTGCCTTTATGGCTCGGCGGAATGGTAAGCGTATCTTCGAGATGGCTGCTAAATCACAGCCCAGAGCACGTATCGATAAGGTTGAAGTGTCATCTTCATCTGCAATGGTCATGATGGTGTCGGAGACTGATTATCTGGGAGTGGTGAGTGCGTCTTTTGCTGAAAAGTGGGCTCCCAAACTGGGGCTGCAGGTTCTGGATATGCCCTTTCCCTGTGAATCAGTTACTGTTCACATGACATATCATAGTCGTGTATTGAGTGACCCTTATCATAAAAAGATGCGGGAACTGGTGAAAGGGCGACTGGTCAACAAAGCGCGGCTATTACAGTAGAGTCAGGACAGTAGAACCCTGACTCCAACAGTCACCCGGTTTATCTTTATGATAAAAACGACAATATTAGTTTATTTTATGAATAAAGCGGCAGGTTGCCTCACCTCCGCTCATCAGGCTGTCTATTTCCACTATATAGTTTTCATTCAAAGTAGTGCCTGTACCCACTTCCAGTGCTTTCACAACTTTACGACAGAATGCCGGACAGCCTTTGCCATCAGTAATTTTGTTGATGTGATCGCAGGCAAGACAAGCCGTTTCTACTCGAACGGGGTGACCGTCACTGGTTTTTTCCCAATGACCGGTAACACCAAAAACAGGATCCTCGAAATCATGGTAGCTACCGATGGATTTTGGATCCTGTGGATCAATGTTCATATAGCGGGCTATATAAGGGGCACGAATCTGACCGTATTTGAAAAATGCCGGCTCCCAGAATGTTTTCCAGCCGTCTTCACCATGCTTCAGGTAACTGCGATAGGCGATGGAAACCATCAGCTCATTACTTTTGTGTAGAGCCGGACGAAAGAAGGGGAAACGTTTGGCAGCAATGACGGAGTAATGCATTGCATGGGCAAAAACAGTGGTTATCATTTGCTGATACTCTTTTTTATCAAGAGATGTTATTAACAGAAAGCAGCAGCTCTCAGTGAGCTGCTGCTTTCAGGTTAAGAAGAGTGATACCAATCAGTTCAGGTGATCGAAGCTGGTTGGGTACATTGGAATGTTCTGGTATCCGTCGAAAACACTCAGGAGTTCCAGCGCATCACCCTTGGCGATATCAGCCGCTTTCTTGTCACCCACGTAGTATTGGGCAAAATCCTCTTTGGAAATGCTCAGTTCAACACCATCGTTTCCGGGTGTCGCAGAGAATTCAGCCACAGAGTTACGAATTTCCAGAGAGTAGCGTTCGCCCTCAATATTAAAGATCAGGGTGCCTGTTACGCCTGCTGCCTTGTTCGGGTTCAGTCGAGTACGCAGGTAATCCACAGCTGTATCGGTATCGCCCATAGCCCAGTCGCGGTTCTGGGTACCGGCCAGACTGACTTCGGTATTACCTTCCAGACTCATGGCACCGGCAATGTAGAAGTTACGGGCAATAGAGCCTTCACTGTACTGACCCAGTTTACGCAGAGTGTCGGCGAAAGCCTGACGAGCTTTTTCATCACCCGGTGCATTGAAGTACAGCGCCGAAGACAGTTCTTTCGCCCACAGGAACTCGCCTTCACTCATGGCTTCGTCCCAGGCTTTAAAGGCTGCGTCTTTGCCGCCTGCCAGTTTAATCAGACGTTTTGCATGCTCTGGCTCTGGCAGGTTGTGCAGCTTGTGAGGCTGACCGGAAAAGTAACCGTGGTTCTGTGTAGGGAATGCTTCCGGGAAGGTTTCAAACTGGCCGTAAGCATTGTTCACATACAGGCTCTGGGTCAGGGATTCAGGTAAAGGCATGTAGTGCTTGAGCTGATCACCGGCAACACCCATATTGGTCAGTCGAATAGCCTGATCGTAAGTGTAGTTACGAGCGTCCAGTGCAGCATTGATAGTGTCACGGATATGCTCTTTACCGGTCAGGGAGCGGGCTGCGCCACCTACAGTCAGAACATATTTTGGATCCAGATCACGAATCTCGCGCAGGGCGTCAGACCAGGTTGCTGGGTCGCGGTAAGCATCACCACGCAAGGTGTACATGTTGGAGGCAGGCCATACAACGTTATCGATCACCATTTCGTACTCAGGAATGTAAAACGTGAGAGTGTCCTGGGTGTCGGTGATATGGTGGAATGCCTGGATTTCCAGACCGGCGATGGTAATGGATTCACCATGTTCCAGTGTGTGGGTTGCAGGCAGGAAAGCACTCTCATGACCCAGCTCAACTTTCAGTGGGGAAGCCGCAGCATCCTGGCCGGAAGCTGGATTATGGTTGCCATAATGGATCAGTGCACGACTGGCCATGTGTGGCTGCATCTCGTCGATGAAGGCATTAGCCTGACCGTCGCCGGAGCGAGCTGCAATAATGCCGTTCAGGTCCGGATGGGCAACGATGACGGCATCATCACCATCCAGCAGAGTGCCTGTACCGGCGACATAGTGGTTGTGATCGTACAGTACAGCGATGACTGGCTTGTCGCTGATATTGCTGCGAATGTATTCGCGGTACTTGCTTCCGTCTTCAGCGTGCTCACCGGTGCTGACAACAATCAAACCCTTGTCCAGTTCAATGACGGTTGGGGCATAGGCGTCGCCGCCCAGCAGCCATACATTGTCAGTGATCTGTTCATGGTTTGTTTCTGCTCCCATACGAGCTACCTGTACCAGCTGGCTCACGGCATGAGCGTTGGCAACGGCGCCATTTGGCAGTTCAACGACAGATGCAGCTTCAGGGGTAGCGTTGTAGTGCTCCCAGGTAACAGAAGCCGTAGCATTCAGGGAGAGAGTGGCAATAATGGCGGCAAGCAGAGTCTTTTTCATGATCACAATCCTTTAAAGCAAAAAAAACAACCTGGTGGTAGCTCAGTCGTGCTTCTTGAAAACTTGGCAATACTCTATGGCTTCGAACTGCAGGGATGTAGATAACAGGATTGATATGACGTATAAGGCAAATTTATAGGTTTCTTAAACCTCTCCGGGGGGCTTCATTGCGGTTCCTTTTAGAGGTATGGCTCGTAACTGAGATAAGTACTATAGCTGACAGTCTGCAATATTTATCTGTGGTCGAGCAAGCCAGGTGATAATTTCATAAACCGGAAAATGAACTATGAGTCAGGTATTCTTGTGCCCCCCCTTTCCCGGATAAGTTGACCGATGATATACATCTTGAGAGCCATCTTGTAATTATTTCCACTTGCTGATTTTTCATGCTGAAAAAACTTTGAGCTCCTTGTTGAAATAACTCTTCAGGCTGGCGTAAAGTCGTTTCATGCTTTTGTACAGCTAGTCAGAAAATCAGTCGTGCCATTTATTTGGATTATTTCTGAAGGGCGAGAGTCAAGCTACGAATAAAAAATAAAAACAGGTGTCAACTATGGCTTTTCAAGATCGTTTTTCGCTGGCAGGACAGACTGCCATTATCACAGGTGGGGGCAAAGGCATTGGCCGGGCAATTGCCCTGGCATTTGCCGAGGCGGGTGCAAACGTTGTTTGTGCTGCACGAACTCAACATGATGTTGATCTTGTAGCTGAGCAGGCCCGTTCGCTGGGTGTAGAGGCAATAGGAGTCAGTTGTGATGTGTCAGACGAAGCCTCTTTACAGAAACTGGTTGGAACGACGCTCGAAGCATTCGGAAAAATAAATATTCTTGTCAATAATGCCGGTGGTGCTCTTCCCGGCAGCGCGCTAAATGTACCAGGTGAGCAGTTTACCCAGGACTATGCCTTCAATGTCACCAGTGCATTCAATCTCTGTCGTATAGCCGTACCGCATATGCTGGATGGCGAGGGAGGAAGCGTCATCAATATTTCCTCAGCTGCATCCCGATACAGCCAGAAATATTTTAGCAGTTATGGATCGGCCAAGGCGGCACTGAACCAGTTAACTCGATTGCTGGCTGCCGAATTTGCCCCAGCAGTCCGGGTTAACGCGATCTCTCCCGGCACTATCATGACGGATGCTCTGGGTCAGTTTCTGGATGACGACTCCAGGCAGAAAATGACCGATATGACTCCGCTGAAGTCGCTTGGTGAGCCCGAAGATATTGCCAATGCAGCGATCTATCTTGTTTCCCCGGCAGCAAGGTGGATTACAGGGAAGATACTGGAAGTGGATGGTGGTGCTGAATCAACCACCTGGCCTTTCTGAAGCCAGGCTGTTGATGAAAGTCATTAACATGGCTGTTGCTAACCACTAAACTTGCCCGCTATTTAATCAAGGCAGTATCTGGAGTGGGTATGTCCACCATCGAACGTCAGGAAATCAAACAGCGCATGAGCCGTATCGTTAAGCATAACGGTACGGTTTACCTGTGTGGGCAGGTGGCAGCCGATGCCAGCGCTGGAATCCGTGAACAGACTGCAACCATGCTGGACAAGGTGGATGCCCTGTTGAAACAGGCTGGCAGTGACCGTGAACATATGCTGTCTGCCACTATTTATCTGAAAGATATGGCACTGTTCGCTGATATGAACGAAGTCTGGGATGCCTGGGTACCTGAAGGTCATACACCTGCCCGTGCCTGTGTTGAGGCCAGCATGGCCCGGCCCGAGCTTTTGGTGGAAATTTCTGTTGTAGCAGCAGAGATTGTCTGAATCTCCCCAGCTTCAGGGATGAAGCAGATCTAACCCCCCCATAGAGTTTTCTCAATTAGAAATTCCCTGTAAGAACTGCTAAAACATCCCTGATGTTCCTTTTGGAGAGGTGATAGTCCGGTGAAAATTCTGGTGTATAACAAAAAATCTGGTGAAATATGGACCTCTGCCGTTCAAAGGACATTTCCCGCAGCAGAAGTTCGCCAGTGGCAGGAATGCAGAGAAGAAAACTGGCTGGCCGACTATGCCGTTGTCTGGCAACCACCCATTGAGCTGTTCCATCAGCAAACCCGCTTGAAGGCTGCGTTTAACCAGGGCGTGGGCGTAGATCATCTGATCAGCCTGGAAGGCCTGCCTGAGGATCTTCCCATCTTCAAACTCCGTGGTGTCGGCATGGAAGAAAGCATGTCTGACTACATTACCTACGGGCTGTTGCACTTTTTCAGAGAGTTTGACCGCTACCGAAACCAGCAGGCTGGCAGAGTCTGGAAGGGGCACAGGATAGAAAGCAAATCCGACTGGACTGTCGGGATTCTGGGGCTGGGAGTGATTGGCAGGGCTGTCGCTTCATCCATCTCCTCACTGGGCTTTCCTGTGATGGGCTGGAGTCGAAGTGAAAAGCAAATTGACGGCATTCATTGTTATGCCGGTGAAAACGGGCTGGATGAGGTGGTGAGCCGATCCAGGGTGCTGGTCAGCCTGTTACCGGCTACAGTGGAGACCCGCAATCTGATTGATCAGAAAATGCTGGGTAAACTGCCCGGTGACAGTGTCTTGATCAATGGCGGTCGAGGCTCTGTTGTTGACCTGGATGCCGTGCAGGCTGCTCTTGATACTGGCCAACTGCGGGGCGCCATGCTCGATGTATTTGAACATGAACCTCTGGATAGAGATCACCCGCTCTGGGCCTGTAGCCAGGTCATCATCACGCCACATATAGCTGCTCCCACCCCGGTGAGTGAAGCGATGAAACAGATTGCAACCAATATACGCATGATTGAATCTGGTGAAATGCCAGAGGCGATAGACAGAAGCTCGGGCTATTGATATTTGGGTATTGCAGTGTATGCACATGGCGGTCAGGCCGTTGAATGATTAAAATAGCGCCTTGCGTAAATCAGGGGTTTTATTATGGCGATTAACTGGTTTCCCGGGCATATGCACAAGGCCCGCAAGGAGATCAAAAAAGCAGTTCCGGAAGTCGATTTGATTATCGAAGTTCTGGACGCCCGTATTCCGTTCAGCAGTGGCAACCCGCTGGTGCCATCCCTGCGCGGAGAAACCCCCTACATCAAAGTGCTGAACAAGAGTGATCTGTCTGATCCTGCAGTCACTGATCTCTGGATAAGAGAGATGGAAAAGGAGAAGGGCGTAAAAGCCATTGCCCTGACCCAGAGCCAGCCGGAAAAAGTGCGCAGCGTCCTGCAGCTTGCTGAGAGTATGGTCGAGCGCAAAATGGACATCAAAGCCATGCGGGCTATGATCCTGGGAATTCCGAATGTCGGCAAATCCACCATGATCAATACGCTGGCCAACCGCATTATCGCCAAAACCGGCAATGTTCCTGCTGTCACCAAGCAGCAGCAGCGCATCAAGCTGCCCAATGGCATGATTCTTCTGGATACGCCGGGTTTTCTCTGGCCCAAACTGGAACCGGAAGCCTGTGGCTATCGTCTGGCGGTGACCGGTGCCATAAAGGATGCCGTGATTGAGTATGAAGACATCGCTTTCTTCGCGGCGGAATACCTGCTCAAGGCCTACCCTGAAGCTTTGATGAAACGCTTTCAGCTGAATGATCGTCCGACCAGTGATGTTGAGCTGATGGATGCCATTGCCGCCCGCAGGAATTGCATGCGTCGTGGTGGTATTGCTGATCTGCACAAGGTTTCTGAAATTCTTCTCAATGAGTTCCGCAGTGGTGGGCTGGGCAGAATCAGCCTGGAAACACCGGAGATGATTCAGCAGGAAAACATTCCCGAAGAGGTCTGATCTCTCCACAGGATTCTGGCTACATGGATGTGGCTGTCTTCTGCGAAAGTCAGGCTGTGTATGCCCGGCCAAAACTGTAGTAGTGTTGGTAAGACACAGCTGGTTCCGCCAGCCATCCTGATAATTTAAAGAAATGTGGGTTTCCAGATGGCAGTATGGCTTAAAAAGGGCGCTGTCCTGGCCCTGTCACTTTTACTTCTTTCTTTCCTGATTATTTATGTTCTTCTGATCAGAAGCCTGCCGATCCTGGAGGGTGATAAAACAGTTCCCTGGATCAAAGCAGCTGTTTCCGTGCACCGGGACAGCATGGGTATTCCTGTTATAAAAGGCCAAAGCCGTACAGATGTGGCTTTTGCCACAGGTTACCTGCATGCCCAGGAGCGCTTCTTCCAGATGGATCTGAACCGCAGAAATTCGGCGGGGGAACTGTCGGAGCTGTTTGGCGAATTGGCTCTGGAGCACGACAAACGACAGCGTATGCACCAGTTTCGGAAAGTAGCCGGGCAGGTGGTCTCGCGGATGTCCGCCAACAAGCTGTCTGTACTTAACGCGTACACCGCTGGTGTGAACCAGGGGCTGAAGGACCTTGGCAGCAAGCCGTTTGAATACTGGCTGCTGAACGCTGAAGCTGTTCCCTGGCGCAATGAAGACACCTATCTCACTGTTTTCAGCATGTATCTTGATCTGAATGATGACGAGGTCAGACTGGATAACGCCAAGGGTTTTCTCAGTCGTGTTACCTCACCGGAGGTCATTGAGTTTCTTTCGCCACTTGGCACCCGCTGGGACTCACCTCTGGACGAAGGAGAACTTCCGGCTCTTGCCACACCCGGAGTGGATCAAGTCAATCTTCGTGAGAAAAGCGCGGACTTCTATGCAGGCCTCACCGGCACCCTTCTGGAAGATGCCATGATTGGCAGCAATAACTGGGCGGTTTCCGGACACCTTACTGATCATGGTGCAGCGATTGTTGAAGACGACATGCATCTGAACCACCGGGTTCCAACGATCTGGTATCGGGCCCAGCTGCGTTATCCACACCCTGTGCAGACAGGTGAGGAATTGACCATTACCGGCGTCACCCTTCCCGGAGCCCCCATCATTGTTGTTGGCAGTAATGGTAAAGTCGCCTGGGGCTTTACCAACAGTACTGCGGACTGGGTGGATCTGGTTGAACTCGAAGCCAGCGCCGACGGCACCTACAGAACCCCGGAGGGACCGGAAGTATTGTCGTCATGGACTGAGACCATAGCTGTTAAAGGACAGCAGCCAGTGGTTGTGACCTATACCGGCACGCGCTGGGGGCCGGTCATTGATTCTGCCTACGACAGTTTGAAGTATGCCCTGCGTTGGACTGCCCACAACCCTGCCGCCACCAACGTTGACCTGATCAACCTGGAAACGGTTCAGGATATCTATGAAGCCATGCACGTAGCCAACCGCAGTGGTATCCCGCCCCAGAATTTCACCGTTGGTGACAGCCAGGGGAATATCGCCTGGACCATTGCCGGAAAAATACCCCGTCGTTCGGGGCTCGACAGCACTTACCCTTTACCCTGGGAAGAGGCGGACAGTCACTGGCAGGAGTGGTTGCCGACAAAGGAATACCCCAGGGTAGTCAATCCAGAGAGCAGCAGAATCTGGACAGCCAATGCCAGGATTGTCAGTGGTGAAGATTATGAAAAACTGGGGAATGGCGGTTATGCCCTGGGCCCCCGGCAATTGCAGATTCGCGATGCACTGATGAGCATGGAAAAGGCTGACGAACAATCCCTGCTGTCGGTGGCGCTGGATAACCGGGCTTTGTATATGGAGAACTGGCGTCGTCTGATTCTGGAGGTGCTCTCAGGTGAGGCCAGGTCTGAAGATATCGGGCGGCAGTCTTTTCATGACCATGTGGATAACTGGTCGGGAAAAGCCGCTGTTGATGATGTTGGTTACCGCCTGGTGAGGGAATACCATGACGCTCTTAATCTGAAAATCATGCAGTCCCTGGGGCGCTATTTCCTGTCGCTGTCCGATGATGCCAGGGACGATGTAGAGGATGGCTGGTTGCAGAAAATCAATCATGAAGGTGAGCTGCTGTTGCGCCTGCTGGAAGCGCGTCCCATGCACTGGCTCAGCCCAGAATATGCCAGCTGGGAGGAGCTTCTGATCGAAACAGTGGATGAAGTGGTTACGAAGTTGGGTGGCATGGAGCAGTTGTCAGAAGCGACCTGGGGGCAACGGAACACATCAAGGATCAACCACCCCCTGAGTGCTGCCCTGCCTGTGGTTGGACAATTTCTGAATATGCCTGCTGCTGCACTTGCAGGTGATCTGTGGGTGCCGAGGTCGCAGAAACCAGCCTCCGGGGTTTCCGAACGAATGGTGGTGGCGCCGGGAAAGGAAGAACAGGGGATATTTCATATGCCGGGTGGTCAGAGTGGCCACCCATTATCGCCATTCTACAAAGCAGGCTATATGGACTGGGTGGAAGGTAAATCCTCTCCATTTCTGCCTGGAAAGGTGCGATACACACTGGTTTTAAATCCGGAATAAACACCCTTGATAATATTCCGTCTCAGGTAGAAAGAATGTTCTTTTGCCGAGACGGAATAGTCTGCTATAGACTTATTTTTTCTTTCCATTTTATTTTAATAGCTCTTGCAGATAACTTGCTCGATATAGCTCATTTATAGAATATCTGTCGCGTGCTCTTAATGATGAATACGTATTACGGCTTTCTGTTTTTTTGACTAGCTTTGAATAGATCTATCTATCTGTGGTAGAGCCTGGAATGAACAGAAAAATAAGCTGGCTTGGATATACAGCTCAGTGCTTTACAGTTTTGTACTGCTGCATACTGGCGGGACAGGTGTGGTCTGGCGATGTGGGAGGGGCCGTCCTGTTGATGATGCATCTGAACCGCTCGCCGCTAGTGAAAGGCGGAGGTATTGCAGGTCCGGCAGATGTGGCTTTTCTGATGAATGCTGCCCGCTGGGGGCAGGAAGAGTTCGGCTCACTGGTCGCGGATGATTATGAGGATACAACAGGGACTCTTGATGACGTTGAAAACATTCCCTGTTCAACGAGTATGAGCCTACAGGGGTTAGAGGAATACGCTCGTACTCATATTGTGGTTATCAATCCTTATGGGCGTAGAGCCGGGTTTTTTGATCAGGGCAATCAGCCGTTGCTGGAGTCTGAAGAGATATCTGGGCAGGATAGTGGCGACATTACAGAAGAGTTCGCTGTTCTCCAGGGGGATCTGGATATAGTGCTTGTCCAGATGCCAATTAAAACGGATCAGGAACAGAAAAGTGAGGGTGGTGAGAAGGGACAGGAAGGACAACAATCGGGTGCGTCAGGAGCTGTAGCAGCAGATAGCCAGGAAGACCCTAAAAAGAAACCCAAGAAAAGGCCCCCGCCACTTGTTCTTCAGAAGGAAAGCCCTGAACCAGAAAGGCGGCCATCTTTCCTGCTCAGTGCTGACAGTAGAAAGGTCAGGTGTCTTTTGAAATCTGGACCGCAGCAGCTGGATGGCTGTCATTTTCAGAAGTTGTCTCTCGATAAGTGTCGAATAAAGAGTGTTAACGCCATCAGTGAAGAGCAAGGGCACAGGACGACTCTTATTGTTGAATATGATGATGGGGTGACTCAAACGAAAATTGTTTTGAAGTTGACAGATGACAGCCATAAGTCACTTAAGAGACATTACGAAGGGTTTGAAGACAAAGTTGCTCTGATTACCTTTAAGCAGGCGACCTGGGATGTGAATGCTTTTCACCGTTTCAAGGAGGTTTATCTGGAAATATATGAAGGTGCTGCGGACAGGGTGTATTTTCCTGAAACCAGAGTCATCATTGTTTCTGTCAGTAGATATCTTGCGCTGTTGAAATGGGTGAAGCCATTGAGTTCATACTCGAACCAGATGGTGAAACTGTTAAGTCAGGTTCATGAAAACCAGAATGCCGTTTTTTTTCTGGTGATGCAGGAGTGGATGGATATTGAAGAGTTATCGGAAGGTGATCTTGAACAATACCAGCAGGATGTCAGTAGTCTGGCCAGCGTTATCAGGGATGTTGATGAATCAGGAAGAAATCTTCATATAGATCGAACCAGAGAACAGCTGGTTGTGCTCGATGTCGAACTGGATCAGATTCTTTTTGGGAATGTAGATGTGGTTGACCTGGGTTACAGCAGTCCGTTGCTCCAGAAAGCTCTGGAACAACTGCCAGGTCTGATCTACGAAGAACTTTCACCAAGTCATCAGTCCAGCATTCGTCATTCAATTAGCCTGGATCAGAAGGACAGTGCCATTGAAGATGAACCTGAAATGGACGAGCTTACCGAAGGTTTCAATGCATTTGATCTGGAGCAGACTGATGCCGATGATGTTTTTAAATAAAGAAGAACCAGTACCCACAAAAAGCAGATGCAGATACTGGCTGGATCTTACTGGCTGGCAATCAGCTGATCACGCTGGGCATAGGACTTCTGCACATAATCCTCGATCATCTGCTTGTATTCTTCGGCAATGTTTTCACCCTTGAGGGTGGTGGCCTTCTGTCCGTCAACAAAAACCGGCGCTGAAGGCGCTTCACCGGTACCGGGCAGGCTGATGCCAATATTGGCATGCTTGCTTTCCCCAGGGCCATTCACAATACAACCCATGACCGCGACCTTCATGTCTTCCACGCCCACGTACTCATGACGCCAGTTGACCATTCTGCTTCTCAGGAAAGCGTCAACTTCGTCGGTCAGTACACGGAAGAATGTACTGGTGGTGCGACCACAGCCCGGACAGGCAGTCACTTCCGGAGAGAAGCTGCGCACATCCAGGGCCTGGAGGATTTGCTGGGAAACGATCACCTCCTTGTCGCGGGTGCCGCCGGGTTCCGGGGTCAGAGAGGTACGGATAGTATTGCCGATGCCTTGCTGTAACAGAACCCCCATCGCGACGCTGGACGCAACAATGCCCTTGCTGCCCATGCCTGCTTCGGTCAGGCCAAGGTGCAGGGCAAATTTGCAGCGCTCGGCCAGCATTTGGTAAACACTGATCAGATCCTGCACCCGGGAGACCTTGCAGGAAATGACAATTTTATCTTCACCAAGGCCACGCTGGACAGCAGCTTCAGCACTGGTCAGGGCGGATACTACCAGAGCTTCATGCAGCACTTCCTGGGAAGGCTTGGGATTGGCTGATTTGGCGTTCTCGTCCATCAGGCGAGTGGAAAGCTCTTTGTCGAGACTGCCCCAGTTCACACCAATACGTACCGGCTTATCGTATTTGATCGCCACGTCAATCATGGTGTTGAAGCGGTCGTCTTTCTTGTTGCCAAAGCCAACGTTGCCAGGGTTGATCCGGTATTTGTGCAGCAGGCGGGCGCACTCGTCGTACTTGGTCAGGAGCGTGTGGCCGTTGTAATGGAAGTCTCCGACAATGGGGACATGGCAGTCATGCTGGGCCAGCTTCTCATAAATCGCCGGAATGGCGGCAGCGGCTTCTTCGCTGTTGACGGTCACCCGGACAATTTCAGAGCCGGCGTCGGCCAGCAGGCGAATCTGGTCAACCGTTCTGTTGACATCCGCCGTATCAGTGTCGGTCATGGACTGAACAACCACAGGTGCATCACCACCGATGGTGACATGTCCAACCTGTACGGCGTGGGTTTGATGGCGTCGGCCCATTAAGACGATTCCTCCATTGCTCTCAACTAATAAATTTAACAACTTTGCCCGGAGATCCGGGCGGAGCCCAATCCAGTGAACCTGTAAGTTTACCACTAATCGGCAAAACCGTACCGAAAGAGTCTCTTCCGGGCATAAGTACGCACATGCCACAATTCTTCATCTAGTTGTACTTCTGTACTGTTACGGCAGTACAAGGTGCTGGAGATTTTTGATGCCCGACAGCCACTGGCAAGAGCTTACCCAACTGTTATTGCAACAGAATGATGAGAACGTTATGGACGAGCTTCTGAAGCTGCTTCTGACGGCAGAAGAAAGAGAGTCAATAACGGCGCGTCTGGCTATTATCAGCTCCCTGCTCAAGGGGGGAGAGTCGCAAAGGGATATGGCCGCCAGGCTGGGTGTGAGCATTGCCACGATTACTCGGGGATCGAATAATCTCAAGGCACTGGACTCATCACAGAAAGGTTTTCTGGAAAGGCAACTTGGAATCAGGTAATGGCTGAAGCAGTACTGACGGGAATTGAATCCCGGAACACGGTTGGCGGTGCGAAAGTGCTCGGAGGAGCGCTGATCGTGACCGGAACCAGTATCGGTGCAGGGGTGTTTTCCCTGCCTGTAATCACCAGTGGCGGCTGGTTTGGGTGGTCCCTGGTGATGCTGGTGGTTAGTTGGTACTGCATGTATAGCGCCGGTCTCTACCTGATGGAAGCAAACCTTCGCTACCGGGAAGGCGCCAGTTTCGACACCCTGGCCCAGAACACTCTCGGGAATGCCGGACGTATCATCAATGGCCTGGCTGTAGCCTTTGTCTGCTATGTCCTTACCTATGCCTATATCTCCGGGGGAAGCTCGATTATTGCCCATACCCTGGAGTCAATTGCCGGTTTAACCGTTAGTACTTCAGTGGCTGGACTGGTGTTTGCTGTTGGCCTTGGTCTGGTTGTGGTTCTGGGGCCACTGGCCGTAGACCAGATTACCACGGTGCTGCTGGGCGGTATGCTGGTGACGTTCCTGGGTTTTGCCAGTGGCCTTGTCAGCAATGCCAGCAGTGCCTACCTGTTCCCTGGCTTATCTCTTGCGGAAACTTCCCCCTTTATCTGGGTGACCCTTCCCTTTGTGATGGTCAGCTTCGGTTTCCAGACCTGCGTGCCCAGCCTGACGGCTTATATGAACCGTGAAGCCAGGGCGCTCAGGCAGGCGCTGCTCCTTGGTTCTTTGCTGGCACTGGCTTTTTATGTTGTATGGCAGTTGAGCATCTTTGGCAACCTGTCCCGTGAGGCTTTTCCCGCCATCAATGCTGCCGGCGGCAACATTGCTTCCCTGGTGGAGGCGCTGGAACAGAATGGCCTGAATATGAAAATGTCGGGCATGTTGCAGCTGTTTTCCCATATGGCAGTAGCGACATCCTTTCTTGGCGTTTCCCTGGGACTGTTTGATTACATTACCGACGTGTTTGGTTTTGCCAATGACCTTAAAGGCCGTTTGAAAACAGCAGCCATTACATTCATTCCACCTACGGCTCTGGGGATTCTCCTGCCCAACGGGTTTATCACCGCGATCGGTTTTGCTGGTATAGGTGCTGCCATTTTCAGCGTGCTGACTCCGGTTCTGATGGCTCATCGTAGTCGGAAAAGTGATGAGGGGTACCAGGTTCCCGGAGGAACTCCGAGAATGGCCCTGGTCTTCCTGTTTGGTTTGTCAGTGTTGCTGCTGGAGTTATTGAACCTTGGTGGCATACTGCCAAGATTTGGCTGAGTTTACTGGCTTTTAAACAAACGGCCCCGCTTTGTGCGGGGCTTTGTGTTTTATGGGCTGACAGTTTAGTCCTGAGGTAAACCAGGAGTCGTTGTGGCTGCCTTCTTGCCCCCACCGTAGTTCACTTCAACAAGGCTGTATCCAGAGCAGTGCAGGGCTCCGCCCTGGGAAATTTCAGAAGCGCTGTCTGGGCCGAAAAAGGGCACATAGACATGATACGGAGACTCATAGCCGGGCATAGTGCAGTCATAGACTGTAATCTCTGGCCGGTTCTCAGTATCCAGGGTCTCACCCACTTTGTACCATGTGGCCTTAGGCTGGCTGAACCATCGGCAGTCCTTAAGGGCGGCATCAATGGGCAGAGGATGCGCCATGATTTTCAGTGACACATCATCCCGCCAGGGCAGAGAGACAAGGTTACCGTTATAGATCAATGCCTGCTCTGTTCTCAGCCAGTCTTTTGGACGTTTGTTCTGCATAGCTCTGCTGGTGACACATTCAACCAGGCTGTGGCAGTTGGGCTTGATATCTCCGAAATCATCACCAATGACATGATTCTCCAAACGGTAGATTTTGAATTTCTGCGGATCGGCGCCTGCCGGGGTAACGGTGCCTTCTGAAGAAGCATGAACCATTTCGTTGATATCATCCGGTCCCATGTTTCGGACTGCAAAATCTGAACGTTCCTTGTCTGTTTCAAGATCCTGTTTCCTGGATTCCAGTTCACCAAGAGTTTCCTCTGTATCCATACTTTGCAGGTAGGGCATGGTGACTACCACAGGATGGTTGTGATGAGCATGAATCATCAGTGCAGGATCGCCATTCGCATCAGTCCCGGCCGCCAGGGTGGAAATGTCTGCCTTGAGTCCCGAATCTTGCAGGTCTTCCACCAGTCTGGCGTATTGAAGACCTTTATTGAAAGGCGCATCTTTCCAGCACAGGACAGTTCGGCCATCACGGCTGAGCTCAGCCATTTTCAGGGGAATTTCAGAGTCAGCAACCGCTTTAGCCGTTGAGCTGACAAACAGGTATGCCGTTTCAGGATCATGCCGTAATGTCGCCATCGAACAGATAGAGTTGCCTTTTATCAACTGGCTTGGAGTACCTGCACTGGTCAACAGTGGCTGGAAAGCACTTCCGGATTTAACCAGGTCATCCATTGATTGTGGTTTCAGTTCAATTCTTTCCTGGCTGCCGTGCTTCTTGAGCTCTTCAAGATCAAGAAGGAAAACCCTGTCCTCAAAGCCAACGTAAACAACATTTTTTTCACGGTTGTAGCTCAGCGAGACGCCGTAGTCGTTATTAAAGACAAAGTTCTTATCAAAGTTGGCTGTCGCCAGGGCGCTGAGATCAATGCTGACTTCAGGGTAACTGAACGGGCCATCTTCACCGGCCTTGTTAGGGTGTTTGAGAATGATGTGGGAGCGCTCACCGGTAAAAAGCAGACTGCTATCGTCCAGCACTTCCAGGTTCTGCATTTTCGGTAGGGTGCATTTGCTCTCCGGGATTGAGATGCTTTTATCTTTGTGAGTTACATTCCTGTGCTCAATCGATCTTGCGACATTTGTAGGACAGTGTTCTGTAAACTCCCCAACAAGCTCCCAGGGGCTGGCAGAAGACAGATGAGATTTACCCTCTACGGCCATGACCCTGCCGTCAGGGGTTTTACTCAGAGGCAGGCGGGCAGCCAGCTGGGTGTTATTGGGGCCTGAGATGAAGGTATAGAGATAGGCGTCAGGTCTTGAACCCTGGGTAGCATCCATGTCGAAAACTCCATTTATTTCGGTTTCATATTTTTTCCTGCTTTTTGGACAGGTTCCGGCATTGAAAGTTCACTGGTGACATCTGGCCTGCGCCGACTGAGCCCTGAGGCTTTCCATGATGTATCATGACCGGATTACTGACCCAGGAACTGCTGAGCATGGCGAAAGAAACCACCGTAAGGGCCCGAATCGACGAACAACTGAAAGAGGACGCAGAAACTGTCCTGCGTCAGCTGGGGCTGACCACGTCCCAGGCCATTAACCTGTATTTCAGCCAGATTGTCCTGCAAAAGGGCCTGCCTTTCGAAGTGAAACTGCCCGGGGCAAAAAACAAGGATAAGAAGGCCTGACCAAAGTCTAAGGGCGGGAAAGGCTGAGGAATCTAGACTGAAATTAGCCGTCAGTTCGGAGTTCTTCAGTCATGGGTTCTACAAAGCCAGCCCTTATAAAATCCACCAGAACCTCATCATACTGCCGGAAAGAAGGTCAGTTTGCGCAGGCAAAAAAAACAAGACAAAGCTTAGGCGGCAAACTGATTCAACTCCTTCCCATCACCGGCATTTTTGTCACTGGACGCTTTCTTGATCTCGAGGCTACGAAAAGAAGAGTCACCGTTGCTCGCTGGCTGGGGCTTGTCTCCGGTGCTCTGGCAGGTTGTTTCTTTGGAGTAATAGCTGCTATTTCAGGTGGTATAGCAGGGCTCTTGCTGATCCGTTGCCTGGATTTACGAGTTTTTCTTAGAGAGTATGACTTTTCCTTTCTTCTTCAAAAAGAGAAGGGAGAAACAGGCCGGTTCCGAGGTTCACGAACAAGGACGTTGCCGGTTATTGCCGATGAAGACATAGAGCAACTGATGTCGAGACATGACTCCAGTATGGGAGACGACCTACTGGACTTGCTTGACCTGTTTTCCCTGACCCGTGAACAACTGTTACTACTGACTGCACATATGGTGAAGCGTAAGGATCTGGATGACATACTGGTAAAGCTGCGTGCACACATCTTAAGAAACAAGATCCGTAACTACATCCCCTGGCTGGTGCGCCTCCGTTTTATTCTCTCTAACATCAGTCGTTGTTTGAATGAACGCTCCGCCATGAAGGAGCAAAAGTGCCTTATTCGATGGCGGGAAGACTTTCTGGCCCGGTTCGTTGACGCTCTGGGTGAGCGGATTGCCCAGGGCTGACCTCAGTACCCTCCAACTTATTCACAACCTCGGTTGTGAGCTGTGCTACTTATCCACCGACGATCCCTTTTTAAGAGAAATAGTTAATAAAGACAGCCTGTTATCATCGCTTTAATCTCTCGTATAGAAGAAAAGCTTGTGGATAAGTTTTCTTGTTATCCACAAAAGTTCTAAAAACTCCTCCACAGACCGCCGATCACAAGACATACGAACTTCCGACAGATGGGCAAATTGCCTGTTTGTTCGGCAGATGTGAGTCCAGATCACAGGGAGCACAGGGACTGTGCAGCGGAAAAACCGCCTTTTCGGGCTATCTACCAAGAGAAAGCAGCTTCCATCACGAGGAGTGATGGCGCCCGCATTTCCCTGCTACAGGTTGCCCAGGTTAATGGCTCTGGCTACGGCATTGCTGACTGTTGGCCCAGTCAGTGCTGTGGATATTATTTCCTCAGATGAAACCGCTAATGAGGCTCCTGTTCGCACCATCAACTCATCCACACCTCTTAATGAGAGAGATGGCATCACTATTAACTCCGGGGTGTCGATAGACGTAGATCCCAACACGGGTAACCATGCTGCGATCTTTATTGACTCTACAGGGGTGTTAAGCGGCACATTATTGAATCAGGGTACGATTGATGACGGCATCCTGATAGAAGGCTCCATGACCGCCACTATTGAAAACAGTGGGGTTATCAACTCAGGGGATGTTGAGGTTACAGGCTCTCTTACTGCTTCCGGGAAAGCCTTTGACAACACGGGAACTTTGCTTAACGCGTTTCGTGTTGGAAATGGCGGCGTTGTTACATCTACCGGCGACCACACCATCTACACCGGCAGTAGCGGCTCAGTTACAACGATGATTGTGGTGGAATCAGGTGGACAAATAACTAATAGCAGCACAAGTAGTGCAGCCATCTATGTTGATAACGGCGGCATAGTGGGAGGTGCCGGAGCGTCCGCTATTGTCATCAACGGAACCCTCAGCTCTACCAACGGCAAAGCCATTCAGGTGGCGGCCACAGGCCAGATTGCCGGCTCTATTGAAAATACCGGCATTATCACTGGCGGCATAGAAATCTCCGGCTCGGCTGGCTCTAATAATGATCACTCGTTTGACAATACCGGCACTCTTACCGGCGGGTTAACCATTAAAAATGGAGGTTCAATATCTGTTGTCGCAGGAGCAGGGCAGCATCTTGTCTATACGGGAAATACCGGTGACACAGACAGCATTGTCATAGAGGCCGGAGGGTCTATCGATGACACAGGTACTAATGCCACCGATGCGATTCATGTCGCCAGCGGCGGAGCCGTTGGAACAGATTTTGGATCAACGGCCATTGAAGTTGCCGGTACCCTGTCGTCAAGCACTGCAGGAAGCGCCATTAATGTTGTCAGTGGTGGAGACATTGAGGGAGCCATTGATAATTCAGGGACGATCTCTGGTGGCATTGATATAGCCGGAAATCATGACGCTACGGGTAGCGCCTACACAGGCTCTGGCAGCCTGTCCGGTGGTTATAACGTTCTGGGAACAGGCAGTACTACCTCTACAGGCGCGCACACAATCAACATTGAAAACACCGGGAGCATTGATCAGGTTTCTGTGGCTGATGGCGGGGACCTTGAGAATACAGCGACAGGAAGCAGTGCCATACATGTGGCTAATGGCGGTACCCTGGGAAGCGGTGTTGCTTCAACGGCTGTGACTGTCTCGGGAACTGTATCGGCCAGTGGTAATGATTCAGCCATCTGGGTCGCCAGTGGCGCTGATCTTGACGGCACTGTCCAGATCACCAGCACTGGCGAAGTGGTCGGAGGCATTCAGGTTGAGGGAGATCAGACAGCCAGCGGCAGGGCGCTGGATAACGTCGGAAGCCTGACAAGAGGGTTTGGTGTGTTGGGAGCTGGTGTTGAGGTGACTTCTACAGGAAACCATACACTCTACACTGGCGGCACTGACTCTCAAACTGACAGTGTATTTGTGGGGGTTGGAGCTGAAATATCCAACAGCAGTACAACCGGCGACACCATTCATGTTGCTTCAGGAGGGACGCTGGGCAGCAGTCTGTCCACTGACGCATTATCGATTGCGGGAACACTTTCAGGCAGTTCCAGCGGGACCGGCGCTGCGGTTAATATTGCTGATGGCGCTGACCTTGAAGGGACGATTAATAACACTGGCACTATAACTGGCGGTATCGATATTGCCGGGGATCACAGCTCCAGCGGCCTGGCCTACAGCGCTACTGGCAGCCTTACCGGTGGATACAATGTGGCAGGCACAGGGGAGGCTACATCCAGCGGGAACCACACCATCAGTATTGGTAACTCAGGTTCAGTGGACCAGATATCGGTTGCCAGCAGCGGAACCGACGTTGGAACGATCAGCAATACCGCCACAGGGTTCAGCGCCATCCAGGTAGAAAATGGCGGAACACTGGGGTCCAGTGGCAGCTCAACGGCTCTTACTGTGGCGGGTACGGTCTCGGCTACGGGTACGGATCCTGCCATCAGTATTGTCAATGGCGGAACTATTGATGGCACTATAGACATCAATAGTACGGGGATCATCACGGGTAATATTCAGGTGGCAGGCAGCCAGTCTGCCAGTGGCAAGGCACTGGATAATCTCGGAACCTTTGATGGGCACTTTGCGGTACAGTCTACCGGTTCTGTAACATCCACTGGAGATTACACGCTTTACACAGGTGCCGGTGGTGATGTGGATCGAATCACTGTGGCGTCAGGTGGCTCGATTACCAATAGTGGCACAGATACCAGTGCCATCTATGTAGAAGGTGCCAGTGGCATTATCGGGGCTTCGGCGGCAACAACTGCCATAGATATCCTGGGCACTGTTTCCGCGACTGACGGTGATGCTGCAATTGCTGTGGGTACCAGCGGCACCATCACTGGACGGCTCAGCAATGATGGCACTATTACCGGGGGAGTCAGTGTCTCCGGCACTCATACGTCCAGTCTGAAGACTTTCAATAATACGGGAGCCATTTCCGGTGGATATACCGTCGCCACCGGCGGCACCGCTACTTCCAGTGGTGATCACACCATCTATACCGGGGACACAGGAACCACTGACGTTATCACGGTGGCTGGAACACTCTCGAATACCGATAACAACAGCAGCGCCATCTTTGTAGATAACGGAGGCACACTCGGGACAGATGTCGACGAAAACGCCATAGAGATCACGGGAACGGTTTCCGCCACCGATGATGATGCCGCCATAGAAATAGACACTGGCGGAACACTGACCGGCATTATTGATAATGACGGCACCATCACCAATGGTATAGCTAACCTTGGCACCATTACCGGCAATCTGGACAACAATGGTGTGATTTCAGGTGGTATCAGTATCAGTGGAACACTGACAGGTTCCATCATCAATACGCATGCAACGGGTATCTCTTCGGGAATCACTGTCTCCGGCACCCATACTTCCAGCGGCATTACTCTGTCGAACAGTGGTACTCTGGATGGAGGCTATACCGTTGCGGCTGGAGGAAACGTCACATCAACCGGCGATCACACTCTGTATACCGGTACTGCAAACGGGAGAACCGATCTTATTACTGTTGAGGCAACCGGACAGCTGACCAATACGGATATAGGCAGCAATGCCATTCACGTGGCTTCCGGTGGTTTCCTGGGTATCGGGGTAACCACTAATGCCATCGATAATGCCGGCACCATAACATCCACCAATGGTGGTGCAGCTATTGGTGTGGCATCGGGTGGCAGCCTTATCGGTATCATAGACAACACCGGAACAATAACTGGCGGAATCAGTAACAGTGGCACGCTCATCGGTAACATCAATAACACTGGCACGATCAATAATGGTATTACCGTTTCCGGCACAGGTACGCTGACCGGTATTATCAGTAACGCCGCTAGTTCCATTGTTTCAGGCGGAATCAATATTGCTGGTACCCACAGCTCCAGCGGCAGAACTTTTACCAATAACGGCAGCCTTTCTGGCACCTATTCCGTCAGTGGTACTGTCACGTCGGATGATGATCACAGTGTGTATATTGGCAGCAGCGGAAACATCGAAAGGATTGATATCAGCGGCACCGGAACTGTTTCGAACACCGATACCGATACTGGTGCGACGGCCAAGTCTGCACTGCATATAGACGGAAGTGGCAGTATCGGAACCACGGTAAACTCAATAGCCATTGATATCGATGCCGGAGGTGAACTGTCGTCTGACAATGGCAATGCCATCACGGTTACCAGCAGTGGTGCAATCACCGGTGAGATTGACAACGATGGCACCATTGGCAGTGATATTGAGATTGCCGGCAGTCACAGCTCCTCAGGCAAGGCGCTGAATAATACCGGTACATTCAGCGGCAGTTACAATATTGAGGTTGGAGGTTCTGCGACCTCTACCGGAGATCACACCATCTATACCGGTAATACCGGTAGCACCAACGCTGTTTCAATTGCCAACAACTCCCGGCTGACCAATACCGGCAGTGGTTTCAGCGCTGTATATGTTGATACCGGTGGCACCATGGGCGTTCTGACCGGTACCGCCATAGACAACGATGGCACTTTATCAGCCAGTGGTGGCGATAGCGCCATTGAAGTAGCCGACAGTGGCACACTGCAGGGCTCCATTCTCAATGATGGCACTATCACGGGAGGCATTGAGATTTCAGGCAGTCACACGGCTTCCGGCAGGGCTCTGGAGAATAACGCCACCATGAACTCAGGTTATACAGTGATGAATGGCGGTTCGAGCACTTCAACCGGTGCACATACCCTTGTCACTGGCAGTGGTGGTATTACAGGAACCATTACTGTTGCTGCCGGGGGACAGCTGAGCAACAGCGGCACCAACTTCAGTGCAGTTTTTGTCGATGGAGGCGGCATTCTTGGAGGGGTCGGTGTATCGGTCGATGTAGCCGGCACACTGTCTTCAACCAACGGGGGTGCTGCAGTCAATGCCGCTGCCAGCAGCACGATGGGTGCGATCAGAAATACCGGCAATATTACCGGTGGCGTGGAAATATCAGGAGCCCAGGGCTCAAGTATCAAGACTTTTGGGAATACCGGAACACTCACAGGCAGTTACACGGTCAAAACTGGTGGATTGGTCAGTTCGAGTGGTGATCACACCATTTTCACCGGTGCAAGCGGAAGTACTGAGAAAGTCACTGTCGAGACTGGCGGGGAGATAATCAACGCCAATAACGATAGCAGCGCCATTTTTATTGCCGCCGATGGTGACCTGGGAATAGCAGCCGGTTCCGTTGCCATTGAGACCCAAGGCACCGGGCTGATTCGTTCTGATAATGGCAGGGCGATAATGGTGGCAGATGACGGCACTGTCACTGGAAGCATCAGTAATGCCGGAAGCATTGCCGGGGGGATTGGCATTGCCGGGGAACATACTTCAAGCACCAAGACCTTCAATAATACCGGCAGCCTGACTGGTGGATACAGCGTCAGTGGAACGGTGTCGTCCAGTGGTGACCATACGGTGTTCACTAGTGGCAGCGGTGCCAGCACAGACATCATCACAGTAACACCCACAGGGATTATCTCCAACAGCGGTACCGGGTTTGATGCCATTCATGTAGCTGGAAGCGGCAGTATCGGAACAACGGCAACCACCAATGCCATAGAAAATAACGGGACTGTTTCTGCCAGTGGCTCGGATGCAGCCGTAGGCATTGGCAGTACTGGCAGCATCACTGGAATAATCGATAATGCGGGTACCCTGACTGGCGGTATTGATAATGCGGGTACCATGACCGGACGTGTCGATAATACCGGCACGATAACGGGCGGTATCAATATCTCCGGGACCCACAGCTCTACAGGCAGATCCGTAAACAATACGAACTCACTGACCGGTGGTGTCAATGTCAGTGGCACACTGAGTTCCAGCGGAGGGCATACAGTTTTCACTGGTACCGGTACAGGAAGAACCGACAGTGTCACTGTCACTACCGGGGGACAGATTCAGAATACCCATGCCAGCAGCAGCGCCGTCTTGGTCGATGCCAATGCCATTGTCGGCAATACCGTGGGAACGGCGGCCATTGAAACCGTTGGTACTGGCTCTATTTCCTCTACTGGTAGCGGTATCGCCATTGCAGTAGCGGGCAGTGGCAGCCTTACCGGGCGTATCGATAATGCCGGCACAATTACGGGTGATGTTCTCATATCGGGTAGTCACAGCTCCAGTGGCAGAACATTAAACAACACTGGTAACCTGGCGGGCAGTTACACGATCACCGGCACGGGAACAGCCACATCCACTGGCGGGCATACCCTGTATACCGGTGGAACCGGCGCCAATACCGACAAGATTACGGTTGCTTTGTCTGGCCAGCTGACAAATACCGCTACAGGGATGAGCGCCATTTATGTTGATAATAATGGTGACCTGGGAACGGCGGCAGCCGTCAATGCCATTGAGAATGCCGGCACCATTTCCACAACAGGGGACGACGCCGCCATAGGGGTCAACAGCGGCGGGACCATTACCGGGATTATCGATAATTCCGGCACTCTTACCGGCGGGATTGACAGCAGCGGCGATATCACCGGTTCCATCGACAACAGCGGCACTCTTACCGGCGGCATTGATCTGGCCAGCCTGACCTCTGCTGTCAGAGGATTTGAAAACACCGGCACCCTTACCGGTGGCTTTACAGTGAAAGGCGGCTCGGGCAATACGGTCACTGCCACTGGTGGGCACACTGTTTACACCGGAACCGCTTCAGGCAGTACAGACAAGGTAACAGTAGAAGCGCAGGGCACACTGAGCAATAGCCATGCTGGCAGTAGCGCCATCTTTGTTGACGCTGACAGCACCCTGGGAACAACTGCCGCAAATGCCGCCATTGAAACCCAGATTTCAGGGATGAATGTGGGAACCATCTCTTCTACGGGAGGAGGGGCGGCCATAGCGGTGGCCACCGATGGCACCCTGACAGGCCGGATAGATAATGCCGGAACCATAACCGGGAATGTGGAAATTTCGGGTGTTCATACTTCTTCCGGGAGGACTTTCAACAACACCGGCCAGGCAGATGGTTATGAGGTTACGGCTACCGGGGAAGCGCGGTCAGATGGTGACCATACTATCTTCATAAGCGGCTCCATGGGTGACATCACCGTGGCCGAAAATGGTGCTTTGAGGAATACCGGTACAGGCTTCAACGCAATTCACGTAGACGGCACTGGTACTCTTGGGGCTGTCGGCAGCACAGTGATCAATAATGCCGGAACCATTTCGGCCAGTGGTACAGACGGCGCCATTGTGGTCGCTGCCAGCGGCATCCTGGAAGGCACGATCAACAACACCAACATGATCACCGGTGCGATTGAGGTGGCTGGCAGTCATTCCGCTACCGGAAAGGCGCTGGATAACACCGGTACCATGAACAGCGGCTATATCGTCAGCGGCTCAGTGACCTCCAGTGGTGATCACACTATCTATACCGGTAATGGTGGCATAACGGGCCCAGTAACCGTCAACAGCGCAGCGCAGATCACCAATACCAGTACTGATGACAGCGCCATCTATGTAGACGGCGGTGGGATTATGGCAGGTGCTGCGGGGGCCATCGAGATGCTCTCTGGCAGCCTGGTGTCATCCACCAGTGGTCCGGCGATTGCGGTGGCCTCCACCGGTATTCTTGGCCAGATCAATAATGATGGCACCATCACCGGCGGCATTGAAGTCACCGGCATCCACACCTCCGGCGGCATCACCTTCAACAATGTCGGTATTCTCAATGGCGGCTATACCGTCAGAGACGGCGGCTTTGCCAGTTCCAATGGCGGCCATACCCTCTATACCGGCGATACCGGGCGGACCGGCCAGATCATTGTTGAGGAAGGCGGCACTGTCGCCAACACCGCCACAGGCAGAAGTGCGATCTATGTCGACGATGGTGGCGTCCTGGGTGACCTGGTTGATCCTTCCGTAACAGCCATTGATGTATCCGGCACAGTGTCTTCCACCGGCGGTGACCTGGCGATCGATGTGGCTGACGGAGGCACCATCAGCGGCAGCATCAATTACACCAGCACCGGCCAGATCAATGGTGGTATCGTCATCTCCGGAACTCATACTTCCAGTGCCAGAACCTTCAACAATACCGGCACCCTTACCGGAGCTTACACTGTTGCAGATGGTGGTCAGGCTACCTCTACAGGTAACCACACAATTTATACCGGCGCTGACGGGTCGACCGATAGGGTTACGGTTGCCAGTGGCGGGACTATCACCAACGCCGGGGCCGGTTTCAGCGCTATCTTTGTCGATGCCGACGGTTCACTGGGAAGTACGGCAAACGCTACGGCCATTGATGTTTCCGGAACACTCTCAGCTACTGCCACCGGGGCTGCGATCGGGGTGGCTGTGAGTGGTACCTTGACAGGACGAATAGACAACACTGGAACGATAACCCGGGGTATCAACATTGCCGGCACGCACACATCCAGCGTCAAAACTCTGAATAATACCAGTGACCTGAGCGGCGGCTACAATGTTCAGGGCGTTGGCACTGTCACTTCTACTGGTGACCACACCCTGTTTACTGGCACTGATGGCACCACTGACAGTATTACGGTTGTTAACGGCGGAATTCTGACCAATACCGCCACTGGCAGAAGCGCGATCTTTGTAGACGACCAGGGCAATATCGGGGACACCACTGACCCCAGCCTGACCGTAATCAACATTCAGGGCAGGGTGTCTTCGGAGAATGGTGGCTCTGCCATAGAAGTAGGCCAGGGTGGCACGGTGACCGGGACTATTGCCAATGCCAGCACCGGCAACATAAGCGATGGTGTTGCCATAGAAGGTGTCCACACTTCGAGTGTCCGGACCTTCAACAACCAGGGCACCCTGACTGGCGGCTACAATGTAGGCGCAACCGGCCAGGCTGCCAGTTTCGGGGGGCACACTGTATACACGGGTGCCTCAGGCACAACAGACCAGGTAAGTGTGGTTGTCGGCGGGCAGATTAACAACACCAGTGCCGGAGCCGACGACGATGCCATTTTTGTCGACAGTGGCGGAATACTGGGAACAACGGATGCTAACACCACTGCCATCAATGTGGCGGGTACCATTGATTCAGAGAACGGCAGCTCCATCGCCGTGGTGGGAACTGGCCAACTCAGGGGAGCCATAGAGAACACCGGCAACATTGAAGCGGGGGTCGCTATTTCCGGTACCCACAGCAGCAGAATCCGGGCGCTGAATAATACCGGTCAGGTGCTGGGTGGTTACACCGTCCAGAACGGTGGAACAGCAACCTCCGATGGCGATCACACTATTTATACCGGTTCCAGTACGGGCTCCATTGACCAGGTTTCTGTCGAGTCAGGCGGTACGCTCGGAAACACGGCAACCAGCCGCAATGCCATTTTCGTAGACAATGGTTCGCTTGTGGGCACGGTGGCTCAGAATGACATCGCCGTTGATGTCGATGGCACCATCGTTGCCAGTGGTAACGATGCCGCTATTGTCGTTAGCACCGGCGGTGCCATCCAGGGGAGCATCGATAATGCCGGATCCATCGACGGTGGCATCCGGATTGGCGGAATCCACAGCTCCAGCATCATCTCCTTTGATAACTCCGGCACACTTCGTGGCGGTTACACTGTTGTTTCCGGAGGTGTGGCGACATCGACACAGCAGCATACTGTCTTCACATCTGCCGGCGGGGTGACGGACAAGATCACGGTCAATACCGGAGGGCAGCTAACCAATACCGGATCAGGCGCGAATGCTATTCATGTGGCTGCTGGCGGTACCCTGGGTGTTGATGCCGGGCTGACCGCCGTTGAGGTTTCCGGAACGGTCTCATCCGATGGTGGTGATCCTGCCATCAACATTGCAGAACTCGGTACGGTCACCGGTTCCATTGATGTGGCCAGCAACGGCTCTGTCACCAACGGCATCCGTATCGCCGGTAATGTGTCAGCGGCCGGGGACGCCATCAATATTACCTCTGGCGGCAGTGTCGGCAACAACCCGGCAAGGGATACCATCGAAATCACTTCTACTGGATCGTTGTCGTCTACGGTGATCAATGGCAATGCCATCAATGTTGACGGCGGAACTCTGGCCGGGGCGATTTACAATGCCGGTGATGTGACTGGCAATATCTTAATCAACGGTACCCAGAACCTCAGCAATTCAGTCTATCGCGGCGAAGGCCGCATTTCTGACCAGGCAACGCTGACAGGCGCCTTTACGGTCGGCAATGGAGGGAATGTCAGCTCCTCAGGTAATCACACAGTCAACACCAGTGAGTATGCGACAACCAGCCAAATTCTGGTTGAAAATGGCGGTACACTGACCAACAGTAATGCCAACTTCAACACGATTTTTGTCCATGAGCTGGGACAGCTGGGGCTGGCAGAAAGCGAGACCAGTATTGATATTAACGGAGTTCTGTCGTCAACCGGCGCTGATGTCATTGCCATTGAAGGCACTGCGCTGGGTCGGTTCCTGGTCGGTTCGAATGGACAGATCAGTAATGGCAACATCCATATCGCCAGTGGTGGCCACTATACCGGTTCTATTGATGTACGCGGGACAGTATCAGACGGGATACTTATCAATGGCAGTCACAATGCCAGTCAGGATGACGCCATCACCGTCAGTGGTCAGCTGGGGGCTGATGCTGGCGTCAACACGGTGGATATCCAGCCAACGGGAACCCTTTCCGCAACCAACGGTCACTCGACCATTCATGTCGACCATGGTGGCGCTATCACCGGAATTGTCAGAAATGACGGCGTTGTCACTGGCGGTATAGATGTTGCCGGAACCCACACTTCAAGCAGCAAAACATTCAACAATATTGGCAGTTTCAGTGGCGGTTACAATGTTTTGGGCGGCGGGCTTGCCACCTCCACCGGAGATCACACGCTTTATACGGGTAACACCGGCATAACGGACCGAATCACTGTCGCCAGTGTTGGGGAAGTCAGCAATACCGGTACGGGCAGCAGTGCCATATATGTGGATTCGGGTGGCAGCCTGGGCAGTGGTGCCGGTGACACTGTGATCAGTGTCGCCGGTACAGTCACTGCGGATGGGGATGACGCTGCAATAGCCGTGGCCAGTGGTGGAGATATAGTCGGCACCATTCTGAGTACCGGTACTATCACAGGTGGAATTACTGTCCAGGGAAGGCACAGCTCCAGTAGCAAAGCGCTGAACAATAGCGGCACTCTTACGGGTGGCTATAACGTAGAAGGTACAGCGACATCCAGCGGCGACCATACGATCTACACTGGCACATCAGGCTCGACCGACAAGGTCGCAGTGATCGCACTTGGAGAAATCTCGAATACTGGCTCAGGAACCAGCGCCATTTATGTTGATGACGGCGGCACCCTTGGCAGTGATGCGGGAGGTTCCTCGATAGAAAATGCCGGTATTATTTCCACCAGTGGCGGCGGCGCGGCGATAAAGTCCGATACCGGAGGCGCCATTCAAGGCTCCATTCTCAATTCGGGCAGTATCACCGGTGGCATTGAAATCTTCGGAACGCACACTTCCAGCGGCAAAACTCTGAATAATATTGGTCTTCTGTCAGGTGGTTACACGATAAAGAGCGGCGGTCTTGTCACCTCCAGTGGCGACCATACCCTCTACACAGGTACACAGGGCAGTGACAGTGGCAGCACTGACTGGATTACCATTGAGGACGGAGGAGAAGTCACCAACTCAGGCACAGGTTTCAGCGCGATTTATGTCGACAGCGGCAGCATTCTTGGCAGCTCGGCAGGTCAGACTGCTATCAACATAGCCGGCACCGTCACTGCATCAGGGGGCGATACCGCCATAGAGGTTGCATCAGGAGGGACTGTCACCGGCACCATAGCCAGTTCCGGCAGCATTACCGGTGGTATCGAGGTGACCGGCAGACATTCAGCCAGCGGCAGAACCTTCGACAACACCGGGCTCCTCGACGGTGGCTATACCGTTGAGACTGGGGGGCAGGTGACTTCTACCGGCAGCCATACGCTGTTTACCGGCAATAACGGGGTAACGGATAAAGTCACCGTAGTATCGGGTGGGCAGCTGACAAACAGTGGTACAGGGTTCAGTGCTGTATACGTGGGCAGTGGTGGCCGGTTGGGCACTGATGAGGGTTCTACCGCCATTGAGGTCTCGGGCCTTGTCTTTGCTGATGGTGGCGATGCGGCCATTGAGGTTGCCAATGGCGGAACTCTCAGGGGAGCCATCAGTAATACTGGCATCATCACGGGTGGTATAGATATATCTGGTGTCCACGATGTCAGTGGCAAGGGCTACGACGGTACAGGAAGTCTGTCAGGGGGGTATAACGTCAGGAATGGTGGTGTCGTCAGCTCATCCGGAGATCATACCGTATTTACCGGCAGCGGTGGCACCATGGATCTTGTCACCGTTGGCACCGGCGGTGAACTGAGGAACAGCGGTTCAGGCACCAATGCTGTTTTTGTCAGCAGTGGCGGAACCCTCGGAACCGATGAGGCCACCACCGCGGTTGATGTCGCTGGCCTGCTGCTTTCTGATGGTGATGAGGCTGCCCTGGCCATAGCCAGCGGCGGCACGTTGACAGGTGTCGTTTATAATACCGGGGAGATAGCCGGCGGTATCGACATATCTGGAACTCACTCTGCCAGTGGCAGGGCTTACTTCGGCATGGGTGAGCTGACAGGCGGGTACAATGTTTTAAACAGCGGTACCGTCAATTCATCGGGTGATCACACGATCTATACCGGTAGTGCAGGCACCACTGATCAGGTAACCATCGCCACAGGCAGTTCCCTCACCAACACCGGTACCGATGTCAACGCCATCTATGTGGATAGTGGCGGCAGCCTGGGGACTTCGGCCAGCGCCACCGCCATTGATGTGGCCGGTACTGTTTCCGCCGATGGCGGGGATGCGGCCATCGGCATTGCTACGGGTGGCAGGATTACCGGCAGAATCAGAAACACTGGCGCCATAATCGGTGGTGTGGAAGTGTCGGGTATTCACATATCCAGTTTGAAGACATTTGAAAATGTCGGGACTCTGTCTGGCGGTTATAACGTTCTTGGCAACGGCCTCGCCACGTCAACGGATGACCATACAGTGTTTACTGGCAGTACCGGTACAACAGATAGCATTTCTGTGGCCCAGAATGGACAGTTGACCAACACCGGCACCAACACCAGCGCAATTTACGTGGCGAACGGAGGCACCCTGGGTAGTGGTGCCGGAGTTGCCGCCATAGACGTGGCTGGCCTGGTTTCGGCTGACGGTGGAGATGTTGCCATTGATATAGAGGATGGCGGCACGCTGACTGGCAGCATTGCCAGTTCCAGAAGCATAACCGGGGGCATCAGGATTTCCGGAACCCATACAGCCAGTATCAGGGCACTGAACAACACCGGCGATATCACCGGGGGATACAGCGTTGCAGCCGGTGGGCTCGCCACGTCCACCGGAGATCACACGCTCTATACAGGTAATGGAGGCAGTACTGATCTGATAGCTGTGGCTTTGGGCGGCAGCATCACCAATACAGGTACTAACTTCAGTGCTGTGTATGTTGATGATGGTGGTGTGCTGGGGGACGGAGGTAATGCCATTGATGTTCAGGGCACGATTTCATCTTCCAGTGGCAAGGCCATTACCGTGGCAGAAGGTGGAGAACTTTCCGGTGCTATCAATAACCAGGGAGTTATCTCTAACGGCATTGAAATTGTCGGCCTTCACAGCTCCGCCACTATGGCCTATAACGGCCTTGGAGCCCTGACCGGCGGCTATACCGTAGCCAGCGGTGGTCGGGTGGACGCTCCCAATGACCACTCTGTATACATCGGTGACGGTGGTAGCGTAGATTTCATCACGGTCGAAATTGATGGTGATCTGGCCAACACCTGCTCTGACCGCAGCGCTATCTTTGTGGATAATGGCGGTCTGCTCGGTGCTCTTGCCGACGCTGTAGCCATCGACATTGCCGGAACAGTTTCCTCATCCGATGGCATTGCCATTGATGTTGCCGCCACTGGAAGGGTTCTTGGCATCCTGCAGAACACCGGCACTATCACCAATGGCATCAACATTTCCGGAGAGCACACTTCCAGCGGTAGAACCTTCACCAATGCCGGTACTCTGACCGGGGGCTATACCGTTCAAAGTGGTGGAGAGGTGACGTCTACCGGCGGCCATACTCTCTATACAGGCACTGTCAATGGCAACAGTGGCAGCACTGACCAGATTGTCATTGCCGCTGGTGGCGCAGTCACAAATACCGGCACGGGCACTAATGCCATTCATGTGGATGGTGCAGGAACTGTTGGCAGCGCTGCGGATCAGGTCGCCATAGAAGTGGCGGGATCTGTGTCCTCTATGGGGGGTGACGCTGCAATCCAGGTAGCGACGGGTGGTACTGTCTTCGGTAGCATTGAGAATACCAACAGCATCGCCGGGGGTATTGAGGTTGCCGGAAGTCATACATCCTCAGGAAAGACCTTTGATAATACCGGTACCCTGGCCGGAGGTTATACCGTTGCTAACGGCGGCCAGGTAACTTCCAGTGGCGACCACACCCTCTATACCGCCTCAGTGGGTGGACGTAATGGAGCGACTGACAAGATAACTGTCGCCGCAGGTGGTCATCTGAGCAATACCGGAGCAGGCTTCAGCGCCATTCACCTGGCCAGCGGCGCACAGATCGGCAGCGGGGCTGGTGCCTCCGCTATTGATATAGCCGGCACGGTTTCCTCAACGGGAGCAGATGCCGCCATCAATATTGCTTCCGGGGGAACATTGACCGGTACCGCAGTCAATACCGGCGATATTTCCGGAGGAGTTGCCATTTCCGGTTTGCACACGAGCAACGGCAGGTCTTTCGATAACCGGGGAGACCTGGCTGGTGGCTATCAGGTGAACGACGGAGGCATTGCAACCTCGGCCGGCGGACACACGATCTTCACGGGTAATGGTGGCGATACTGACCAGGTTACTGTCGTCAGTGGCGGGCAGATCACCAACACCGGAACCGGTACCAGCGCCATCTATGTCGATAACGGCGGTAACCTGGGCAGTACTGCCGGGGCCGTGGCTGTTGATGTGTCAGGTTCCATCTCTGCTGACAGTGGCGATATTGCCCTGGATATAGCCAATGGCGGCACCCTGACTGGTGAAGTCGATATTACCGGCAGTGTTGCCGGTGGCATTGATGTGTCTGGAGTTCATAGTTCCAGCGGTTATGCTCTGGAGAATACCGGCACCCTCACCGGTGGCTACACCGTCCAGGCTAATGGATTGGCAACCTCCACAGGTGATCATACTGTCTACACCGGGGCTGCCGGCTCTACCGACAAGGTGACCGTTGCTGCTTCCGGACGTATTACCAATACCGGCCCTGGCGCCAGCTCAATCTATGTCGACACTGGCGGAACCCTGGGAGTAAGCCCCGCAGATGTGGCGGTTGAAATTGCCGGAACCGTTTCCGCTAATGAAGGAGATGCCGCAATTGCGGTGGCATCCGGCGGGAACCTGGTGGGTATTCTCAGTAACTCTGGCGATACCACCGGCGGTATCCGGATATCGGGAACCCACAGTTCCGGCGGCAGAACACTCACAAATACCGGCAGTCTGTCTGATGGTTACACCGTAGCTGATGGTGGCATAGTGACTTCAACCGGCGGTCATACCATCTACACCGGAGCAGTCGGAACCACTGATAAGTTGATTGTTGAGACTGGCGGCGAAATCAATAACGCCAATACTGGCAGCAGTGCGGTTTATGTCGATGACCAGGGTAACCTGGGCGTTGATGCCAATGAGGTGGCGATTGATGTAGAAGGCCTTCTGTCGGGCGGCGGTGATGCTGCCATCCAGATCGCTCAAGGCGGTACAACCACCGGCACTATACGAGTTGCTGATGGTGGTTCCATTGATGACGCCATAGCTGTTTCCGGTGTACTGACCGCCAGCGGTGACAGTATCTATGTCGGGACTGGAGGCAGCCTGGGCAATAACGCTGCCGGAAATGCCATCGAAGTCACTACAACAGGTTCAGTGTCGTCAACTGGAATTGATAACAGGGCTGTTCATATAGACGGCGGAAGGATCACCGGCACGATTTTTAACCAGGGTGAGATTGCCAGTGAAATCGTCATCAATGGTACTCATGATGTCGATGGCGCCGCTTATCATGGTGCGGGCATAAGTTCCGATGAGGCCAGACTGTCTTCCGCCTTCCGGGTGGGTTCTACTGCTACCGTCAGCTCTTCGACCAATCACACTGTTTTCACCGACAACCACGCCACTACCCGGCAGATCATCATCGAAGATGGGGGCACCCTGACCAATACCCATACCGACAGCAGCACCGTCTATGTTGCTGTTGATGGGACACTTGGTGGTATTGAAACGGATACGGCGATCCAGGTTGATGGAACATTGTCGTCCGCAGGTCCGGATGCAGTCACTGTTGCCGGTGATGTCAATGGCAGGCTGCTGGTCAGTGCTACCGGAGAGATCACAGGCGGAAACATTAATATTGCCAGTGGGGGAAGCTACACAGGCAGCATTGATATCCAGGGTACCGTGGCTGACCGGATCATCATCGATGGCACCCACAGCGCCACTCTGGATGACGCCATTCGGGTGACAGGGATTCTGGGCAGTGATGACAGTATCAACGTGATCGAGGTCGGCAACTCGGGAAGTCTGTCGGCCACCGGTGGTCACCTGGCCATCAATGTTGCTGCCGGCGGTGTATTGACCGGAATTATCAGTAATGAAGGCGCCATTACCGGTGGCATTGAGATCTGGGGAACTCATATCTCCAACGGCAAGACTTACACTGGCTCAGGCAGCCTTGGAGGGGGTTACACGGTTATGGCTGGCGGCATCGCCACATCCACCGGAGATCACACACTTTATACCGGCAGTGGTGTGATCACCAACGTGGTGACGGTGCTTGAGGGCGCGGCGATCACCAACACCGGAACCGGCAGCAGCTCTGTTTATGTGGATAGCGGTGGCACCCTGGGCACCAGTGCCGCAGGGATCGCCATAGATATTGATGGCGGAATCTCTGCCAATGGTGGTGATGCTGCCATTGCCGTCGCCAATGGCGGCACCATCCTGGGTATCATCGACAACGCAGGTGATATCTCCGGTGGTGTGACGGTGGCCGGTGTGCATACCTCAAGCGGCAGGACACTCAACAACAGCGGCAGAATTTTTGGTGGCTACACAGTGGCCACCGGAGGCCGGGTCACATCCAGTGGTGATCATACGGTTTATACCGCCGATGGCAGTTACACCGAAAAGGTGACAGTGTCCACCGGAGGTCAGCTGACCAACACCGGCAATGGTTTCAATGCCATCCACATCGCCAGCAATGGCACTGTTGGCAGCGCCCAGGGTGTAGTGGCTATTGAGGTGGCTGGAAGTGCGACTGCCGATGGCGGAGACGCGGCCATAGCCATTGCCGATGATGGCGTAGTCCTTGGCATCATTGATAACTCGGGCACAATCTCCGGTATTGATGTAACCGGCCTGCATACCTCCAGTGGCAAAACATTCAGGAATACCGGCAACCTGACCGGCGGTTACACCATCAGGGATAGTGGTGCAGCGACGTCTTCTGGCGATCACACCCTGTACACGGGTAGCGGTGGTAATACAGACATTATTACCGTCGATGCCGGAGGGCAGGTTACCAACACCGGCAGTGGCAGCAGTGCCATCTTCGTGGATGATGGAGGAAGCCTGGGGTCGGCGGCAAATGCTCCCGCCGTAGTGATTGCCGGTGCAATTTCTGCTGCTGACTCTGCAGCTATCGGAGTTGGTTCCGGTGGAACGATCACCGGCCGGATCGACAACACTGGCACGATTGATGGCATTGAAATAGCCGGTACCCACAGCTCCAGCGATAAGACTTTCAATAACACCGGCATCCTGACCGGGAGCTATACCGTTACAGCCGGAGGTCTGGTCACATCGTCCGGTGATCATACGATCTATACCGCCAGCAGCGGCGAGATTGAAAGGGTCACTGTGCAGGAAGGGGCGGAGCTCACCAATACCGGCACAGGCACCAACGCTATCTTTGTTGGCAATGGCGGCCTTCTGGGAGACCGGGTAGACGGTGTTGCCATTGACGTGCAGGGTACTGTTTCTGCCAATGGCGGAGATGCCGCCATCAAGGTGGCTACTGGAGGAACGCTCCGGGGGACTCTGTCCAACTCAGGTTCTATCCTCGGAGGCATAGAAATTTCCGGCTCACAGACCCATATCGCCAGTGGCAGGGTTTTCTCAAACACCGGAAACCTGACTGGGGGTTACACCGTCCTTGCTGATGGATTGGCCACCTCAACCGATGATCACACGATTTTCACTGGCAACGGTGGTGTTACTGACAATGTCACAATAGTTTCGGGTGGTCGACTCACCAATACAGATAACGGCAGTAACGCGATCTATGTAGCTGACGGAGGGCTCGTTGGCAGCTCCGAAGGCACCACAGCTATTGACGTATCCGGAACGGTTTCGTCTACCGGTAGCGATGCCGCTGTTGTCGTAGCCAATGGTGGGACGATCGTTGGCGCTATTGATAACTCCGGAACCATTGCCGGAGGCCTGCAGATTGCGGGAATCCACAGGTCCAGCGGCCGGACCTTTAACAATACCGGCACACTGTCAGGTGGTTACACGGTGCTTGACGAAGGGCTTGTGACGTCTAATAGCGGGCATACTATTTACACAGGTTCTACCGGCAATACTGACAGGGTCACTGTAGCCAGCGGCGGCAGCCTGACCAATACCGGCATTGATACCAGTGCGATCTTCCTGGAGACCGGCGGTGTTCTGGGAACCACGGCTGGCGAAACAGCCATCAGCATTGGAGGCACCCTCTCGGCAACGGGTGGCGGCCAGGGTGTCACGGTTTCTTCAAACTCGACTCTCAGAGGCATCCTCGACAACTCCGGCAGCATCATCGGTGGGGTTGAAGTTTCAGGTAGCCATACCTCCAGTGCCCGGACACTTAACAACAGAGGCAGCCTGACCGGGGGTTATACCATTGCCAATGGTGGCCTGGCGACCTCAACCGCAGATCATACCCTGTACATCGGTAATAACGGCTCGATAGACCGAATTGCAGTGGCCTCTGGCGGTACTGCCAGCAGTACGGGCTCAGACGCCAGTGCCGTATATGTTGACAGTGGCGGTTCGATTGGAACAACTGTCGGTGCTACCGCCATAAACAGCGCTGGAACCCTTTCTGCCAGCGATGCTGCAGCCATTCAAGTCGCTTCAGGCGGAGAAATTACCGGTACTGTGAGCAACACCGGAACCATTATCGGCGGCATCGCAGTGGCTGGTATCCATACTTCCAGTGGCAGAACCTTCAACAACACCTCCAGCATCAGCGGTGGGTACACCGTAGAGGGAACCGGGCTGACGACTTCTACCGGTGGCCACACTCTGTACACCGGCAACGGAGGTTTGACGGATAAAGTAACGGTTGCAGCTGGTGGACAGCTGACCAATACGGGAGAAGGTTTCAGTGCTATCCATGTCGCTAACAGTGGCGATCTGGGCACCGCCGCTGATACCGCTGCCGTGGAAGTGGCGGGAACCGTTTCTGCCGATGGCGACGATGCCGCCATAGAGGTTGAGCTGGGTGGAGAGCTGCTGGGCTTTATCAACAGTACCGGCACCATCGAAGGCGGGGTGGACATCTTCGGGCTGCATACTTCCAGTTACAGAACCCTGAACAATATCGGAAACCTGACGGGTGGTTACAACGTTCTGGGTAACGGCATTGCCACATCTTCCGGCAATCATAGCGTTTATACCGGTGAAAACGGCGTTACTGACAACATCACCGTAGCTGTCGACGCCCAGCTCACCAACACCAGTTCCGGTCATAGCGCTATCTATGTGGATGCTGGCGGTTCTCTCGGAAGTGCTGAAACCGGGGTGGCCGTGAACATTACTGGAACTGTTGCCGCTGACGGGGGAGATCTGGCCATTGCCGTCGCACAGGGTGGGACAGTTACAGGAGAAATCAGTAACTCAGGAACTGTGACCGGCGGTGTGGGAATTGCTGGGAGTCAAACCAGCCAGGGTAAGGCGTTCAATAATACCGGTGGCCTGACCGGAGGCTTCAGGGTTCAGTCCGGAGGCATTATTACTGTTACCGGCGATCATGGCATATATACCGGGAACAATGGTGATACCGATATTGTCCGGGTGGATGAAGGAGGTCAGGTCAACCATTCCGGTGAAGCTACAGGCGCGATTTATGTGGACAGCGGCGCCACTGTTGGCACTACGGATGACGTTAATGCCATTGAAATAGCCGGTACACTGCTGTCCAGTGACGGCTCGGCCATCGGTGTGGCGAACAACGGTGAAATCATAGGCATCATTGACAATACCGGCTCCATTGCCGGTGGCATTGATGTAGCGGGGACTCACCGTTCCAGTGGCAAAACCTTCACTAATTCCGGCGAACTGGATGGCGGTTACAACGTTATCAGTGGTGGCCTGGCGACTTCTAACGGCGACCATACCATCTTTACTGATAACGGAGGGGTGACAGATACAGTCACAGTGGCATCGGGTGGGCAGCTGACCAACACGGGTACAGACCGTAACACTATCTATATAGATGCTGGCGGCACACTGGGTGGTGTTGAGGTTGCTGTTGATATTGAGGGCGAACTTTCTGCGACGGGTGGAGACCTTGCCATCAATGTAAACAGTGGCGGCACTGTTAATGGCAGCATCAGGAATACCGGGATCATTACCGGTGGCACTGGGGTCAGTGGCACCCACACTTCAGCAGGCAAGACTTTTGAAAATACCGGTACTCTCACCGGTGGCTACACGGTTCTGAACGGGGGGCTGGCGACCTCTTCTGCTGACTATACCATTTACACCGGCAATGAAGGTGTTACGGATAGATTGACCGTGGCTGAGGGCGGGCAAATCACTAACACCTGTTGTGACAAGAGTGTCGTTTATGTAGACGATGGCGGCATTCTGGGTAGCGGCGAAGGTGTCACCGCCATTGACGTCGATGGGCTCATTTCTTCCATGTTCAGCAAGGGCATAGGGGTAGCCAGTGGTGGCACTATTGTGGGAGACATTGATAACACCGGAAGTATTGAGGGAGGCATTAACATTGCCGGAACTCACACCGCCAGCGGCAGAACCTTCAATAATACTGGCAGTTTGACCGGTGGTTACACCGTTGCTGACGGTGGCTTCGTAACTTCCACAGGAAATCATACGGTGTATACCGGCCATTCCGGGGATGAAGAAGCAACCATTGACAGAATTACCATTGCCACTGGTGGACAGCTCACCAATACCTCAACCTCTTCCGGTGGCAGTGCCATCAAAGTAGATAATGGCGGAGCCCTGGGCACCACAGCTGATGTAACGGCCATTGATATTGCCGGTACTGTTTCTGCAGGTGGTGGTGACGCCGCCATCGATATCTCAGCCAGCGGAACTCTGACAGGCCAGATCACGATCACCAGTAGTGGCTCTATTACTGGTGGTATCAATAATTCGGGGATGCATAGCGCCAGCGTCAGCGCTCTCAACAATACCGGCAATCTGACTGGCGGTTACACCGTGGCCAGCGGGGGAGTCACGACCTCTACCGGCGGTCATACCGTCCACACTGGCAATAACGGGGTGACTGACAGGGTAACGGTAGCTGCTGGCGGACAGCTCACCAATACCGGCGTTGACAGCAGTGTCGTGTATGTCGATGCCGGTGGCGCTCTTGGCAGCACACCTGGTGCCACTGCCATTGATGTCTCCGGTACGCTGTCTGCGGATGGTGGCGACATTGCAATTGTCGTGGCCAGGGCCGGGGAGATTACTGGCTCTATCGATAACAGTGCAACCATTGTCGGCGGAATAGACATTGCCGGAACTCACTCTGCCAGTGGCAGGGCTCTGGATAATACCGGCAGCCTGACCGGGGGCTATACCGTTCAGGATGATGGATTGTCGACTTCCAGTGGTGACCACACCATTTACACCGGTGGCTCCGGCGTTATTGACAAGGTTACTGTCGTCCATGGCGGCAGCATCACCAACACAGGATCAGACGCCAATTCTATTCATGTGGGTAGTGGCGGCAGCCTGGGGTCTGGTGTTGAAACCGTTGCTATTGATAATGCCGGAACGATTGCTGCTGATGAGGGGGATGCCGCTATAGCCGTAGCCACTGGCGGCACAGTGACAGGAACAGTGAAGAACTCCGGAACTATTAACGGCGGTATCGAGGTTAATGGGAGCCATACTGCCACCGGGAAGGTTCTGGAGAATACCGGCAATCTGACCGGGGGATATAACGTCGGGAACGGCGGTCTGGCGACATCCCAGGGAGACCACACCATTTATACCGGTGCAGTGGGTGAGCAGAATGGCATGACAGAACATGTCTCTGTGGCTGCTGGTGGGCAGTTGACCAATACTGGCTCAGAAACCCATGCGATCTTTGTCGACGACGGCGGCAGACTGGGTAATGGTGGCGCTGATATAGCCATTACTGTGGCTGGCACCGTCTCGGCGGACGGGGGCGATGCGGCTATTGCTGTCGCCAGTGGTGGTACTCTGACCGGTACGGTAGAAAATACCGGCACAGTTGACGGTGGTATCAGCATTGCCGGTGAACATACCTCCAGCAGCAGAGCCCTGAACAATACCGGTACCTTGACTGGCGGCTATACCGTTGAGGAAGCCGGTGTTGTCACCTCCAGCGGCGATCACACACTGTTCACCGGGGGCAGTGGCACTCTGGATAAAATCACTGTCGTTGAAGACGGCCAGCTGACCAACACCGGCAGTGGCAGCAGCGCTATTGCGGTGGGTCATGGCGGCGATCTGGGCAGTGCAGCCGATGCCTCGGCTATCGACATTGCCGGGACTGTTTCCGCCGATGGCGGTGATGTCGCCATTACCGTTACTACTGGCGGTACTATCACCGGAACCCTCAATAATTCAGGCACCATCACTGGCGGCATTGCCGTCTCCGGCACTCACACCTCCAGCAGCAAGACGTTCAGCAACACCGGCAGCATTACCGGGGGCTACAACGTAACAGGTGGAACGGTGACGTCTACTGGTGATCACACGATTTACACCGGCAGTGGTGGCACTACTGACAATGTCGTTGTGTCCCTGGGTGGCCAGCTGACCAATACGGGTACGAATACCAGCGCTGTTTATGTCGACGATGGCGGAACTCTTGGTATCAGTGATGACACTGTTGCCATCAATGTGGAAGGTACCCTGTCGTCTGATAGCGGTGTGGCGATCCAGGTCGCCCAGGGCGGAACACTGATGGGGGTGATCCGCAATGAGGGCACCATCGATGGTGGCATTGAAATCCATGGCACCCACATGTCCAGGGGTAAAGGCTATACAGGCTCCGGTAACCTGATCGGCGGCTACACGGTTATGGATGGCGGTGTGGCGATCTCTACTGGTGATCACACTGTCTACACAGGTAACGGCTTCACGACCAACAAGATTACCGTACTGGAAGGGGCTGAACTAAAAAATGAAGGCATCGGTACCAGTGCCATCTATGTGGACAATGGCGGAACGGTAGGCAGCGGCGCAGGCACATCGGCCATTGATATTGCCGGTACTGTGTCTGCGAATGGTGATGATACCGCCATAGTGGTCGCCAGTGGCGCCACCATCCTGGGAACTCTGGACAACACTGGAACGATCACAAACGGTATTGAAATCGCCGGGACCCATACTTCCAGCGGCAAGACCTTCAACAACACAGGCACTCTGACCGGAGGGTACACCGTTCTGGGCGGAGCCAATGTGACTTCGACCGGCGATCACACCCTGTACACCGGTAATGGTGGAGTGACAGACAGGATATCGGTGGCTTTTGATGGACAGCTCACCAGCACTGGCGCGCAATCCAGCGCCATCTTTGTGGATAACGGTGGAACTCTGGGAAGTACTGCGGATGCCGTAGCGGTTGAAGTAGCCGGGACTGTTACTTCAGTCGACGGCACAGCCGCCATCAATATTGCTGAAGGTGGCGCACTCACTGGAAGTGTTGTTGTACAGAACAACGGCACGGTCACAAACGGTATGATCGTTTCCGGAGCTCACTCTGCCGAAGATGATGCCATCCGTGTAGAGACCGGTGGCCAGATGGGCAACGATGCTGCCGGCAATGCCATAGAAATCACTGCCACAGGTTCAATGGCATCGACTGGGGCCAATGCCATCAATATTGCCGGCGGTACCCTGACCGGTACCATCCGCAACCAGGGCGATATCACCGGTGATATCTTCATCAACGGCACCCAGGCTGTGACTGGCCCGGCCTATCATGCATCAGGCGCCAAAGATGACCGGGCCACCCTTGCCGGAGCGTTCAGGGTCGGTGAAGGTTACACCGTTGACTCTGCTACCAGCCACACTGTTTTCACAGATGATTACGCCACCACCGACCAGATCATTGTTGATAACAATGCCACCCTGACCAACAGTGATACCGGCAGCAGTGCCATCTTTGTTGCCGCCCAGGGTCAGCTGGGTGATGCAGAAAGCGAAACGGCGCTGCAGGTTGATGGAACACTTTCGTCTGCTGGAGCAAACGCCATCAGCCTGAATGGTAGCGCCGCAGGGCGATTTGAAATTGGCACAGGTGGTGAAATCAGCGATGGGAATATCCACATTGCCAGTGGTGGACAGCTGACCGGCACCATTGATGTGCAGGGAACTGTCGCTGATCAGGTCATCATCAATGGCTCTCAGAGTTCAACTCTGGACGATGCGATAACAATCAGCGGGCACCTGGGCAGTGATGCTGGCAGCAATGCCATTGCGGTAGAGACAACAGGCAGCCTCAGCGCCAGCAATGGCCATGCCGCCATTAATCTTGATGGCGGCACCCTGACTGGCACCATCCGCAACGAAGGTGAAATTACTGGTGATGTCATTATTGATGGCACCCAGGTGGTCACTGGTTCAGCTTATTCCTCTCAGGGAACAGAGAGTGATCAGGCAAGGCTTGCCGGAGCGTTCAGGGTTGGCAATGGAACCCATCTGAGTTCTACGTCTGAAGGAGTACATACGATACAAATAGGTGAGCACTCATCTGTTGACCAGGTCGTGGTGGAGAGTGGCGGAACTCTGACTAACAGTATCCCGGCAGCAACCATTTATGTGGCGGAAAATGCCCGGCTGGGAACGTCTGAAAGTGCTGAGGCTGTCAGGATTGATGGCCACCTGAATGCCAGTGAAACACGTTCTTTTACAGACATATCCAGAATGATCGAAGTAGACGGAGAGCTTGCAGGAAGGCTGGTAGTTGGGGAGAACGGTCATGTTGGAGACAAAACTCAAAAACAGTTTAGCGATTTTCAAATAGGGCTGCTGGTGAATATTGGAGGGAGAATCAACGGTACTACGGATATCCAGGGGCGTTTCAACAGCCGGATGTTCTTATTCGGAAGACAGAGCGCCACATTGGATGACGCTATAAAAATAAGTGGCGTTATGGGGAATAGAACGGACGGCGATGCCATTACTGTGCGAAGTAACGGCAATTTGTCAGCCAGTAATGGCTACTCTGCAATCAATGTCATGGAGGGCGGCGAACTCCAGGGTGGAATCTTCAACTTTAGCTCAATTTTTGGTGGCATAGCTATTTCCGGTACACAAACAACCACTGGCTCATCTGCATACGCCGGTCGGTCGGGTAGTAGACTGACTGAAGGTTTCAGGGTTCTCGATGGAGGTCTGGTTACCTCAAGCCGTGACAGCGCGGTAACGCTTCATAGTGGCTCTATGGTGGACATTGTTGAAATTGATAACGGCGGAACTGTAAGGGCATCAGGAGAAGGGGCCAGCGTTCTGTATGTTGGTGGACAACTGGGAGAAGGTGATACGGAGTCGGCGACCATTGCCCGTATTGGCGGCAGCGCCATATCAGAACGGGGGGCTGCCATCAGTCTTGATAGTGATGTCACCGGTACACTGAAGGTGGATGTTGGTGGTGTTGTCAGTGGCAGGGATGGTTCTTTTGTGGTTCGTAATGGTCGCCGTCTGACTGGCACCATAGAAAACAGCGGGCTGATTACCGACAGTATCGTTATTGAGGGAGAGCACCAGGCTACAGGCCACGCTATCCTTGTCACCGCCACTGGCCAGCTGGGAGACGTTGAGTCCGAAACCATCCTTGA
>JBPCXN010000150.1:0-22523 GCA_051008495.1 Endozoicomonas sp. | reverse complement strand
CGAAGGGCTCAAGCCAGCGCGCCCATCTCAGCGTTCCAGCTGATTGAAATACGTCAAGTATTCCTGCACAGCTGCGCCTTGATCTGGACGCGCTGGCTTGAGCTGAACATATCAATTGCAGGCGGACCGAGTACTAGCTGCTTATTAGACAAGGCCGTGACATCCCGATCAAGTTAGAAAGCCTTCTGCCACCAGCTGGCAAAGCAAATAGCAACAAACACTTTACATTAGATTCATCTAATATATTATATAAGCATATACTTATTTAGATAAGGCTAATATTTTGAAAATCGTTATCGTAGGTGGTGTCGCCGGCGGTGCATCCGCAGCAGCCAAGGCAAGACGCCTGTCAGAAAGCGCAGAGATTATTCTGTTTGAGCGTGGTGAACAAATCTCTTTTGCCAACTGCGGCCTGCCCTACCATATCGGTGGCGACATCCCCGAGCGAGACGCCCTGCTGGTACAGACCCCGGAAAAAATGCACGACCGGTTCAGGATTGATGTCAGGGTTCAAAGTGAAGTCATCAGTATCAATCGCAAGGAGAAAAGCGTCACCGGCGTTGACCTGAAAACCGGGCAGCAGTACCAGGAAACCTATAACAAGCTGATTCTCAGCCCGGGAGCCGCCCCTTTCAAACCGGGTATCCCAGGCATTCATGATGACAAAGTCATGACGCTGCGTAACATGAGCGACATGGATCGTATTCTTGCTGTTCTTGCGACCAGAAGCCAGCAGAAAGCTGCCGTCATCGGTGGTGGGTTCATTGGCATTGAAATGGCTGAAGCCCTGATTCAAAGGAACGTTGAAACCCACCTTATTGAACTCTCGAATCAGGTTATGACTCCCATTGATCCAGAGATGGCTACCCCACTGCATCAAACCCTTAACGAGTATGGCGTAAATCTACACCTGAAAACCGCTGTAACAGCCATTCAAAAAACTGGTGACACCCTGAACCTGGCTTTATCTGACAGTCAGGAGATGGCCGTTGATTTCGTTATCCTGGCCATTGGTGTCCGCCCCGAAACGACACTGGCAACAGCTGCAGGGCTGGAGCTGGGTGAACTGGGCGGCATCAGGATCAATGACCGGATGGAAACATCAGACCGCGATATTCTTGCGGTGGGTGATGCCGTTGAAATCATCGACCATGTTTCTGAGCAACCAGGGTTAATTCCCCTGGCAGGCCCGGCAAACCGCCAGGGGCGCATTGCCGCTGTCAATGCCCTGGGAGGCGACGCCCGCTATCGCAAGACTCAGGGAACGGCAGTCTGCAAAGTGTTTAACCAGACGGTGGCAGCCACCGGCATGAATGAAAAAGCCCTGAAAAAAGCCGGCATGGTCTATGACAAGGTTTATGTGCACAGCAATAACCATGCAGGGTATTATCCAGGTGCCTGCAAAGTCAGTATGAAACTGCTGTTTGACCCGAAAGGTAGTGTACTTGGCGCCCAGGCTACCGGTCAGGCTGGTGTCGACAAAAGGATCGATGTAGTGGCCATGGCGATTCAGGGAGGCATGACCGTCTTTGACCTGGAAGAAGCCGAGCTGACCTACGCCCCGCCTTACGGCTCTGCCAAAGATGTCGTCAATTACGCCGGCTTTGTTGCAGGGAATGTCCTCCGTGGTGAGTTTGTCCAGGTTCATGCCAGCGAACTCACTGACCAGGAAACCACAGTTCTTGATGTGCGTGACCCGGAAGAAATTATGCAGACAGGCACCCTGCCCAATGCCATAAATATCCCTTTGAACTCACTCCGCGAGCGTCTTAATGAAATCCCTGGTGGCGAACCAGTGGTTGTGTATTGTGCCGTGGGCCTGCGGGGCTATCTTGCCTGCCGCATTCTTTCCCAGCATGGCTTTGAGTGTCGCAATCTCTCTGGCGGGTTCACCACCTGGCAACGAACAAAACAGACCAGTAACATGGTGGAAAATAATAAACCGGCAGAGGAAGCCGCCTGATGGAATGGCCCGTTATTGTTAATTTCACTCCGTTCTCCGGTCTGGCGGGCGGAGCACTGATCGGCCTTGGCGCTGCCCTTCTGCTCTTCGCCAATGGCCGTATTGCCGGAATATCCGGCATCGTCAGTAATATCAAACGTGGTGATTCCACCTGGCGACTGCTTTTTATTGCCGGCGTAATCATCAGCGGTACGCTTCTGTCCGTTTTTGCCAGAGAAACCCCGGTACCTCAGGGTGATTCACCAGCCCTGCTGCTTCTGGCAGGCTTACTGGTGGGTTTTGGCACCCGCCTGGGCAGTGGCTGCACCAGTGGTCATGGTGTCTGTGGCCTGTCCCGTTTATCGCTACGTTCGCTGGTTGCGGTCTGTATTTTTATGGGTACGGCAATGGTGACCGTATTCCTTACCCGCAATCTGGTTTAAGGGCAAAACAATGAAACAAAACATAACAGCCCTGATAGCAGGCTTATTGATGGGTGCAGGTTTTGTCGTTTCCGGTATGACCGACCCGGAAAAGGTACAGAACTTTCTCGACATCACCGGCCAGTGGGATCCCACCCTGATGCTGGTCATGGGTGGCGCTATTCTGGTGAACCTGCCCGCCACCTGGCTGATATTGAAACGAAGAAAACCTGTGGCAGCTTCAAGGTTTCATTTACCAGAAAAAACACAAGTCGACCGGCGCCTGGTGGCTGGAGCGATCCTGTTCGGCGCTGGCTGGGGGTTGGCGGGCATCTGTCCTGGCCCGGGCATAGCCCGCCTTCTGGTTGGCGGCAGTGAAGTTGTGCTGTTTCTTATCGCCATGATGGCGGGGTTCGCCCTGGAAAACCTCTACAGCCGCTTTCTGAAAAAGGCCCACTGACCCCTCCCCCTGGCTCTCAATTTCTGACTCTAAGTGCCGGAGAACTGGTGATTTTCCGGCGAGTCAGTATAATGCGAAACAAAATTAAACAAGTGTTTGATCTTGTTTCAAATAAACACACAATAATAATCAAGCAGGCTCTGACTGATCGAGAGCCAAGCGATACCCGGCAGAGGGAGGGGATCCATCATGGAACGCGAGTCTATGGCATTTGATGTGGTCATTGTGGGTGCAGGCCCGGCTGGTTTGTCTGCCGCATGTCGTCTCATGCAGTTGTCACAAGAATCCGGTCAGGAAGTCAGCGTCTGCGTGGTGGAAAAAGGTTCCGAAGTGGGCGCCCATATTCTCTCGGGTGCGGTCTTCGAACCTACAGCCCTCAATGAGCTTTTCCCTGACTGGAAAGACAAAGGCGCTCCTCTCAATACGCCAGTGAAAGGCGACGACATCCACTGGTTGTTCTCCCAGGAGAACTCCTTCAAAGTGCCTGGGCTGTTCGTACCCAAAACCATGCACAATGAAGGCAATTACATCATCAGCCTTGGCAACCTGTCTCGCTGGCTCGGCGAACAGGCGGAAAGCCTGGGTGCTGAAATCTTTCCCGGATTCGCTGCTGCAGAAGTGCTCTTTAACGACGATGGCAGTGTGAAAGGCGTGGCTACCGGTGACATGGGTGTATCTGAGAATGGCGAGCAGAAAGACAGCTACATGCCCGGCATGGAACTGCATGCCAAATACACTCTGTTTTCCGAAGGTTGCCGCGGCCATCTCGGCAAAGAGCTGATCAGCCACTTCAAACTCGATGAAGGCAAAGACCCCCAGCATTACGGCATAGGCATCAAAGAACTCTGGGACATTGATCCTGACAAACACGAAGAAGGCCTGGTCGTACACACTGCTGGCTGGCCTCTGTATGAGAGCGGCTCAACCGGTGGCGGTTTCCTCTACCACATTGAAAATAACCAGGTCGTCCTGGGTCTGATTACCGACCTGAGCTACTCCAACCCTCATCTGAGTCCTTTTGAAGAGTTCCAGCGTTACAAGCAGAGTCCCACTATCAAGCAATACCTTGAAGGCGGCAAGCGTGTTTCGTATGGCGCCAGGGCACTGACAAAAGGCGGCCCTCAGTCCCTGCCAAAGATGACCTTCCCCGGCGGCCTGCTGATCGGCTGCGATGCCGGCACCATGAATGGCGCCAAGATCAAGGGTTCTCATACCGCCATGAAGTCCGGCCTGCTGGCCGCTGAAGAAGTCTTTAGTGTGCTGAAAGAAGGTTCTGAAGGCGGGACAGAGCTAACCGGCTATACAGAGGCGTTTAACCAGTCCTGGCTCGGCAAGGAGCTGCAACAGCAGCGTAACTTCGGACCGGCCATGCACAAGTTTGGCAATCTGATCGGTGCCGGCTTTGCCTTTGTTGATCAGAACATCTTTAACGGCAAACTGCCGTTTACCCTGAGAGATACAAAACCAGATCATTCCACGCTGAAACCAGCGGCTGACTGCAAGAAAATCGACTATCCAAAGCCTGACGGCGTGATCAGTTTTGACCGTCTGGGCTCAGTCTTCCTGTCAAACACTAATCATGAAGAAGATCAGCCCTGCCACCTGAAGCTGGCTGATGCAGAGATCCCACTGGCCAAAAACCTGCCAATGTATGATGAGCCAGCCCAGCGCTATTGCCCGGCCGGCGTCTATGAAATCGTCGTCGACGAGGAAAGCAGGAAAGAGCGGTTCCAGATCAACAGTCAGAACTGTGTCCACTGCAAGACCTGCGATATCAAGGACCCGGCCCAGAACATTACCTGGGTCACGCCTGAAGGTACCGGTGGGCCGAACTACCCGAATATGTAAACTCAGGATTGCTGATGAGAGGCTGATGATTCAGCCAACGTTCAAACCCGGCCAGAACAGGCCGGGTTTTCATTTTCCTGTGACGTATACATCTTATTGCCTTGTCTGCGCCAGACTTAGAAGGTGACTTGCCTGTTCGGGTGAACTGATCACCTTGCCAGACCTGGAGACCCGCGCATGGATGATGCCTTCCAGTGCCCTGATGTTGCCAGGTTTGCTCCCTGACATTCGCATAATCTCCCGGGCCACAAACAATGTTCCAGTACGATCAAGCCCGTCAAGACAATGAACCAGCATCCTGGCATCGGCAAGACCTTCTCCACAGCCGTTGATTTTGCTGAGCACATCTTCCAGTGCCTTTGATGTGAGAACTTCACCTTCCGACCACTCTGGCCAGGAGATCTGAGTGACGGTTCTTTTGCCAGCCTCCGGGTCATCGCTGATGCTGAGCTGAAAGGTTCTGACAGTGAATTTTGATTCCTTACCATCCTTCAGGAAGGAAACTGTCTTTTCATCCACCTTCTTCAGGCTGAATCGTCCTTCTGACAAACCCGGGCTCACTCCGGCAGTCCCCCAGTCCAGAATGGCATCGGTACCTGTAGCTGAAGAATGTTCTTCAGCAGTGGCAAGATCGACAATGAGGCTGATACCACTCTGCCAGACAGCGTCAAGCACAAGATCGAGCTCTCCGGGACGCGGGGCTTGCATGGCAATACCTGCGTACTCTCCGCCGAGAGTCATATGATTGCCTGATAACCGCTGAGGCTCAGCGCCAGTCCCTTTAACGACTACCTGGCTATGAGCAAGGGGAGCTGCCCCAGGCGTTCGCGCATGAATCATTCCTGACTGTCTGGTTTCAACATAGGGGAAAAGGTTGCCTGATTGATCGTCTGCTCTCTGCTCTGGCGTTTCCTGTATTTCAGCCACCACATCCATGTCGAGTGCCTGAGACATAAGCTCCTTCATCAGTCGCTCGTAATCTGCTTTCGCTTTTTTTACCGTCGCTTCATCTATACACTTGGCACTGATCTTCTGAATCTCTCTTGAGAACCTTGCCCCCAAAGGTCGCGTCACCGGATTAAGGAGATATCCGCCAACAACAACTCCCAAGGCATAGCGACCAGCCATCTCGAACACGGAACAGGCCTGCCCGACACGCTGGACAAAGTTCCAGTTCCTGCACAGTTTCCCCTGCAGTAGCAGGCTCAAAACAGTGGAGTTAAGGTTTTCTTCCGACAGCTGACCTGCAAGTTTTTTTCTACGAAGCTCACGAACGGCAAACACCGTTCCAGTGCGCCCTACACCTGCCATGCAGTTTACTGCCAGAGTACAGCCAGGGTGCTTCATCTCTTCATCAGCAATTACCTGCTGGAGCTTCTCCATCACGTCAACAGGAATGGTCATGCCATCGGGCCATACCGGGAAGCTGATCTGGCTGATCGTTTTTTCTCCCTGCGGACCCTTTATGATGAAACTCCTGATAAGCGCTTTTGCCGGTTTATCACCCTCAAACGATGGAACCGACAAATAGAAATCAACCGTTTTTTCACTCCCTTTCACCTTCTGGATCGAATAGCCATTACTAAAAAATATTGGTAAATCTTCCTTAATGTCTCCCCAGTTAAAGCGTGCCGGGAAACCCGGAGCTATTGGCGTGAGTCTGTCTGCATCTGAAATGAGATCGACAAAGACCCCGACATTCTCCTGGCAGGCCATGGCAAGAACATTACCCATATCCGTTACAGCCGGTCCTGGCATAGCAATTCCGACCAGCCTGCCATCGTATTCAATCCTGCTGGCAAGCATTGGCACAGGATTGCCTTCAGACTGATTTAACAGCACTTGATGAGTTCTGTTAGGAGCAACGACTGGAAGGGCAGAAAGTCCGTAGTCATAGATGTCATGTTGGACAGGCAAAAATGGATGGGTATCAAAAATTTTTCCCGCCTCAGCACTTGGCCAGTGAAGCAGAAGTTCGACTTTTGTCAGCTCGGTGTAACTACGATTCTGAAGCCGGAGATCGTCCCTCCTGGTGCAGACCATTTTGTTGATTTCAATCAGTTTTCGCCGGAAATATCCCGCCTCATCTTCCAGAACTGGTGACAGCGGCGGATGTACATTTTTTTTCGTAGCGGACACCGGCAAGGGCTCATGAATAACCCCTGTTTTCACCACCGCTGCGGCTTCTGGCTCTGGGGATGGACTCCTGTACTGCGGGCAGGAATAAGGTGGCCTGGAAGCCAACCAGGGTGGCAGCGAGCCTTCATCTGACGCCTGGACAGGCGAAGACAGCTGCACTTCTTGCTGCTCAGATTCGGAAGTTTCAGTTGGCTCAACAGGTGAAGAAGTCCGCTCACCAAGAGCAGGAGATGACTGACTGGCACCAGCTGATTCTGGAGTATGGATAGCCGCTGGACACGAAGTGACATCACTCTGGTTCATTGAGCCCGACTGAGGCACAGTCACTGCAGGTTGAAATTCCTGACCTGATGGCTGTATGGAACTATTATCTGAGACACGACCTGCATCCATGCTTATTACTCCTGATAACTGCTTTTTCTTCCGTGTAACGAACCGTTGGACAAGATTTTAACCAGAAAGTTCAGGAATTTAATTAACGTCTACTCAAGGAACGATTCCAGCAAAATGGGTCATGTGGCAGTAAAGAGTATCGCGCTCTACCTGACGACGGGCGCTGCCGCCATCACCATAGACCTGCTGCATCTACGGCCTTTACAGCATCTTCCTGAAAGCCAACGGCCTCAGCCCCAGCAAGTTCATGCGTGCGACCATGAACGTACAGGCTGTAGCCTTCAGTACCTCCAGCAGCTCCGGAACCCTGCCCGTCAGCCTGCAGACCGGTGAGAAAAAGCTGGGCCTGTCAAAGAGCATCTGCAGTTTTGTCATGCCCCTGGGCGCCACCATTTGAGGTTCTGTCGGTCATTTCAGGAAGTTTGGAACTTAAGTACCCAGCCATATGGAAACCGATATTCTGACTCAATGATCAGACCGCTCTACTGCGTTACAGCTCTGGTCACATAGAATGACTATGCTCCCGTCGCAGTGCCTTGTAGAGCAACCTGAGTCATTGGCCAGAAATATTCGGTTCCATATGGCTGGGTACTTAGCTTCCTGATCTGGCAATAATCTGATAAACGACTACCATTGTCCGGAGCGGGCTGGCACATAAATAGATGGCTCACTGAGATTTTGACAAAAATCGTCGTATGCTCTCAGTTCCGTCAAGCTTGCGTCGATAAATTTCTTCATGCTGACACGACCTTTCAGGCTTTCAGCTTTGGGAAAACTCCTGAAAGCCAGCCACTCGTACATAAAGTGCGGAATCCAGCAAAGCGGAACATAATCTCTACTTTCGTCTAATGGTACATGGAAAAATACAAACCTTTCGCTTAATGGAGTCGAGCAACGAATCACGGTATAATCAGGGAAACCTGAGAGCTGCTGCACTGGAACGCGGTTCACAACTTTAAGATCTTCAGCACGCTTAATCTCTGTTCTGGCCTGTTGGATTTCCTGCATTATTTCTTCATCACTGAGACCGGCATCTTCAACAATACCGAGTTGGTCGATATAGAAATGTAGTGTACTCTGATATAATTCCTCAGCGCTTTGAATGAAATCTTCTACAGGTTTTCCAATAAATTCCCCAGTGTCATTCACATCAAAATGCCTTTTCCTCTTCTCAACTACAGCTTTCTGATAAGCAGAATCAAGTCGTTCAAGGCATTGAGGGGTGGTAACAAGACTATAAATTTCCTCGTTACTTTGGCTTAGCTTGGCCATATCGTAATAATCCATGGCTTTACTACTACTGCGTACCCTTTGAAATATTTCCTCCGTCATGGGTTTTGTATCCAGAGATTCTTGCCAGAACAATAACCCAGCCAGACTGTACGCTGACCGGATTTGAAAATCTCTAACGAAGGCTTTTCTCAATGCATAGGACTCCTCATTGAATTCACAGATGCTGTCAGGTTCTGACTGATCATCATTAGTGCTGTTATTGCTGTTATTGCTGTTATTGCTGTTATTGCTGTATCGCCACTCTCCAGGCTGTTCAAAACCAAACCCGGAAAGGGAAATTAACAGTAAACTGAAGACAGAACTGATAAGAAAAACAAACCTTTTGCTGCATAAGCATGTCAAATTAAACATGTGTTGTTAATGTCCAGTATTAAATGGCAAAAGATAGATTGTTTTGCTTAAGCCATCATGCTTTGTTGAAATAAAGAAAACGCTAAAATATAACCAATAATATGAATGGTACGGCCCTATACTAGGGTGTCTGTGCCCTGTTCATTGCCCAGGCATACGGTATCGACCTGTCCATGGCGGATTACATCACCATTATCTTTACCTCAACCCTGGCCGCTGTCGGCACAGCCGGTGTACCGGGCGCAGGCCTGATCATGCTGAGCCTGGTACTGAGCAGTGCGGGGCTGCCGATCAAAGGCGTTGCCCTGATTGCTGCGATTGACCGCATACTGGATATGGCCCGTACCTGGGTGAATGTGCAGGGCGACATTATGGTCTCTACTGTCATCGCCAAGAGTGAAGGTGAACTGGACCAGGGCATCTTTGACGATGAAACTGCGGGGAACAATCTGGAGGCTCAGGCTACTCCAGCCTGATAGCCGACTCATGTCAGCGGCATCGGGCTACTCAGCCCGATGTCGAATCAAGACACTTTTACGCCCGACCCCCATTCATTCTCATCGCTTAGTCACTTCCCACCGTCCAATTACTGAACAGAAATTAACACTGCTCAGCCGATATATTGATCATAATTGGTCAGACTGAGCCCATCTTCTTTATCTGCATCACCCCCCAGCAGTCCATATATTCAACAATTACGCGGTCTAAGCTGTCTATTTAAACGACAGTTATTGTATTTATTCTTCCTACTTATTAACAACACTGACGCACATCAAATTACACCCCAACCAAATCTGTAACATCTGATATATCGATAAATCAGACAAACAAATTATTGGGATTCACAGTGTTCCCAACGAGGACATTACTTTATAAAGCCCGCCACTGTTCTAAACTCCGGCGCCTCAGCCGTTTCCATCAGTTCAAACAGGGCCATTTCAACACTGGTCAAGCTGACACCACAGGAAGAGAGTTTTTCCAAAGCGATATTTTTGTTTTCAAGCGTTCTTGAAGAAACTGCGTCGACTACGAGCTCCACCTCGAAGCCAGCCTCATGCAAATGACGGGCTGTCTGGTAGACACAGATATGAGCTTCGATTCCCACCACCAGCACCTGGTGACGCCCGGTAGCCTGCAGGGCATCAACAAACTCCTGGTTCCTGTAGCAACTGAAGGTTTTCTTGCTGATGGGCTGCAGGCCTTCCAGCTCTTTCGTCAGTTCAGGAACGGTAGGGCCCAGTTTCTCCGGAATCTGCTCCACCCAGAGAATGGGCAGTGACAGTTCCCTGGCGCCTTTAACCATGGCGACAAGGTGTTTGGACAAAGTTTCTGCTTCGTGCATCAAGGTCGCCAGCCGGCCCTGGACATCGACCACAACAAGAACGCTGTTTTCTTTAATAAGCACGGAACACTCCCACCCTGAATCATTGTGCTGTCATTCTATCAGAATCCAGCCCGCGGCTTTTGACTGAGCACAAGGTTCATTTCAGGAATATCCTCCAAAAAACAATGTTATTCCATGAAAACTGTCGTTATCTTTTGACTCAAGTCCATTTTCTGTAGGCCCAGACATTATATAGTCGAGCCATGGACTTCAGATGAAGTCGCTGAAAGGAGTCCGTTCGTTTGACAAAAAAGATTCTGGGACCAGGGATTGGCAATGGAGATGAAGGAGACCGATTATGACCAGCCTGACTGATATTAACGACACCAGGGTCGATATGGACATTCACGGTGCCGGCCTGGAACAGGCACAGGCTCGTTTCAAGGCTCTGAAGTCACTGGCTCACGAAATTGAGACAGAACCCTGCTCCATAGCGTACGAAACTGATTCAGCCGATGACGATACCGTGATTCACGCCCATTTCGATTTTAGCTGTGCGGCTGAGAAACTGATTTTCCAGCTGAACTATATGTACAACAGCCGCTACAAGGCCTGTTCCTGAATACTTTCCCCGGCCCTGATCAGACCGATGCGGGCCGGATATTTTCGCTACAGCTGTTAAATAGAAATCACTCGTTCAAATGGACTAGCAAAAAACAAGTCAACTGCCTTAAAATAGCTTGCACAAAAAGCTGTTCCTACTGGGATAGAACAGAATAATAAGATCGGAGCGATCCCGCGGTGAAAAATACTCTCCTGATGCTCAGTACAGCAGCGGTGCTATTGGGCACCCTGTCCAGCAGTGCGCTGGCCACTGAACTGCCCTTCGAGCGAACTGAAAAACGAGCCCCCTGTCTGAACTACGATTCACTCAAGCAACCCATGTTTGGCGATCTTCATGTTCATACCAGTTATTCGTTCGACTCCTTTGTGTCGAGCCAGAGAAACACACCCTGGGACGCCTATCGCTACGCCAAAGGTGAGGCTATCACTCTGCCTGATGAGCATGGTGAACAGAAAGTCATTGCCCAGATCCAACGCCCCCTGGACTTTACCTCTGTGACCGACCATGCCGAGTTTCTTGGCCAGATCAATGTCTGTGCTGAAGACTCAGGCAAGGCCGGCTACTGGTTCCCCTACTGCATGATGACTCGCAGCAACACTTACATGGTGCAGCTGCTGGCGGCCGATTACTGGCAGAAGCTCGGCGTTTCCGGCAAATCCGCCCAGAAAGAGAAGTCCTTCGCCTGCACCCTGTCCGATTGTGATGAAGGCCAGGCCACATACTGGGACAACATTCAGCAGGCTGCAGAAGACCATTACGACCGGACGGAAAACTGTGAGTTTACGACTTTTGTCGGTTATGAATACACCGACGCTCCCGGTCTGCGTAATATGCACCGCAACGTCATCTTCAGGAATGACCAGGTGGCCGCCAAAACGATTTCCACCTATGAAACCGGCTCCTATAATTTCCCGGAACTCTGGAAGCAGCTACGCCAGGAGTGTACCGACAAGGATAATAACTGCGATGTAATTTCCATACCTCATAACTCCAACCTTGCCGGTGGACTTATGTTCCGTGATCCGAAGACGGAGCAAGAGCGGGATGACCGTCTTTACTTCGAGCCTCTTGTCGAACTGGTTCAGCACAAGGCTGCTTCCGAGTGTCGCTATGACCGGCTCAGGGGTGCAGGTGTGCAGACTGAAGACGAACTCTGTGACTTTGAGCAGACCGTCGCCGACAACCTTGGCATGCTCGGTACCGTTTTCGGCAAGGTCATGACTGATGAGGCCGCCCCGGTTCCCCTGGAGGAATTCGCTCCACGGAACATGGTGCGTAACGCCCTGAAAGACGGCCTGATGCTGGGTCAACGTGACGGCGTCAACCCCTTCAAAATGGGCTTCATTGGCTCTACCGATACCCACAGTGCCACACCTGGTGGTGCTGAAGAGGACAACTTTGTCGGCCACTTGGGCAAGCGTGACTCCGGCTACCGGAATGTTCAGGACCACTTCTTCGATAACCCCGGTGGTCATGCCGTAGTCTGGGCCGAAGAGAATGCCCGGGACAGTATCTTTAATGGCATGCGTAACAAGGAAACTTACGCTACCAGTGGTACCCGCCCTATCGTCCGCTTCTTCGGCGGCTGGGATTACAAGCCGGGCATGTGCGAATCCACTGACATGGTCAAACAGGGTTATGCAGGCGGTGTGCCCATGGGCGGTGACATGAAGAGCCGTCCACAAAACGGCGTACCCAAGCTTGTCGTTTCTGCACTTAAGGATGCCGGTATTGATGGGCACCCGGGAACTGATTTGCAACGGGTACAGATTATCAAGGGCTGGGTAGACAAGAACGGTAAAACCCACGAGCAGGTCTTTGATGTGGCCGGCAACCCTGACAACGGCGCGACAGTTAACCCCAACACCTGTGCCCCTGAAGGCCAGGGTTTCACTGATCTCTGTGCAGTCTGGGAAGACCCCGCCTTCGATCCTGCCCAGCGCACCTTCTACTATGCCCGTGTCGTAGAAAACCCGACCTGTCGCTGGAGCACTCTGCAGTGCAAGTCCTACGGTGTTGATCCCTTCTCTTCCAGTTGTAAGGAACAGGCTGCTGCCAGAACCGATGAAATGGGTGACTTTGGTGATATCTTCGGCAAGTGCTGTATCGATGAAAAGACCCAGCCTTTCTATTCTCCTGTCATTCAGGAAAGGGCCTGGACTTCACCGGTCTGGTACACACCGGAAAGCGCCAAACCAGCCATAAAAACCACCAGCATTGAGGGGTAATCGTCATGATGAGACGTTTCGGCAAGCGTCTGTTGTCATCACCTTTCCTGCACTGTCTGACCCTGGGACTGGCGCTGCTTTATGTCAGCGCCGAGCCTCCAGGGGCTCCAACTATCATGATCACCGAACAGCTGGTTGGTGACCTTCAGGCACAGTGGCAACGCCAGAATGCACGCCCAGCTAACTCTGCCCGACTGCAACAGCTGGTCAACAACTATATAGAAGAAGAGATTCTCTTTCGCGAAGCCATCGATCGACGCTTTGACCAGTTGCCTGTGGTCAAGGATCGCCTGCAAAAGCTGGGAGAGTTTCTTAAGCTCAGTGACGGCAATGCCGCTGAGCGTGAACGGGAAGCTCTGAAACTGGGGTTGCTGGAAACAGACCCTCTCATTCGGCGTTACCTGGTCAGCGCCATACGCGAGACACTGGTTCTGGAGCTGGCTGTAGTCAGGCCTCAGCAGGAAGAAATCGAAGAATACTATCGTCAGCACCTGGAAAGATTCCGGCTGCCTGCACGAGCCAGACTCAGCCATGTCTATGTTGGCGGACTGACTGACACTGCCCATCAAAGGGCTCTTCTGCTTCAGCCCAGGCTCACAGACAATATTGATGATTCCATTGCCCTTGGCGATCCATTCTACAATGGACACCGTCTGCCACTGATGTCGGCTACGCAGCTTGGCAAGAGAATGGGCAACCGCTTTGCAGACTCTGTAATCACGGCAGAACCCGGCCAGTGGACCGGACCTGTCGCTTCCAGCTATGGCTATCACTGGGTTTATGTGCACGAAGCACAGCCTTTCGGTTATCGCCCACTGGTGGCTGCAGAAAACCAGATTCGTTCAATCCTGTTGAGAAAGAACCAGAACATAGCCTTTGATGAATGGCTGCAGGGCCAGAAAGAAAAATATCGGATTGAGAACCTGGCTGATGCCGGCACCGCTCACCCTGAAAGTACCAGGAGTTAACGATGAGAATAAGACTGTTCCTGCTGCTCTTCCTGGTTTTTATGGTGAAAACAGTGTCAGCCCATCCCTTGGCGCCAACGCTCTGGGCCATGAATGAACAGAGCCCCGGTGTCTTTCTCGTGACCTGGAAGTCCTCTCTGAAACCGATTCCCGGCCTTGAACTGACACCGGTATTCCCTGAAAAGTGCCAGGCCACTTCGGTCCCTGTCGGGTCCAGGGAAGGTACCGGCAGCCTGCTGCAATGGACCATGAAGTGCCAGCCTGTCCTGGCAATAAACGACAGTTTTTCTGTCAGTGGGCTCGATAGCAGTCCGGCTGGAGTACTATTCAGATTGCGTACACTGGATGGGCGCAGCGCCCACCGAATGCTGAACAGTGCAGCACCGGATTACACTATCGAGGAAGAACTCAGTGCATGGGGTGTAATGAAGAATTACATCAACACCGGTATCGGGCATTTGCTGGGCGGAATAGACCATGTTCTTTTCGTCATCGCCCTGACCCTCCTGGTGGGCTGGAACCGTCGTCTATTCTGGACCGTGACACTGTTCACACTGGGGCACTCTGTCACTCTGTCCCTGACGGCACTGGGCTATGTGCGTTTCCCAGTCAGTCTGGTCGAATCCATCATTGCGCTCAGCATTGTCATGGCTGCTGTAGAAATTGTCCGGAGAGACCGGAGCAGTCTGTTTCAGCGCCGACCCTGGTTGATGTCAGGGGGGTTCGGTCTGTTGCATGGTATGGGTTTTGCCGGAGCCCTGAGTGAAGTTGGCCTGCCCGCCAATGATATCCCCCTGGCACTGGCTGCTTTCAATATCGGCATTGAACTTGGACAGCTGGCCGTCATCTGCCTCTTTGCCCTGGCCTGGAAGACCCTGGCAAAACTCAGGGCCCAGTGGCCGGAATACGTTCGCACCCTTCCCGCTTATGCACTGGGCACCCTTGCTGCGTTCTGGTTCTGGCAGCGTACAGGTATTGAACCTTTTCTGGTAACAGGCTTTTAAAAGCCTGAAACAGAGATTCAAACTGAGAAGTGACTTCTAATTAAGGATTCACTGCCTTGTCCCCTGCTCTGAAATATGAGTAAGATAGGCTTAACAGTGGTCAGCATTGTTCTTCAGCAGTTCCTGCTTTGCTGATTCAAGGAAGCGTTGAAACACCCAGACCAGGCATCGGATATGACAAGGACGGTCATAACAAAACTTTTCAGGTTTTCGCTAGCCGCTGCACTCATTGCAATGCTGGTGTATTTCCTGTGGTACAGCCAGCCCCTTAACCTGCAGACACTGCTTGCTGCAGCTTTTATAATACTGCTCCTTGCTGCCGTGATGGCAACTTTTTCTTCCATCAGAAAGCTCAGGCTGCTCAAGAAAGCAAGGTGCCTGAATCGTACATTCAGTGCAGAATTTCAGGTTGCTTACCAGTACCCGGTCACCTTCACAGAAAACGCTTTCCAGCCGGATAACCCGCAATTACGGCAGGCTATTGGCTCAGCAAGAAACCTCATGGTAGTGATAGACCAGGAGGTACTGCTGAACTTCCCCGACTGCCCGACTGAGATAGCAGATTACCTGCAACAGCACTCTGCCACGAAGCTTGCCTGTCAGCCAATCACTATGCCTGCTGGAGAAGAGGCCAAAACCCAGAAGAGCATTGATCAGCTTCACCGCCAGATGCTCGATTGTCAGCTTGATCGTTTCTCCAGGGTTATTGCTATCGGCAATGGCTCGATCCTGGATGCAGTGGGTTTTGCCTGTGCCACCTTTCATCGCGGCGTTAGTATTATTCGCCTGCCCACCACCATACTTGGCCAGAACGATGCAGGGGTTGGCGTCAAAAACGCCATCAACGCCAGTGATACCAAAAACCTGATTGGAACCTTTGCCCCTCCCCTGGCTGTGATCAATGACTTCCGGTTTATTGCCAGCCTGCCGGAAAGGGATAAGCTGTCGGGCATGGCGGAAGCGGTCAAAGTGGCCGCTATCAGGGACAGAGGTTTCTTCCAGTGGCTTGAAAACAATGCTGAACGACTGGCGTCTTTTGAACCGGGCGCGCTCAAATATATGATCCAGCAGTGCGCCGCCCTGCACCTCAAACAAATCAGCCAGGGTGGCGACCCTTTTGAAAGAGGCAATGCCTGCCCCCTGGACTTCGGACACTGGAGCGCCCACAAGCTGGAATCCCTGTCGGGCTATCAATTGCGACACGGAGAAGCCGTCGCCATCGGCATGGCGCTGGACACCCGTTATGCCGTCGACGCAGGTATTCTCAGCAGTGACTGTGGTATCCGGGTATTTAAACTGCTTGAGCGACTGGGGTTCAGGCTCTGGCATCCCGCCATAAGGAGCAGATCAGCCGAAGGCCGTTTTGAGTTACTGGATGGCCTGGAAGAGTTCCGTCAGCACCTTGGTGGACAACTCTCCATTACTCTGCTGACCGCTATTGGTCGGGCGAAAGAGTTTAATCAGCTTTCCAGCCTAAGGATCACAGAAGGCATTCGCTGGCTGGAGCAACGTGCAGCAGCCGGTTCCAGAGACAACTCCGGCAAAAGAGCCAGGGTTGTGCTGACACACCAAGAGTCATTTCAAGCAGGTTGAATGGTGATAGCCAAAGGCAATCCGGAAGCCCCCGGTACTATTTTAACATTACTGAGACTGGGGCGGGTTTCAAACCTGCCAACGGTCTGGAGCAATGTTCTTGCTGGAGCGGCCCTGTCTGGAGGGGTGCTTCAGCCAGTCAGCACAATGATGTTACTATCAGCCTTGTCCCTGATGTACATCGGCGGCATGTTTCTGAATGACGCCCTGGATGCAGAGTGGGACAGGAAGCATGGCCTGAACAGACCCATCCCTGATGGTGAGATTGCTCGTTCAACGGTTCTGGCCAGTGCAATTCTGCTGCTCCTGGCCGGCCAGCTACTGATTTTCAGTCTGTACTTCTTCAACCCGGAGAGAGTACTTTTTGCTGCTGTGTCAGGTGCGGCCCTGATACTTTTTATTTTCCTGTACAACTGGTCCCATAAATGGTTTTCGCACAGTACCTGGCTCATGGGAGCCTGCCGGTTCATGATCTACCTCACGACGGCGGCTGTATTGGGAACAGTTACACATGACCTGATTCTTGGCGGTTTTGCCCTTCTGCTTTACATTGTCGGTGTCACATACCTGGCGCGAACCGAATACACGGGGGAGGTCATACGACTCTGGCCGCTTTTTCTTCTTTTTATGCCCCTGGCCATCTCAGGTTTACATGTCAAGCAATCACCGGTAACCCTGGTATTCATGGCTCTGTTTTTAGTCTGGCTGATAAGACCGCTCGTTATTCTTCTCAGTTCCGATAATCGAAAAAGGCCTAAAGCAGTTGGTGGAATGCTGGCAGCAATTCCCCTGATAGATGCCAGTTACCTGGCAATGACCGGCGCCCTGCCCCAGGCATTGCTCTGTCTTATGCTGTTTTTCCTGGTTCTCTATCTTCACCGGTTGATAGCAGGTACCTGAAGCCATGAAGTGTGACTGAACAGGAGGTTCGGATCATGTTTTTCCATAATAATGACCAGTGTCTGAAGCTCTATGACGCTCTTCGCAAAACATGTACTGTCCAGCAGGCCTCATGGTTAAAGCAGGCCCTGCTGGATATAGCGGGCACAGGTGGCATTGAGATGCACAGCCTGTATTCGGCCATGGCCAGGCGAAAAATGGGCGAGGCACCTGTTTATCTGCCAGGCACTTATGCAGAAGCCATCGGCGGAGCCTGGTTCTGCTCTGAAGCAGCGCGGACTTTGATGCTGAAACAATTGATTGACAGCCACAGCCCCAGACAACACCGGACGCTGATCACAAATGCCTACCAGGCCGGTGATGAATATGAACGGGACGCTATTCTGAAGGGGCTCAGTCTGCTGGACCCGGAAGGAAAACTGGTTGAACTGAGCATCCACTTCGGTCGAACCAACAGCCTTCGCCTTTTTTCAGCCATTGCCCTGTTGAACCCGTACGCAGCCCGGCACTATAGCAACAGCGCCTTCAACCAGCTCGTACTCAAGGCTCTTTCCATGGATCTTGATATACGCCAGATAACGCACCTTGATCAGCGCAGAAACCAGGCTCTAAACACTATGTGCCTGGATTACATCGAAGAGTTACAGGCCACCGACAGAGCTATTCCGGAATCCATTACTTTCGCATTTTCCTACCACCAGCTCTCCGACAAGGAAAAAGTTTTCCTGAACCACCTGAATACCGAACTCAATGCTTCTGCGCCCGATAATGAACCCGCTTATTAGGCAGCTTGCCTAAAATCCAGAGTTCGAGAGCATTTGATCAAAAGTCAGACCACTCTATAGTTCAAATGTTACCCCACTGCAGAATATACGACAGACAGCCACTAAAATCTTTTCAGCCTGTTCAGCAGCAGATCAAAGAAACCTTCACGGTCGATGTCCATCATGGCTTTTACCTCGCCACTGTCGTTCCAGTCGGCAATGGATTTACCTTCCTGACCTTTGTCACGAATTTCTATTTGTACGTTGCAGAGCCTTGTCTTGAACAGTTCTGGCGCCAACAGCCAGGCTATGACACATGGATCATGCAAACCGCCCCCAACACCTGCGTGATAGAACTCCAGCATGTCATGCACAATCTTGCAGGCCAATGACTTCTGCCTTTTGATTTCCTCAAGCCAGGGTCTGGTAATACTGGCTTTCTCGGTAACATCCAGCGGACTCATAATAATGGGCAGTCCGGATTCGAAGACAACAAATGCGGCATGGGGGTCTACATGGAAATTGAATTCCGCATGGGGGGTAATATTTCCCGCCACATTCAATGCCCCTCCCATCAGCACAACCTGGCCGATACCTTTCTTAATCTCAGGTTCTTTGATCAGGGCCAGGGCAAGGTTGGTTAGAGGCCCCAGCATACAGAGGGTTAGGGGCTCATTGTGATGAGAACTCGCCTGCTCAATGATGAAATCGACACCGTGGGTCCCACTTATCGGGTAACTGACCTCTGGCCATGTCAGCCCAAGGCCTTCTGGTCCATGAACGTCTTCAGCAGTAACAAGGTGCTTGATAACTGGCCTTGAGCACCCCTGATAAACGGGTACCTCGCTGCCAGCCACCTTCAGAATCCTGTGGGCATTGTTGACAGCATGATCAAGGGTCACATTGCCGGCGACAGCAGTTATTCCGAGTATATCAAGTTCCTGCGAAGCTGCAGCCAGAAGCAGAGCAACGGCATCATCAATGCCAGGATCGGTATCAATTATTACTGGCAGACTCATCACCCGGCTCCACTCATTCTGTTACAGGTCACCCAGTTTAAAATAGCTGTCACCACTTTTTATGCAGAGTTTTTTACCGCTGTCGGAGAGCTGCTCTTCGCCCCACTCCACCAGCTGGTAAAATACGTTCCTGTGCACCAGGGCTTCCAGCCTGTCCCTGACGTGGATATAGGGCGCAGGCTCACCTGTCTCGGCATCCACCTCCACCCTGAGTGGGTGATCTTCCCCCAGCACCAGCTCATCGCCAACATTCGTGATAAAGAGAAGCTCCTGGTTCTGCCGCCTGACCTCTACGGCAACAAATGGCGCATCATCAACCGTAATACGTACCTTCTCCACCGGTGTGACCAGGTAATAATGATTGTCGGGGTCGTGCCGAAGAATAGTAGAGAACAGCCTGACCATCTGCTGCCGTCCTATGGGGGTCCCCATATAATGCCAGCTGCCATCCCGCAGGATTCTCATGTCGATATCGCCACAGAAATCGGGATTCCAGTCGTGTACCGGCGGCAGACTTTTCTTCTGGTGAAACTGCTGGATACTGGCCGCCAGCTGGCCCGGGGAATAGTTGTTATCAGCCATCTGCTCACTCCTGCTGAGGTTGTTACTATCATGACGCAATCCAGATCATATTCAATAGCCGGAGAAACTCCCCCTTAAACAAAAGCGTAACAGGGACACTATATGGTGAGTTGTAGAAAGGCCAGATGACGACCTTATAGTCCGAAGGGTTCCAGATGCTACTCTATGATATAACGGAAGAATCTCAGGGAAGAGCCATGCAGCTTGTCAAGTCGCTGGCCAGTACACTCACCAGCTGGCTGATGCAGGAATCTCGTGAAATACACAGTCCCCTCTGTGATTTCGAACGCATACGTCACGAACTCAAGCCCTGTGACGTCGTCCTGGTTGAAGGCCGTTCCCGGGTCAGCCACGTCATCAAGCAGATCACCCAGAGCCCCTGGTCCCACGCCATGCTCTACATCGGTCGTCTTCACGACATAGAAGACAGCCGTATTCGCCAGACCGTCCAGCAGGCTTATGATGGCTCCCCTGATGAGCAGCTGATCATTGAAAGTGAGCTGGGATATGGCACTGTTGTACACCCTCTGAGCCGTTATGAGGGCAACCACCTTAGGTTGTGCCGCCCTAACGGCTTAAGTTACGGCGACAGTCAGCAGGTGATTCATTATGCCGTAAGCCGGCTGGGAATGGATTATGACGTTCGTCAGGTGGTGGATCTGGCCAGGTTCTTTTTTCCCTACGGCATCATGCCCAGGCGCTGGCGCTCAACACTGTTCCAGTATTCCCCGGGACAGGAAACCCGGACTGTCTGCTCCACCATGCTGGCTGAAGCTTTCAGCTTTATTCACTTTCCCATACTGCCACTGGTCAAGCATGACAGTGAACACGGTGTGCAGCTGTTCCAGCGAAACCCCAAACTCTGTACGCCCAAGGATTTTGACTACTCTCCCTACTTCCAGATCATCAAATACCCCTTCCTGGACTATACCCACCATTCCGATTACAAACTCCTGCCATGGCACGGTCATGGTTCGCTGGAAGGCAAGGAAGGAGAAATGTACATCAGCCCGGGAAAGATCAGGGAATTACAGCAGGCTGGAGTACAGGAGTCCGCCAACAGTGGCTCGGACAATATCACCCAGCTGAGGGGCAATTCTCCATCCTGATTTAACAACGAACCAAAATGAATTTTCACAGTCTGATTATTCTTAAATGGTCTTATATCCCGGTGGACATAGCAGGATTCTCCACCATAATTACCGTGCTGATCCAGTCGACTTCCCCCTACGACTGATCAGTCTGGGTCAGTAATGACCTTGGTACTTGGATTGTGTACCTATGTTTCACTCCTAATGGTCTTAGCCCGTGTTCACTTCCCCCAGTGACACGGGTTTCTTTTTGCCTGATATTTTCCTGAATCCCTTGTTTGCCAAGGAACTCGCTCGAATAAGAGGTTATGGTACAGATATGTGGGCTTGGTGTCTGAGCTTGCATATGCTGGCCTATTCCGCTCTTATTTCTCCCCAAATTCTCCCCATTAAGTACACATAATAAGTACCTAAATTTCTCGGTACTTGTTTTGAGTATCAAGTATGGAGCTATCATGGCTACATTTCTGAACCGTACCGGAACTGATGGTACCCAAAAAATCAAGGTTCTTGCCCGTGTCTGGCTCAATGGCAAGCAAATCAACAAAATCAAGACTTTTTCAGAAAATGAGTACGACGATTTTGAACAAGAGGCCAGAAAATGGGCAGAGCAGACCGAAAATGCCCTGAAAACCGAAAAGGCAAAGTTGCTGTATCAGGCCACTATGGGGGCTGCCTCCCAGCAAGGTTGTACAGACCTGAAATTGAAAGTGACCCACTTACAAGGCAGAACACTCGGAGATTACTTCTCCTTGCTTGGGGAAGCTATTAAGCAACTTCACACGCACTTTTCACATATTGAACTGCGAAAGACAAGGCAAATCAACACCAACCAAGTGTGGAAGTACATTATGGCACGCTATGAAGCTAAGGCCAGCAGACTACAGATAGACACTGAATTACAGTTGCTTCGAGAGCTTGTTTCCCAGCTTAACCCCGAACAGGAAGGGGATATTGTCAGCTTGGCCTATCAGGCGGCACTGGCTGACGGAGCAGATTTTCTACCCAGTTAAAGTTAAAGTCATAAATGCTTTAGTTTCAGAAAAATGTTCAAGTATTCCCTCCCTTTTCAAACAACACTCAATGCAACTCAGAAACAACTGGCTTCAACAATACATCACTGTTCTATTTTCGGTATTATCAGAGCCCTATAAGCACGAAGCCTATAAGAATCCGACTCTGTGATACAGCTTCAGTCAACCAACCAACACCTTATCAGCCCCAATAGGGCTGATTTCAGCTCATCCAGCTGCCTGATCACCACACTTTGTGGAAACAGCGTCTCCACGGTGGTGACGTTGATTCCCAGTCCCATGACCTCAATGCCGGATTGCCCACAGCGTTTCACCAAGTCCAAGACCGGTTGGCGGTGGTCACAGTCCGGTGCACCGTCGGTGATCATCAGGATCAGGCGACGTTTGGCGTTAGTCTGAAGCACCTGATGCACACCGTGCCAGAGTCCGGTGGCCATCGGTGTCGAGTCATGAGCATTCAGTGCCGATAAAACCGCGGCAACGTCCTGAACCGAGTCACCGGGTTTCATCACCTCGAACACACTGCACTCGTTCTTGCCGGGA
>JBPCXN010000149.1:0-4338 GCA_051008495.1 Endozoicomonas sp. | reverse complement strand
GTGGCACTAAGGAATTTTGCGATTGAGCGCCGTACTGGTGTGTACGGTCGATTGAGCAAAACTTTCTTAGTGCTGCAAGGGGCAAGCGAGGACGCACGCAAATTTATGAAATATCCGGGTTAGGGCTTGCCCGTAATCCGACATGCCGTTGCAAACGCCACAGGGCTGAACATTTTCGGCGATCCATGTCGGATTACGAATTTTCAATTCTAATCGGACCTACACGTCTGAATTTCATGCTCGAAAGCATAAGTCCGACCGGCTCCTAGCCCCATTTTCAGGCCAGCTCTCAATGACTCATTGGCTTCAGGTCCAGATCGTCGCCGGCGTTGTCATTGTTCCAATCATAGTCGGTGTATTGATTTTCTCCGCCCTCTATAGGCTGCGCGCCTTCAGTATCTCCTCCAAGGTTTTCTGTACCGGGCTTCTGCCTTGCCTGATACTTGTCGTAGCCTTTTTTCATTCCGTAAGCAGCACCAGCGAGAACTCCGACTACAACCACTCCTCCTATTACGCCACCGGCAATAGCCCCGGCATTTGAACCGGTTGAAGAGTTTGTCTTATTGATCACCGCCATGCTTGGCGTAGGTTGAGAAACTGACCGGCTGACTCTGCTTTGAGAAACTGACTGGCTGACAGTGCCTTGAGAAACTGACTGGCTGACACTGCCCTCTTCCGGGCATTTGCTGACAAGGTCTGTGGTCACAGAAATCGAGCCAATACCGACTTCATCTCTATTGCCCCTCCCCTTAAAATCATTAAATTCCCATCGAAGGTAAAGGGTATCCCCCCGCATAAGGTTAACACCAGACAAGCGCACGGACTCACAGAACGATTCAAGCTGTGCCTCCGTGTCATGTTTTTTCTCTTCCTGGTCAGCAAACACTGTCTGGTAAGACGCCTCATCCTCATAATCCTCAACGGCCCATGCCAGCCGCAACAGAGAGGTACGTTCCTGGTCATTCAACTGATATTGCCGGAAGGTGACCCGCAGCTGATCAACGGGCTCTCCCGTGTACCTGATCCGCAGTATCAGGTAGCCGGGTGTGAAAAAGCGGCCTGAAGGCTGGATGAGGATGGCGCGTTTTTCAAGCACAGAGTCAAAGTAGCTGTAAACCCCCCCAGCCTCATGCCCGCCACCTTCTGAAACCCCTCTGGAATAGTCCTGCGCCTGCTGGTTCTGGCCAAAGAGAACACTCTCATCCGGATTATAATCAGAGAAACTTTCCTCGTGGGTTCTGGCACTCCGGGCTTCCCAGTGGCAGGTGTTCATGGCTCCGTTCAACCCTCCCGGGTTCGCCCCTTTGGCCCTGTACATGGAAAGGTTCGGGCTCACCTCACCACCTGTTGAGAGAGTCAGTAAATCCTCTTCGCCGCAGGCTGGTACAGCGGGAGTGCTTGTTGGAGAGGGCGTAGGCGAGGGGAGTATAATTGCAGAATCGACCGTTCCTGAATTGTCGTCCATATCTGTGTCACTCTGTGCTGACACAGCAGTGGAACCCACTAACACATACACCAGGAATGAGATCGTCAAGCCTGGTTTGAACAGAATCTTCTGGTACACAAGCATTTCCTCAACAAGAAAAAAAGGAGAAAGTGTTCGACTGAAAAACAGCCGTTTTCCCTCATCCCATGCTCCAGAGGGTGTCGCGAAACTATCTTTGTCGCAGGTTGGTATTGGGGAACGAAACCCAACACCCTTATTTTCACCCATGTTGGATACCGCTACGCTCCACCCAACCTACGAATATAGCCTTTTACAACTTCCTCTCAAGGGTGGGAACACCTCCACCAGCCGAGCGCTCCCACGCGGGAACATGGGAGCGAGGGGTGAAACATCCTTCGACAATGACTGCCTTTCTGTCCGAACCTGCCTTCCAGCAGCCCACTACAACAGCTGCAACAGAAACATTAATAAAATAGCGGAACCTCCCACAACGACTCTGCTGGCTGAGCTGGTTGCCACCGTCGGGTTGGTTGCTGAGGGTTGAACAGGATTTGAGCTGCTCATAGAGTTAGATTGTGAACGGGTAGCAAGCGCAGAAGAGAGACTGGTTGTCGAGTTAGATAACTCAAGTCCTGGTATCGAGCTAACCAGTGAAAAGCTACTGGAATGGCTTTTGGGCATCGCCGCTGACGAGGGTGTTATGTTGACTGGGGTTGTATAAGAGCTGGTTGTAAGTCTGGTCGATGGAACAGAGCTGGCAATGCCGGACGGAGTTGTGGATTCAGCAAACGTCATGACTGAGGTTGAAGGTAACTTCGTATTCGATGGACTTGATGACAGCAAACGGACTGTACTGGAAGCCATGGAAAACGGAGTAGAAACTATTTCCGGGGCTCCGGTAGATGCTGAAATCGCTGAAGTAATGGTCTGCCCGTCAGCACTTGAAAGACGGGTTAGTAGAACCGATGTGATCACAGCCGTAGATGAGACAGCCGGTGTTTCTGCAACGGCCTGTGAACTGGCTGTTGCCATCCGGCTGACACTGTCTGATGCCGTCGTTGCCGGGAGAAGAATACCCTGTGAAGTTTCTTCAGCCACAGTTGTCGTCAAGACAGTAATGGTTTCTGTATTGCCCATCTCCTGTGAGGTTTCCATCGGCATCAGCAGGCCGGGCGTTGCTGTTGACGCAACCCCACTGCCTTCCGGGTCAGCCTGGCAACCTCTGTCATTGAGATCCGTAGTAACAGTCACTGAGCCAATACCCACTTCATCTCTATGGCCCGAGCCCTGCAGGTCATCGAAAGTCCAGCGCAGAAAGAGTGTCTGGCCAGACATAAGATTAACACCGGACAAAAGCTCAGACTCACAAAATGATTCAAACTGGGCATTCTGACCCTGTTCTTCAATATCCTGATCTGCAAATATTTCCGTATAGCTGTCGTCTCCCTGCAGATGGTTGTCCAGCACCCATTCCATGCGCAATAGCGATGAGCGGGGGGCGTCGTTCAGCTGATATTGACGAAAGTTGACCCGCAACTGATCTATCATGGGCTGCCCGGTGTACCTGACCTTCAGAACCAGATAGCCGGGTGTAAAGAAACTGCCAGATGGTTGTACAATGATGGCTCGTTGCTGGCTGGCAGTATCAAGATAACTGTAAAAACCTCCGGACGTGCGGTTTACCCCCTCCTGAACCTCGCCACGGGCAAAGCTGCCCGCCTGGCTGCCTTCGAAAAAAACATCCTTGCTGCTTGCCGTCTGTTTCAGGAAGAAGTTATTCCTCGCCTCCCACTGACAGGTGTTCAAGGCCCCCTTCATACCTCCCGGGTTGGCGCCACTGGCAGTATATGATAAGAGATCAACATTCACTGCCCCCTGGTCAGTCAGCTTGAGAATCTGGTTTTCCGGACAGGAGGTGGCAGGCTGAGCGCTTACTGTGGCAGAAACCGAAAGCATGGCTCCGGTCAGCCACCACAAGGACGTCGACGGACAGACTGTTGTCTTGAACACGATCTGATTCCTCAATGACAGGCATGAGCGACAGGCAGAATTCAAATTAATGACAGTGATATGGTGACAGATCAGCACATTGATGGCTGGATGGAGAGAAAGCGATTGGGGCTGTTTCTGATAGGCTGAACAGGCGCATACTAAATACGACTCAAGATTTACTATTGACCCTGAAGTTAACAAAGTAGACCAACCTGCAACAGTCCACTTTAGATTATTATGTTCTACTCACAGCAATGACTCTTAGAAGCCCGTTATTCACAACACCCCAGGAGCCTGACCGAGAATAGACAAAATGGATTCAAAATCACCCGAATGAACCAAGTAGGACAATTTTACTATTCCTGTCTGCGCTTATGACGACTTACACTGCAGGAGCAGTACCGAATTCAAACGATAGGTAGCTTTTGTAACAGTGACTGTTTTCCCTCTACGTTATACCGTCACAGTTCGATGTTACTTTTGACACTCCTATTGGTACGTTAGTGCACGCAGCAGTTCCCCTGTCATGGACAGAGAGTGCTGGCCAAGTGTTGTACGCAGGAGTCAGGAAACCAGCGGTAACGCCCAGGCGCTCTGCTGAAAATTGACCGCAGCAAAATAGCTGCGGCATAACAATAATAAAAACTGGAATTATTCATGGACTGCCTGCACACACACACCGTTCCGCATGCCCGGAAATACCTGGCTGCAGCCATTACAGCCATAGTTTTAAGCCCCAGTCTGCAAGCCGAAGATCTCGCACTGGAAGAGGTGGTGGTCACCGCCCAGAAGCGTGCTGAAAACCTTCAGGACGTGCCTATTTCTATCTCTGCCAGTACCGAGGAGTTTATTGAACAGGTTGGTGCCCAGAGCGTGAATGATCTTGGGATTTACACGCC
>JBPCXN010000148.1:0-6349 GCA_051008495.1 Endozoicomonas sp. | reverse complement strand
CTTAAGCCCTCTGAATCCGGGTGAGAAGGCTGGCTTTTCCCGCAAGATCAGCCGGGAGCCGCTGGGTGTGATTCTGACCATTGCCCCCTGGAATTTCCCGTTCATGACGGCTCTGAACTCTGTTGTCCCGGCACTTCTGGCAGGCAACTCCGTCGTACTTAAGCATGCGGCGAATACCCTGCTGGTGGCTGAGAGGATTCAGGACGCCTTCGATCAGGTCGGCCTGCCTGAAGGTGTGTTTCAACACATTGTGCTGGATCATGCCGGAACCAGTGAGCTGATCGCTTCAGGCAATGTGGATATGGTCTGTTTCACCGGGTCTGTAGGTGGCGGAAGAGCCATGGAGCAGGCGGCTGCAGGTCAGTTTATTCCACTTGGTCTGGAGCTGGGAGGTAAAGATCCGGCCTATGTTCGTGCCGATTGCAATCTGCCCTACGCCATTGAAAACCTTGCTGATGGGGCTTTCTTCAACAGCGGTCAGTCCTGTTGCAGCATCGAACGAATTTATGTGCATAAGAGTATTCACGATGAACTGATAGCTGGCCTGGCTGCTGCTGGTCAGGCTTATGTTCTGGGAGATCCGCTGGACATTACCACTAATTTAGGGCCGATGATTAAACCTGAAGCTGCTGACTTTGTCAGACGACAGATTGCAGGTGCCGTTGCGGCGGGGGCGAAAACCCATGTCGATACCAGCCAGTTTGAACTGGACCAGCCGGGTTCTGCTTACATGGCGCCGCAGGTTCTGTCTGAAGTGACCCATGATATGTCAGTGATGACGGAGGAGAGCTTTGGCCCGGTGGTAGGCGTGATAAAAGTGTCCAGCGATGAACAGGCCATCGCCCTGATGAATGATTCGGAGTTTGGATTGACGGCCAGCATCTGGACTGAAGACCTGGCGGCGGCCGAACGGATTGCACCGCAGCTGGAAGCAGGCACAGTGTTTATGAACCGCTGTGATTATCTTGATCCGGCGCTGGCCTGGACCGGGGTGAAAGATAGCGGTCGTGGCTGCTCATTATCGGCGATGGGTTTTGATGCCCTGACCCGGCCAAAAAGTTTTCATTTTAAAACATCGACACAGTAGCTGCTGTACGGAATAGGGGTAGAAGAATGATTAAATCGTTTTTACCTGTGTATTGCGCCCAAGGAGCACCGGTACCGTAAAACTGGCAAACGATGGTACGCATCGAAACGTGCGATTGCGGAAAAAGGCGCACTGATGGTTTTATCAGAGGCAGGCAAGACGGAAGCGACAGTAAGGTATCACTTCCGGCAGGAGGGTAACCGGGCCAGTAGGGAAGCCGTTATTCCTGGTCGTGAACAAGCAGCGATTCAATAACCCGCACTTCATCGTCACTGAGTTCAGCCACCAGACAGTCGAGATCTTCCTGCATATGCTGCTCGCTGGAGGTGCCGGTCAGGACAATCATATCCATCCTTAATGCCGCCTGGAAAATGACCTGTGCTGGAGTCATGCCGGTTCGGGTAACCATGTTCTGGAATGCCTGCTGTTCAGCGATGGCCGGGTTGGCAGTGAGCAGGGAGAACCCCTGGTAATGAATGCCATGCCGCTGGCAGACATCCCGAACGTCTCTGTCCCAGCCGGTGACAGCAAAACAGCGATTCTGCACCAGCCTGGGTTTGATGGCGGCATGATGGTTCAGTCCTTCCAGCTGCCGGGCGGAAAAATTACTCACTCCCAGCAGTTTGATCTGGCCTGAGCGATAAAGGGCTTCCATGGCGTGCCAGGCTTCCAGGTCAGAGTCTGTCAGTCCCTCTCTCTGCATGGGGCCGTGTAAAAGGTAGGCATCAAGGTAATCGGTCTTCAGATGTTCCAGAGATGATGCAAAGGATTGTTGCACCTGCTCCGTGATGCTGGCATCTGCTTCATAGGGAAGCCGTTCATCCTGTCCGGGCAGGAAAGTGAACTTGGTCTGCAGGTAGATGTCTTCACGTTTCAGGTTGCTATTGCCGTAGGCGTCTTGAAGAGCCTGGCCAACAGCGGCCTCAAAATAATGCTTCCGCTGGTTGGCGGTATCAATTCCGGTGAAACCGCTTGCCAGGGCCTTGCCGACCAGTTCCCGGGTGTAGTCTTCTTTCCATGCGGTACCGTAAATGAAGCGGGGAACCCGGGTGCTGTTTACCGTCAATTCCAGATCCATTGTTCTGCTCTCCTGGCACGTGAGGGGATGCACTATTTATCAGATTGCGGAAAGGCTCTGGTATTCTGTCAGGACAAAGTGATCGGTCATACCACTGATGTAGTCCACAAGCAGCCTTGCCCGAAAGTACCACTCAAGATCATTGTTTTCGGCTTCACTGTGATTCTGTGAAGCCATAATGTCCATGGCCCGGGCGTAAGCCGATTTGTGTTTGCCTGAAAGTCGGTGATACAGCCTCTGTTCGACAAAATGATGGCCATCGTCACGCAGGACAATGGCCGTGAACTGCTGGCGTGGCAACTCCAGCAGGGGGCGGAAGATGTCCAGTAACCCCATCAGGGCCGAATAGCCGCGCAACTCAGGTGTTTCCTTTTCCATGCTGTTGAAAACATGGCGGATGGCTACCGTTTTCAGTGTCTTCAGTGCCAGGTGCTGATCTGATCCGCCATCGATGAGGGGCTCGTCGAGAGTGCCGTCGAAAACTGCCTGGTGCTGTTCGATGTAGCGGGTCGCGGCATAGTCAACCAGATCACGGACCAGTCGGGTGCGCAGACGGACAATAAACTCCTGCTGGTTGGAGCCGGCACGCTCAATGGCAGAAGCCATGATATCGGTCAGGTAGGGGTTAGTGTCGCCACTGAACTCTTCCCAGACCTGCTGCAACCTGAACTGAAGATCCCTGAAGGACAGGATGCCCTTGTCAACGGCATCTTCCAGGTCGGCAATGCAGTAGGCGATATCGTCAGCCGCTTCCATGATATAGACAAGAGGAAAACGGCAGCCATCGGCTATGGCAAGGTGCTGCCGGATCTCCTGCACCAGTAGGGCTTCGGAATAGTAATAGCCTGGCTTTTTCTTGCGGTAAGAGTCTGGTGAAGTTTTCTCCGGCCTCTGTTCATAGGGAGGGCGTGTGTACTTCATCAGGGAAGCCAGCTGGCTGTAGGTCAGGTTGAGATCCTGCAGGCTGTGAATGATCCTCAACCCCTGGGCGTTGCCTTCAAAGACGAACAGGTCTGGCAGCAGGGTTTCCTGAAAGAGTTTTGAATTGCCTGGCTGACCGTTAAGAGAGCTCCGGTGGCAGACTTCAGCATTGTTCTCCATCCAGCGGCCAAAGGCTGCTTCCCCGAAATGTCCGAAAGGCGGGTTGCCGACATCATGCATCAGGCAGGCCATTTCCACCAGGTTGGTGAATGCTGTTTCTATGGCGTTCAAACCCATGGACTCTAACTTCCCGGACCTTGCCAGCCGTTCGAGAATGGTTTTGGTCAGGAATCTGCCGGTCTGCTGCACCTCAAGGGAATGGGTGAGACGACTGCGCACAGCGGCATTGGTTTCCAGCGGGTAAACCTGGGTTTTCTGTTGCAGACGGCGGATGGCGGCTGACTGGATAATCCGTCCGCGGTTGCTCTCGGTTTCCGTTACCAGATCCCGGGGTACATCTTGGGTATTGCCGACAGAACTGGGTCTTGGACGGGTAGCGGTTATTTTTCTCAGGTAGTCCATAAGCACCTAATCAAGCAGTTATGAGCGGTTCTTTATAAAACGGCGATGAGCGGCTCTATATAGCTCTTTCTGTTATGGGTAGTGCAATCCACCAGGAGCTTTGGAGCTGGCTGCAGAGCCTGATAGAGCAGAACTCTAATAGTAAGTCACTAACCCGGATATTTCATAAACATGCTCCATACTCTCGCTTGCCCCTTGCCGCCTCAGGAAAGTTTGGTTCGGTCGACCGTACTCCCAGGTACGGCGCTCCCTCACCAAATTCCCCGAGACAACAAGGTTCTGCGCGATAGTCGGGGCAGTTTATGAAATATCCGGGCTAAGGAGCAGTCTGAAAATAACTTCGCGATTTGTGCCTGTGAGTAATTATCGGAGATCGCCGAAACCCTCTTGGTCATAACGCCAAACATCCAGGTAGTGGGGCAAACCTGTGATCTTGATAACCACAGGTCTTGTCATCACTGAAATCGATTGATGAGAAATCACAGGTTTAGCCCACTACCCGAAAAGGCTGGAATTGACGAAGTTTCTGCAATCTGGTGGCAATGAGGCAATTGGCCACAATGAACCAAACCTGTATATGAATGTCGAATCAGGTGCTATTCAAGTAATTGAGACGTATTGATATGAGTGCACCTGAAAAATCGATAAATAGTTTACTTATTTCCTTCCTGCTGATTTTCTCCTGCCAGGCTAGAGCTGGTTTGAATTATGAGCCTTTGAGTTCTCAAGTTAGTGGAATTAGCTTGTCGAAAGAGAAAGTTGTCAATGGGCAATCTAAAACTGATGCAGCCTATTCAGTAGTGCAAAAATTCTATATAAAGCAGGCGTCAGCTCGTTGCAAGCATTATCGAAATGATTTGAAAGAACAGCAGCAGAAACTGAGCCGTTATGACAGTCGCAGAGGATTAATGCCTGCTGACTTGAAGAGTGATATTGATGCATTTCAGGAAGGGAATTTATCCTGTACCCGTAAGGGAATAAAGTTGCTGAATGAGGTGTGGAGTAGCCTGGACACATTGTCAGTGAAGCAGAACCGGATTTCTCCCAAGGAGCTTGAAAGAGAAACTTCCAGGATTGTCGACAACTTCATTCGTGAAATGGAAATACAGAGGGGGGGTATTCAGGATGAGTACGAACGTATCAGTCAGGGCTTTTCTGGTCTCAAGGAGAGGCTGAATAGTTGGCTTGACAGTCAGGATGGGCTGGATGCCAGTCAGAAGTATCAGTCGGTGCATCCGGATGATGAGAAGGCTGTAACAGCGCTAGCTTCTAGCCTCAAAGTGGAGTTTGGGAAGCTGGCAGGTCAGGTGAAATCCCAGAGTCACTGGATTGGATTATTGTTGGAAGCGCTTAACCGTGCTGAGCCAGGAGTGACTCAGGAGGTGGTCAGTCTGATGAAGAGAATCAGTCAAACCGGCGACTTTGATTCTCTGGCTCGAGCCATGGCCGCCATGATGCACCCGTATATCTCCAGAGACGATAAAATGATGATCTACTTTGCCGGGCTGACCTTCCTGAGTAATGAACGGAGTCTGCATATTGGTGATGCAGGGGTTCTGATGTTGATAGCTCTGATCAGTGAAACACCAGTATCGATCTATTTCGAGTCTGAAGGGAGGAAAGGTTCACCTCTGGTGATTCGATTTACAGAAGGTCGGTTCCATTTTTACAATCAGCTGCCATCAAAAGGTGGGCTATACCTGAAGGTGACCAGGGATATAGATTTCAAGTATCTGGGGCATCTGTTTGATAAGAATATTTCTGTTAAAGCTGATAATGGTCTGCTGAGTGTCAGTGATGAGGTTGACCGTGAAAGTATTAAATTGCAGCTTCATGGTCAGGCTACCCGGCCACAGCGAGCCTATCTGAAGGTTTCTGATCCCTGTTTTGGCAGCACTGACAGAAGTTGTCAGATAGCTATGGCGTGGCTCTTTCGAAAAGACAACCCCAATACAGTGGTTCGAATGATGGAGGAGGCTTTAGGTGTTGCAGGGGGGGCGAGTGAACTGACCAGATTTCGTTGTGATATCTGGCTGAGCAGGGGGCATGCGGGAAGGCGCTTTAACGAGGCTTTTGAACGGCAAGGGATTACCAGGCTGTTCCACCGGGAAATGACCGAACATATTCTTGAGGGATGCAGTGATTATTTGTTTTTCAAGGATGAACTCTAAGCCCTCAGTTCTCAACTTTACTTCTGGAGTCCACAGGTTCTCTGTGGGCTCTCCCTTCGGACTATCGTCCATTTTATTACCCTGATAGCAAATCGCGAGAAGTTTGCTGTAATGGATTGCAAAAGTGCTGAGAAAAAAGCACAGTCTGAGTATTAAGAGCATTCTCAAATACTGAATGGAAAGAACTGAAAACGGAGCTCAACGCAAAATACCCTGGCCCTCAGTACTCGAGAGTCGTGGTAGCGCTACTTCGAGAGGTTAATTAGTGGCTGTAGGAAAACTGCATAAATTCTGACTTTCTAACCAACCGTTACACGTGGCAAGTTTTCTTAACCGTCAAGAATCGCCTCTGCGAGAGTGTTTGGCTTACTTTCTCAGGATTATTCCCCAAAATGCCACTTTTCAGGCGGCCGTTAACCTCATGACCTGCATGATCAGCAATTTTTCTGTTGCCGCTTTGCTTGTTTTACTGAGATGCGGCTTTCAGCTGCTCACGGTCGCGCTCAAGTA
>JBPCXN010000147.1:0-19675 GCA_051008495.1 Endozoicomonas sp. | reverse complement strand
GGCAGAGGACTAATGTAGAGCACATTTTTCAAATCACGCTGTCATTAATACGGCATATGCCGTATTTTAGCAGAATACGTCAAAATCTCATGTTTAGCCCACTACCGTTTTCTCACCATTTATTACCGATTATGATGAGCTTATTACTCATTCACTGGATTTCCTGCGGGAAAACAACAGCCTGGTTCCTGATTTCTGGGAATTGAAAGACGGCGGCTTGTCTTATGTTAATGTTGAGACCGAGCATTATCTGGTGCCTAGAGACACATCTGTAGAGTACGGTTCCGGATTGGATTTCAGTGGCGACTTACAGCCTGAACAAAGCAATCCGCCAATGCCTGGTTCAGACAGCACAATCGATATTCCAACAACGATTGGGGGAGTCCTGCTTATTGTCGCTACTGTTTCTACGATTATTGCTTTTTTCGTTGAAGCAAAATTTTACTGCGTGCTCAAATGTGTCAAAAAAGCTTGCCCTAGCATTACACGTTAAGCATTATCCTGCTGGACTATCCTTGAAGGCTCTTATCAGTTTCCAGACTGCTGAGTACCCAAAGTTAGCTACACGCCTTGCTACGCAAGCCTGGTGAAAAACTGCTGAACAATGATGCTGAAGCCATGCCGCGCAAGGCTTGCGCTCTGATATTAATGGAGAAGCAGTCTGGAGTTCGATAAGAGCCTCCTTTTATTATCTGGCCAGGAGACCGGAATTTTTCCGGGTTTACTGAAAGAGAGACTTTTCACCCGACGGTGGATATTCACAGGCCTGCCTTTATCCCTGATAAAAATGTGAGCATGGGCAAGCCCTTTCACCGACCTGTGCTCTGGTTTATTAATGCGAAAAGAAACTGCATAACGATCATTCCTGCTGATTTCCGGCAGTTTCTCCCTAAGTAACTGTTTTGACATCTCGACCAGCAGGCCTTCATTCCAGTCACACCAGTTACTGAATAACAGTAAGTGCACCGTATTGGCTTCAATCCAGTAGGGAAAGCTATTGATCACCATGCGAAACTCCTGCCCGCACAAATGACTGAAGCAATAGTTTGCCTGCTGTTCAGAAAGGCCAAACACCTCTTCAAGCACAATATGCTCTGGCAGTTTTCCCAGAGCTGCAATTTCTGCTTTGCGCTGCTGATAAATTTCATGCTCCAGACTGCTTCTGCGGGGAATGAAGCCTGGGTCAGTGATCTCCTCCCAGGTCATGGGATCGCCATGACTGCTGCCCAGAAACATCAGCAGAAAAATAAAAAGTTGAACCTTGTTATGCATGGAGGTTAATTCTATCCGCTTGATTAATAACTACCGGGTTGTACCAATATAGATCGGACCGGGGAATTCACATGATTATCGAGGTGCTTTACGGTAAACTCCGCCGCCTTTATTTGATCCAGCATTAAGGCCGACTGATTCCCATGACTACCTTCTCATCCCTTGGTTTGTCCGAGCCTCTCCTCAAGGCAGTGGAAGAAGCCGGCTATAAAAGGCCCACACCGATCCAGGCGAAAGCTGTCCCGATGGTTCTGACCGGCCGTGATGTAATGGCTTCTGCCCAGACCGGTACCGGCAAAACCGCCAGCTTTACCCTGCCGCTCCTGCATCGGCTGTCCGAGATGCGCGCCAGTAATGATATCCGTGCCCTGGTTCTGGTGCCGACACGGGAGCTGGCTATCCAGGTGGGAGACAGCTTCGCTACCTATGGTAAACATCTGCCACTGAAAGCCGTCACCGTCTTTGGTGGGGTTGAGATGGAACCGCAGGTAAAAGCCATTGAAGAGGGTGTGGATATTCTGGTAGCCACACCGGGTCGCCTGCTGGATCTTCTCAGTAAAAAACACGTTACCCTGAACAAGCTGAGAATACTGGTTCTGGACGAAGCGGACCGCATGCTGGACCTGGGTTTCAAGGAAGATATTGAACGTATCCTGAAGGATGTCCCGGAAAAACGTCAGAACCTGCTGTTTTCTGCCACCTTCTCGCGGGATATTAAACAGCTGGCCCATGAGTTCCAGCGTCACCCGGTTAAGATTGAAATAGAAAATCCGAACGCTGCCGCCAATACCGTTATACAGTCTGTCTACCCGGTTGATCAGCAGGACAAGCCTGAGATCCTCAGCTATCTCATCAATGGCGGCGGCTGGAAAAAAGTACTGGTGTTTGTCCGCACCAGGAAAGCAGCCAACAAGATCGCCGAGCTTCTGGAAGCCGATGGCATCAGCGCCCGGGCGATTCACAGTGACAAAAGCCAGTATCTCCGCGTCCGTACCCTGGAAGACTTCAAGGACAACTACTTCACTGCACTGGTGGCTACCGATGTTGCTGCTCGCGGGCTGGATATCGAACAGCTGCCGCTTGTTGTGAATTACGACCTGCCTAAAGTGCCACAGGATTATATTCATCGCATTGGCCGTACCGGCCGTGCTGGCGCGCCGGGCCGTGCCATCTCCATGATGAACCCTGAAGAGAAAAAGTTACTGGCCGATATTCGCAAGCTGGTGAATAAACCGCTAGAGGTTGAACCTGTACCTTATTTTGAAGGCGGTGAAACCAGGCCTGCTGATATCCAGGAGCCGGTTAAAAACAAAACTCAAAGGAAAGCCCGTCCCAATCCGGCGAACCAGGAAAGCCAGGGCAATAAAAAGCCTGCACGACGCAGCCCCGGAGCCAAATCCGGCAAGCCCTTTAATCAGCGTGGTAAGAAGCCCGGAGCCAACCGAAAGACAGGAAGAGGTCGTTAACAGGCATCTTCTCTGAAGCCTTAATCAGACTGCTGCCCTGCACAGAATAAAAGAGAGTTATCGTAGGTCGGATTCATAGGGACGACATTAAGCAAAAAGCCTTGACACATAAGGCTTGCAGGCAGGCTTCCAGATGATCGACTTTGCGTGGCCTTTTCCTCAGGCTGCATTATATGGTTCTGCAGTAAAACCCCATTCTATCCCAATCATAGCTGTAGACCTCGCGTGCCAATGGACTGCGCTTAATGTCGTCCCTATGAGGTCGGATTAGGGCTTGTCCCGTAATCCGACATGCCATTTGATGCCTTGGAGACCGGCATTTTGGCGATGCTCCATGTCGGATTACGAATTTTCAATTCTAATCCGACCTACAAGTCCGAATTTCCCGCTAAAGACCCGAACTAAGCCAAATCACCAGCATCGCTCATACGTTCCTGACGCTCCTGTTCCTCAGCCAGGACTGCCTTGATTTCTTCCAGCACTGAATCCACATCCGCCGATTCGGTACTTTCCTCGAAGAGACCGGTCAGTTCGGTGTCATGTTCCAGCTTGCTGTCTTCGTAAAGTGCCCACATCTCCTTGGCATACTGGCTGTTCAGCAGTTCAGGAGCGTATTGCCCATAGTACGTAGTCATATTTTCAATATCACGCTCCAGCATAGCGCAGGCGTTGTTATTGGCCGCTGCATCCACTGCCTGGGGCAGGTCAATAATGACCGGACCGTACTCATCCACGAGCACATTGAATTCGGACAGGTCACCATGCACGACACCGGCACAGAGCATACGCATTACGTATTTCATAACCACCGCATGGTCTTCCAGCGCCTGCTCAGCTGACATGCTCACGTCACTCAGCCTTGGAGCCACATCCCCATCTTCATCGGTGACCAGCTCCATAAGAAGGACACCTTCAAGACAGATGTATGGCTCTGGCACCCGTACCCCGGCACTGGCCAGCTTGTAAAGTGCATCCACTTCGGCGTTCTGCCAGATTTCCTCCTGCTGCTTTCGGCCAAATTTGGAGCCTTTTTCCATGGCACGGGCCCGACGGCTGTTACGAACTTTACGCCCTTCCTGGTATTGCGCGGCTTTTTTGAAGCTGCGTTTTGCCGCTTCCTTGTAGACCTTGGCGCAACGTATTTCAGAACCGCAGCGGACGACATAGACATCGGCTTCTTTGCCACTCATCAATCGGCGGACAACTTCGTCCACCAGGCCAGCCTCAACTAATGGCTGAATTCGTTTTGGTGTTCTCATGGCGCCCCTTGTACCTTATTTACCCGCGATAAGAAATAGGGGAACCATCGATGTAGAGGTATTTGATTTATCATTCAATCGTCAAAAGGCTAAAGGTAAAAAACCTCATCCGTAGAAAAACACGCACTTGAAGAAGAAATATGACTTCTCCATGACATTACCATACCAGATTTCACCACTCGCACCGCCCCGGTGATGATGGGATAATCCGCCCATGAGACTGGACAGATTATTATGCCAACAGCCCAGGTGGAGCCGCCGCCACAGCCAGATACTGCTGGCACAGGGGAAGGTTCTTGTCGATGGTACCCCTGCGACTGACGGCACTCTGGAATTAAACAGCTTTTCACGGGTTGAAGCCAGTGGTGAGCTGCTGCAGGCCGGTCAGCCCGCCCTGTACCTGATGCTGAACAAGCCTGTGGGTGTGCTCAGTGCCACCTGCGACCCTGAGCATCAAACCGTCATGGATCTTCTGCCTGCTGAACTGGCGGACAAACTGCATATCGGTGGCCGGCTGGATAAAGCCAGCTCAGGCCTGATGCTGCTGACCAACGATGGCTTGTGGTCCCGCCGCATCACAGAACCCTCACTGAAGAAGCCTAAGACCTATCAAGTCACCACAGGCAACCCAATCCATCCGGATACCGAGAGAGTATTCGCCGATGGCATTCACTTTCCTTTCGAGAACATCACCACCAGTCCGGCTCAGCTTGAACGCCTCGGCTCCAACCGTGCCCGACTGACGATTTACGAAGGCCGCTATCACCAGATCAAGCGGATGTTCGGTCGCTTCCGCAACCCGGTAGTGGCACTGCACCGTGAGTCCATGGGCAATATTACCCTGGATGCCTCCCTGGCCCCTGGTCAGTTCAGACCATTGACGGAACAGGAAGTTCAGTCGGTTTAGCCGCCTGAGCAGGCTTTCGCTTCTATCAGTAAAGAAACAGACATATGACTCAACAGCAACCCAATAACCCTCTGCACGGCATAACCCTTGAACAGGTTGTCACCCGCCTGGTCGAACATTTTGGCTGGGACGAACTGGGCAGCAGAATCAATATCCGCTGTTTCAACAGTGACCCCTCGATAAAGTCGAGCCTGAAATTTCTGCGCAAGACACCCTGGGCCAGAAAAAAAGTGGAAGACCTGTATATCGCCATTCTGACCTGATCGATCAGAGAGTGCCTGGAAGCAAATGGTCGAGCCAAAGATGCTGGCTCAACCATTCACGGGAATAGTTTACACCAGAGGATTATGCAGCGCAGCGCAGGCTCCGATCAGGCCCGGGTTTTCTGCGGTCACCAGGTAGGTTGGCATCGCTTTCACGTAGCCAATCATTTTGTCGTTGGCCTCAAAAGCCTGCCGGAAACCGGATTCGGCGAAGAACTCCGGAAAGCGTGGAATAATGCCACCAGCAATATAGACACCGCCCTGGGCGCCAACAGTCAATGCGGCATTGCTGGCAGCACGGCCAAGCAGCTCACAGAAGTGGTTCAGCACCCGTTTCGCTACACCTTCACCTGCCAACGCCTGTTCAGTGATTTCGTAATCCTCCAGAGTCCTGTTTTCTCCCAGTAACGCACTGTGCGTTTTGTAGAGCAGTTCCAGGCCGGAACCGCAAAGGACAGTTTCCCAGGAGATAAATGGCTGACCCTCCAACAGATGGGCCAGTACCTGCTGATCCATTTCAGAGACTGGCGAATAAGCCGCATGACCACCCTCGCCAGGCAGTGGCAGCCAGTTTTCTGCCACCGGCTTGAGACCGGCCACTCCCAGGCCTGTGCCGGGGCCGATAATCAGCCTTGCGGCATAGGCCATCCCCTCCCCAGCGCCGACCTTGATCAGGTCAGATTCCTCCAGAGCTGGCAGGGCCAGGGCCTGGGCGGTGAAATCATTGATGATTTTGAAAGACTTCAGCCCCAGCTTCTCCTGCATGGCGCTGCGTTCAAAAGCCCAGTGGTTGTTGGTCATATTGACTGAGCCATCGGCAACCGGGCAGGCGAACGCCATACAGGCTTCATCAACAGTGGCATTCTGCTGCTCCAGATATTGCCTGACAGCTCCATCCAGATTCTCAAAATCATTGCAGGCCAGAACCTGGATACTGTCCGCCTGTAACACGCCATTAACAACGAGAGCAAAGCGGGCATTGGTGCCACCTACATCAGCGACCAGGGCTGTAGACTTCAGGGACACATCATTTCTGCTGGACATAACGCGCTCGAATAGAAGGATTGAAGGGGTATCAATGCATGACTGACAACCAGGAGGCTGCTGTACAAGTGTCCTGCTTTATTGACACGACCAAGGGAAGAAAGTGACATTCTAATCAAGAATGCCGGGTGGAGAAAAGTCAGCATCCCGAAACGCTTCAGCTCGGCGTTGCCGCCACTGACATGGCCTCTAAATTTACTGAATTTTCGGCCGAACTGGATAGTAAAGAACCATCAGCCAGCCACTGTGCAGGCATACCTGTGAGCACTGAGCTGGATATCATGGTTCCGGAATATTCGCCTTTGCATCCTCATGATACTATCGAGACATGCGGGAACAGAAATAATTGAACGACAATGAACAAACATAGATTCCTCAGGGAAGTCACCCGGCAGATTGAGGCTATTTATCGCTCAAAAAAGGCCGGAACCAGTCCCGGTGAAAAAGAGAAGCACCGCTGCGAAGGCTTTATGCAGGCCGGGGTATACATGCGCATCGTCACCAACGATGATCTGAACGAGCTGATGGAGAAAAAGCACGTCGAGATTCTGGGTGAAACCATTGAAGAGAGACGCAGAAGAGAGCGTGAGAAAACCAGCTGGCCCAGGGACATCATCAACTACAGCGAGTATGAATCACCGGCTTTTGAGCGGAAGTAACAACGTCAATTTAATGCCCCACCAGAGTATGCCCTGACTTCACGCTTACTGCCTGGTCGCCGAGCTGATTACCCCCCTGACAATCAGATACTGGGCGGCGTAATAGGTGACCATGATCCAGACACCACTCATGGGCAGGGTAAACAGGAACTTATTTACCGCTATCAAACTGTCGGACAGCGCAAACAGACAGGCGCCTGTGAACAGCAACGACAATGGCCTGTTACAAACAGCTGCGCCCATCACCATGACTGAAATAGCCAGCAGGTACAGAAAGACCGGCGCCATCAATTCTCCGGAAGCAGGAACGATAACCATGGCCAGCAGGGCGGCAACCGGGAAATAAGCCAGGGCGTATTTCACCCGTCCTGTATCTGAACTGCGTTCCATCCAGAACAGGCCGGCATAAATCACCTGAGCGACCAGGAAACTCCCCAGCCCAGCCACAAACAATCCGCCATGAATGCCATGCAGGCCCAGCAGGGTGTCACCACCGGCCGAAAAGCCCAGGGCTATCAGCATGCCCAGCCGCCAGCGACCTTCCAGGCTCTGAAACACCAGAAGCATGAGCAGCAGGACAGGAATGACTTTGAGCAAGACGCCCAGATAGCCGGTAACCAGCTCCATGGTGGCGATGAAGAGGAGTGAAAACAGAACAAAGGCCATGTTCAGGTATGTCATTCGCCGTGCGACCCTGCTTTATTATGATTACACCGACACTATACCTGTACTGTCAGCCGGTCACCTCAATGCTTTCCCGCTTTTTTCTTAATTTGATGACATGAATCATATAGGCAAGACCACCGGCCCCGGTGATCACTGCCGGTATCAGCAGAGTGTAATAGCCCATCGTTTCAAACGACAACGCACCAATAATTCCGCCACTGATGAATCCCGACAGCAACAACTGATAGAGGCAGAAGCGTCGTAGATCCATCTCGCCACCGGTAAGCCAGAGGCCGATCTTGTTACCAAGATCGGTGACAATGCCGGTCATGTGCGTTGTACGGATAATGGCGCCACTGAATGTGGTCACCATGCCGTTCTGCAAACCGCAGGCCAGTGATGCTATCAGTTGCCCCCACAGGGAGCTGTGTGTGAACAGCATCATGGAGCAAAGCAGAAGAAAGCTTTCCAGAAGCATGGCAACGCCATAGCGCCTGCCCTTGCGAAGCTGGCTGCCCCGCGTAATCGCGCCACTGAGAACTGAGCCAAGAAAGAAAAACACCACAACCGCCGACAAGTGCCCCACGCCACTCCAGTTCCCCTGCGACATGGCGACACTGGATAGCGAAATAGACCCAGTTACATGAGTAACCGCTTGGTTGGCGTAGCTCAGCAGGGCAACGGAATTGATTAACCCGGCTGACAGGGTCAACAGCACCCCTCCGAACCACACCCAGACGGGCAGCTTACGAATCATGATCCTGTCCGGTAAATATTCGGGATTATTCAGCATTCCACCCGGCTTTGAAATCCGAACTTTGTGCAATGCCGACGCTGAAAACCTTCATCTGGGTTCCAGGCAGTCAAAAACCTGACAGCCGTTAACCATGTCTTAACGACTATTCTCAAATCAGAGACTGTGATTTTTCAGTTGCAAATAACGCTGGACAACTTTCAACCCTTTTCCTGATCTGCATCAGGAAGCACTGACGGAAAATACTATGAAAGGGATATCAATTATTCTGCTCTTTGCGGCGCTGCCGGTATCAATGGCTATCTCCGAGGATTTCTTCCCCCTGCCCGCTGAACAGAATCAGGCCAACCCGGGCAAGGTTTATGAAAAACACAACATTGATGAAATTCTATCGCAGCCGGAAGACGACGAGCTGGTCAGGCTGTCTGGAGAGATCATCAGGAAGTTGAAATGCAGCACCTATCTGTTCCGGGACAAAAGCGGTGAGATCCGTGTGGAAATCCGTAATGAAGACATTCCCGACAAGGGACTGCTGTTCAAAACGCCCATGATTATTAAAGGTGAGGTGTCGCAGGAGCCTGAGAAGCATCTCCGTGTTGAGGCTAACAGGCTCCGCTATAACTTCTGACTCTTTTCTCTGAGTGGGCGGCTTCTACCGCCCAGCCTGGAAGCCGCTAAGAAGCTCTTCATTCCAGAATGTCCGCCAGCCCTGTTCCGGGTCGGCCAGCACCAGGAAGTCTGGATTCACAAGGCTTTCTCCGGTGTTATAGGGAAAACGTTCACCGGCAGAGTTCAACAGTCGGCCGCCCGCACCTTCCACCACTGCCTGAGGCGCTGCGGTATCCCACTCGCAAGTGGGACCAAGCCGTGGATAAAGATCAGCCAGGCCTTCCGCAATATGACAACTCTTGAGAGAACTGCCTACCGGTCTCAACTCAAGGCCGGGATAGAATTCCTTGAGTTTTTCTAGATAGGACGCAGCCTGGGGTGTGGCATAACTGCGGCTGCCTAAGACGATCACTTCCTTTTCAGCATCCAGCGACCTTGGACGTATAGCTGTTACAGAACCTCCTCCCACCTGCTTGAAAGCTCCCAGGCTTTCCCCGCCCCAGTAGCAGGTGTCCGTCACTGGCGCATACACCACCCCGAAGATGGGGAAATGGCCTTCCATCAGGGCAATATTCACAGCGAACTGGTCATTGCCATTAATGAACTCCTGGGTGCCGTCCAGCGGGTCCACCAGCCAGTACCGCTGCCAGTGCTTTCGCTCAGCATAGGGAGAGTGTTCCGATTCTTCAGAAAGAATCGGATAAATGTCGTCTAATTCAGAGAGTGCTTTGACGATAACGGCATTAGCCCGCAGATCCGCGACCGTTACCGGCGTGGCGTCCTGCTTTCGTTCAACGCCAAGATCCTCTTGTTGATAAACTTTCAGAATCTCCTGTCCGGCCCTGCGGGCAATCTCTCTGAGTTTCCCTGCCAGTACATCATCAGGCATTGTCGTCTCCTGCAGGCGGGTCCAGCAACCCGGCCCTTAGCTTTTCACGGGTAAGAAACAGGGCTGCCAGTGTTCTTGCTTCGGAAAAGTCCGGCCGCTCATTCAACTCGATCAGCCGGTCAAAAGACCATTTCACCACTTCCATAGTCTCCGGCTCGTCACCTTCGAGCCGCTCTTCGAAGAGGTCTCTCGCCACCGCCACATGAATACGGTTTTTCATGTAATTGGGCGACAGGGTAAATTCGCTCAGATAGTCCCACTGTCGAGCACCAAAGCCGGCTTCTTCCTTCAGTTCACGGTTCCCCCCGTCAAATAGGCTTTCTTCGGGTTCGACCAGACCCTTGGGCAGGGATAACTGATAATCCTCGGTACCACAGGCATATTCCTTCACCAGCAGGAAGTGATTGTCGTCGACAATCGGCACCACCATGATGGCCCGGTGGCCTGAGCCAAAACTGCCCAGCCGCTCATAGGTGCGCTCGACGCCGTTGGAAAAACTCAGCTCCAGTTCTTCAACGCGGAACAGCCGGCTTCTGGCGATTTCCCGGCATGCCCGGATTTCAGGTTTGTTTGTCATCGTTCCCTGCCTCTTTCTGAGCGAGTATTATTACTCTCTCTCCCGCTGTTTGCCACGTGTAAAGAGTACTATCATGATCGACTGGAAAGCCGTTGATACTGTCCTTCTGGATATGGACGGCACTATTCTTGACCTGCATTTCGACAACTATTTCTGGCAGGAATACGTTCCACAGAAATACGCAGAGAAGCACAGTATCTCCCTGGAACAATCGAAAACCGAGCTGGAACCCCGCTTCAGCCAGATGTATGGCAAGCTCCAGTGGTACTGCCTGGATTACTGGGAGAAAGAGCTGGACCTGGACATTGTCGCCCTCAAGCGGGAAATCAACCACCTGATCAGCTTCAGGCCCCATGCCGAAGCTTTCCTTCAGAATCTCAGGGACCAGGGCAAGGAGGTCATCATGATCACCAATGCCCATCCGAACAGTCTGTCCATCAAGCAGGAGCGCCTGGTCATGGCCCACTACTTCGACCGGCTGATCAGCTCCCATGACTTCGGCTTCCCAAAAGAGTCCCAGGCTTTCTGGCAACAGCTGGAGGCAGACATCAGCCTGAACCGGGACCGTGCGCTCTTTATTGACGACAACATCGGCATTCTTGATGCCGCCAGAACCTATGGCATAGCTCACCTTCTGGCGATACGCTATCCTGACAGCCAGAAGAGAGCTTGGGAAACCGGCCAGTACCAGGCTATAGAAGATTTTCGCAAATTAATGGTTATATGAGTCAATCTGCAATGCCAATAGCGGATAAGAAGTCATCCGACAAAATTCGCCTCGACAAGTGGCTGTGGGCCGCACGTTTTTACAAAACCCGAAGCATTGCCAAGGGCGCCATTGACGGCGGCAAGGTACACCTGAACGGGCAACGTTGTAAGCCTGGCAAGGAGCCCAGGGTCGGCGACGAAATCCGCCTTCGCACCGGCTGGGATGAGAAAACGGTCATTGTCCGGGAACTCTACGACAAGCGCCAGAAAGCAGAGCTGGCCCAGCAGCTCTACGAGGAAACTCCGGAAAGTGTCAACGCCAGGGAAGCTTCAGCCGAACAGCGCAAGGCCATGCGGGGTGCAACACCGAGGCCTGAGCGCCGGCCTGACAAAAAGCAGCGCCGCGACATCATGCGACACAAAGCTGATATAGGAGGTGCTTCCTAAATCAGATAGATATCGCCATCCCTGACTTCACAGAGTACCTGATTCAACTTGTCGCCGGGGCAGGGACCGGCGATACACTCACCGGTGTCCATCAGGAATAACGCGCCATGGGTGGAGCACTGGATCAGTCTTTTTTCACTGTCGAGGAACTGGTCCGGCTGCCATTCCAGGTTTATTCCCAGGTGCGGGCAGGAGTTCTCATAGGCATAGACTTCATCATCACGCCGAACCACAAAGATATGCCCTTTCTCATTGTGGAAGCCTTTGCTCCCGGGATTATCCAGCTCTTCCAGAGCACACAACCTGATCATGACTTACTCCTGTTTCTTCTTTTCCTGGGAACGAAGGATAAGAGCCTTGAAGGCAAACGGCCAGTAGTTAACCGTATCAGAGAGAATCAGAACTCATAGCGGGTTCGGGCGGTAAAGCTGTCTGACTTGTAATGTTTGCTCCAGCTGTAATCGTAGAGGGTTCTGATGGTCCAGCGGCTGCCAATCCTGAAGCCCAGCCCCAGGCCGGTGTTGAAGCGGAATTTGTCTCTTTCCGGCCCGGTGACGGTGAAGGGGTTGCCTCCTGCCAGGAAAGCGGTCTTGACCTGACTGCCGTCAGTGACAAAATTGTAATAGCCCATCAGGTTGAACTCTGGCATCACCACGTTCTTATTGAACCAGTACTCGCCTTTCAGCTTCAGGCCCGCACCAGCCTCGACCGTACGGTAATCCCGGAACGTGACACTCTGTTCGAAACCGGTATTGCCCTTTTCCTCAAACTTGCCATTGCGGACCATGCCAAAGTTGAATTCACCCAGAGGCGAAAGATCCCAGTTGCCAAACCTTTTCGTTAACCCGCCAAGAAAGCGGAAACCCCACTGCTCAGTGGAAAAAGTACCCTTGACCTCCTGCCCCTGCACATATTTCTTGATGTCATTGTCACCCCGGCCAACCGTCAGAATGCTGTCAAAGAACCAGGTATTGTTATTCCATGAGGCATAGACAGAACCCAGGAAATTGTAATTCTCGTTCTTATCGCCATCATCACCATCAATGGCGCTGCGGGACAGGCTCAGGGCCAACCCGATACGGGAGTTTTCTTCAAATGGGGCGTCGGTGCCCAGGGTCAGCCCCAGAGTTTTATGGCCAAAACCCGGCTCAGAATCTATGGCCTGTTGCGTGCCTTTGCTGTAAATAAACTGTCCCCATGTGGCACCGTTGGAGAACTGGCCTCCGAAATTAAGGCCGCGCCGATACTTTCCTCCTCTCCTCAGCCCGTACAACCGGTTATCCACTGTTCTCTGAACATTATTCATCAGCCCCTGCCCGGCCTTCTGAACACCGCCTGTCGAACCCTGCTTAACCTCTTTGGCCAGTTGCGCATAATCACCATCGGCTTTACTGATAGTCTCGAAAATCTGAAGGGCCTTGGCTTCATCAGCTGGAATGACGCTAAGGGAGGCATCCAGCGCTTCTTTAATGACGACCATTTCCGTTTCGCTCAATCCCTGTTCGGTCAGCCCATCTGCCAGAAACCCTGTATCAAAAGGCGTCAGTGTGACAATAAGTTGATTCGACTCAACCGTTGCATCAGCGCTTAGCAGCGGATTACCGTAATCCACATCCAGCTGGTTCACATCCCGGCTGATATCGCCAGCATTAGCGATAGTCAGTGTGGTTCCTTCGGAAATCATATTGTGCGCTTCAATGGAGACAGGTTTGATCAGCAGCCTGCTGCCAGTACTTTCAACACCCAGCTCACCGCCAACGGTAATGACAGTGTCAGTGGTATCAATCCCCGTGGTTTCCTGGCCGTGATTGCCGACCGTGACTTCGGGCTCAAGGAGGATCGTTGTCAGGGCTGGTAGCACCAGGTCACTGGTGATGCTGATGCTGGCGGTTTTCGTACTGATTTCCAGTTCATCGACATTCTGGATGGTTGTGCCAACAAACCTGCCGCCATGGAACTGCACCAGGTCATTATTCAAGCCCGCGCTGGCCAATATGCTGCCGGTGGTAAGAGAGTCATCACCCCGCTGAATAAAATTAAGCGGGGTGTTGGAGGAAAGGAAGTTGATCGCGCTGGCACCCTGGGATTCGGCTGTAATCCGGCCATTATTCACAAGCACTGTTCCGGTAATAGTACCATCCATAACAATGGCGTCACCGGCAAAGCTGATGATTTCCCCACCGTTTGCCGCGACGATGGCTGGCTCATCGGCGGATACCCCGAGTTCTGCCAGCTGGTGCACATAGATGGCGTTTCTGTCCTGCCCGTTACTGTAAATGGTGCTCTGGCCACCGTTTTGCTCATCGCCAACGGAACCGATTCTGTCAGCCTTTGAATACTCGTCCAGATGAATACCATGAGCTGTGGTTGATCCGACAATACCATCTTCAGCCGCGATAAAGCCTCCCAGCAGTATCGCCTGGTCATCACTGGTTCCCCTTGACCAGTAGGCAGCCCCCTCGTTAGCCTGGTGGGTGCCCCGAATCATAACATCCGAATAGATTTCACCCTGGTTCTGCATGGTGCCGGTAAAGCTGCCTTCCACCGCCACAGCCGGGATGGTGCCTCTGAGATCTTCGCTCGCCACCCCCACTCGCGCCTGGGGCCCGATTTCCAGCTTACCTGTAACAGATCCGAGGATATTAATGGCTCTGCCGGTTATGGAGCCGACATCACCAAGAATGCGCAGAGCGGTATCCGATTCACTTCTTTCAATAACGATATTTCCGGCACTGGCTGTCTGGGAAAAGTTGCCGCCAATACGTCCCAGTTCATCCACATGGATGGCGCTGGTTTTCTCTCCTGCTGAGTTGATCCCCCCCCCTTCTCCCACAGTGATAAAGTCTATGTAGGAATGGGAATCGATATTAATGGTGTCGAATGTCCGTGATAAGGACCGCCTCCCCTCCAAAACATTGTAACCACCCGCCAGTGAGGCCTGGTTTGTAGCATCCTGTCCCTGGCTCCAGTAGGCACCACTGCTTTCATGGGTCGATGAACCCTGGATAAAAACACCGTCGCGTATATGTCCCTGGTTATCCAGGACACCTTCCAGGACACCCTCTTCCGCGATATAGATGGTTGCGGCAGCAGGGTTAACGCCACTGTCAAAAGGTCCTGGGCTGGTATCAATGATTCTGCCGACATCAATCAGGATACCCCCAAGACTAGCGTTGGTTAGAATCACCGGTTTCCCCGATCCGGAAGCGCTAACATTCTGGCGAACAGTAATACGCCGGGGCTCATTGGTATTGATTTCAACAGAGTCAGTGATATTTAGATCAATAGCCTGGACGCTTCCGGTCATGAACACCGCAGCCGCCAGCACACTTCCAGAGAAAACGGCTCTGGTAAAGAGAGAGTCTGATGATACTCGCACGATCCCTGTGCCTCTTGTTGATTTCAAGCTTTGTCGGCGGTTCGCTCAGAATGTCGGCTGGCTTGAATCACTCATGAGGTACGGGAGATAAGCGGCGGAATAAACTGGTTTAATGGCGGCCAAATGCTGCAGCCTGCAGGTAATCGTTATTAACCTACCATAGTTGAAGGACAATGACTGTCATAAACGCTCGACTCCACATCCCGAAAAAAATCCAGCAGAGCGGGAAGTCTGAAGGCATGCAGCGCCACTGGCAGCCGGTCTTGTTGACATAAAAATAACTTCCATTTTTCGATACCCTGGAACTCGTCATGATCTGTGGGTCCCCGCCAATGCGAGGGATGACATGGGACGCTGGAGAAATCAGAAACGTATTTTCAGACAAGTCCTTAGATTGTTAATATCGTGGGTTTAGGCGCCTGTCATAAGCGTCCCGACTCCACATCCCGGAAAAATCCCAGCAGGGCTGCCCGGTAGTTTTCCGGGTCATCCCACATGCCGCAATGGCTGCCATTCTCACAGATCACCACCCGGCTGTGGGGAATAACAGACGCCATCTGTTTCTGGTCATCCGGGGCCATGGTGTCATAACGCCCAGCCAGCACCAGGGTCGCCACGCGGATTTCCGCCAGTTCATTCCAGCGATCCCAGCCCAGCAGGTTACCGGTAAAGACAAACTCATTGTTGCCCTGCATGATGTTGTAGACCCTGCGGTTGGTATGCTCAAAAGCCCTCTGCAATGGCTCTGACCACTCTGGCAGGCGACAGATATGCTCCCGGTAAAGATGCTCTATGATCAACCGCTGATAGTCCGGGTTATCGAGATTATCACTGTCTTCATACTCTTTCATCACCGTCACCAGCTCGGCAGGCAGCTGATTTCTAAGGTGATTGACGTGGCTCATGTAGGACTGGATGCTGCCGGTGATACTCCCCAGGATCAGCCCCTTGAGATTAACCTGGTATTTCAGAGCATACTCGATGGCCCAGAGCCCACCGCAGGAGTGCCCGAACAGGTAGAAATCCTCCAGTTCCAGCGCCTGCCGAACCTGTTCCACCTCATTAACAAACCGGTTCAGAGTCCAGAGGCTTTCATCGTCCGGCTGGTCGGAATGATAGGAGCCGAGCTGATCATAAAAGATCACCTCAATACCCGCTGCCGTCAGGAACTCTTCCAGGCATTCCAGGTATTCATGAGTACAGCCCGGACCACCATGCAGTGTCAGTAGCTTGATCGAACCCGAGCCAACCCGCTGGGTCCAGACCCTGTAGCCATTATCCAGAGTCACCCACTGAACGCCCGGGGCATGGTGCTTGTCATGTTTTGTCATGGCCTATCCTGCAACTGAACTCTGTGGACGGCTTCAGTTTAGGCGCTTTCTGGGCGGGGTATTCCTTTCTTTAACGGGACTGATTCTTTCAGGGCTGCCGGAGCACCAGCATCCGGTTCCCTGCAAGGTCAGAGAAGGACTGCTCGGTACCATCAGGCCAGACGACGGTGAGCCGTGAAGCCTGGGTATGGGCGCCCAGGCCAAAATGACTCTCAATGGGATTCTGGGAGATATAGTTGTTTTCCACCCGCACTTCCCGCATCTGCACGGTGTCCGGGGTTTCCAGATAGAGCCGGGCGCCAATGGCGTGAACGTTGGGGGTTTTGCCCAGTAATTTCACGGTTAGATAATGGGTGTCAGGACCGCTCAGGTCATTACGGTAGAATGCCGGCTCGCCGGTATTATTGACGATCAGCACATCAATATCTCCATCCCGGTCCTGGTCAAAGCAGGCGATGCCCCGCCCCTCGCCTGTGTCGGCAATACCCAGGTCGGCAGCCTGTTCAGTGAAGGTTCCATCTCGGTTATTGATAAACAACCGAGATGGCTGCCCTGAAAAAGGCTCAAATATTTTCATGAACTCCCTGTCATTCAGAACTTCATTATGGAATTCGCCCAGCCCCTCCCCAGTCAGGAATTCTGACACCCTCCTTCCGGTGAGCCGGTTTACTTCTGCAGCAAAAGCCTCAGAATCCGAAAACTTCGCCAGCTGTTCATACTCCTTCCGCCGGAGGTCAAACATTTTCGAGTAGCGGGACATATCCGATGGGTGCATAAAGAAGCTGTTGACATGAAAAATATCCAGCCAGCCATCATTATTGAAATCCTTCGCACAGGCTCCCCATCCCCAACCGCCATCCCTGACACCGGCGCTGTCGGTAACATCCCTGAAAACCTGTCGGGAATTCTGCCTGCCCTCATTTCTATATAGCCTGTTGCCTGTGCTACCTATCTTCCTTGTAATGTTGGAGTGATCTCCTACGGTTTGGAAGATGCTGGTCAGGAACCAGTCCAAGTCGCCATCATTGTCGAAATCAGCGATAGCGGCGCCCATACCGTTTTCATCATTAATGATGTCCTTGTCCGTATGGTTCTGTAATGCTCTTCCATTGTCGTTCATAAAAAACTGGGTCATAAAGTAGTCGCTGGTCAGAAGCAGGTCAGCCCAACCGTCACCGTCAAGGTCAGCAAAGTTCGGTGTCAAGGTGTAGTCCTGCTCACCAATATGCCCGGTCAGTCCATACTCTCTCCCACCGGGGCGGAACAGTCCCTTGCCATTGTTCAGCCAAAGGTGTTCCTGCTCAGCGCCGACCATGTGGCTCCACTCAGCCAGAAACAGATCCAGATCTCCATCACCGTCAATATCACCCAGACCTGCACCGATAGGGGTATGAGCCTGAATCCCCGGTTTCGCCACGGGTACAAAGCTGTCCCGTCGATTATGCAGATAAACATAAACTTCCCCCCGGTCAGCGATGCTGCCCGCCACCAGGTCCAGCCAGCCATCGCCATTGAGGTCCGCCAGCATGGCACCAGCCATCCCGGAAGCCTGCTCCAGCCCCCAGCTCCCGGCCACCCTCTGAAAACCAACTTCGCCCCGGTTGAGAAATACGGCTGGCGCTGCATCGCTCCCCATACTAACCACCAGGTCGGTAAGACAGTCGCCATCCAGGTCACCACTGGCGACACCCCCGCTGCTCATAAAGCGAGTCAGATAAATGTTTCTCTTCATGCTGGTCTGGTCACTGCGAAGGTACTGCCGTCTGTACGTCCCCTCCTGGCTCGACAGGAAGCCCTCCCCCCAGAGCTTACTGAAACCGACAGCTCTCTTGAGCTGGGGCCGTCGCCCGCTGGCGGAACACCTGGGGTTATACAGACCCTCATCATGCAACTCAGGAAGCACTGCAGGCTGCACTGACTCTTGAGAGAGTTCCGGTTCATTCCAGATTCTGGAGATGGAATTATCGAATTGCCTGGGAATGCGCGCCTGCAGTGTGAAAGCATCCATAACCGGTTCAGTCGGCAGCCAGGGGGTCAGACAGGCTGGCTCTGTGACACAGGGATCGGTCAGGGTTTTCAGAAAACTGACCACATACTTTGTCTGGACTCTCTGCAGTTCAACACTCTGGTCGCTACTGCTCCGTGCCTTGTATGCCGGGCTGTTTTTGTCCAGTTCCAGGATTTTCAGAATCGACTGGGTATTGTTCCGGGCTTCGGGGTAGTCTACGCCCAACCCCTTGAACTGGGGCAGCTGCTGCAAACTGAAGTCAAACTGCTCAATACTGCGCCGGGGATCAAGATGATGGCGGACAATCCCCTCCAGATCCAGAAAAGCTCCGGTATGGCCATAGGGCGCTGTTTCGGTGACATTCAGCAGACTGGGCGTTCGGAACCCGAACAGATCTCTACCATGTCTGGTGACCCCATAACGTCCAAGGTCACGATTGTGCACAGACTTGCCCCGGCCAAACTGGGGAACTGCCAGGATAGCGAAACGCTCATCGGTAAAGAAATCACCTGAGTGGCATTGAAAGCAGCCAACACCGCCAGTCTCCCTGGGTGTATAAAATAGCAACGCACCCAGTTTGGCCTGCCTGGACAGCTCTTCTTTGTTGTTAATCCAGTCCCGCCAGGGGCTATTGATAAAAACCTGGGATTTCTGGTACTCCGCCAGAGCCAGAGTAATACGATCCATTGTGATCAATACATCCAATGTCTTCGGGCTGTCCGAAGCTGGTTCCTTCGCAGAAAAAGCTTTGCGGAAAAGATCACGCCAGCGGCTATTGGTTTGGCTTTGAACATCCTCCCTGAACCTCTGCACCAGCCGCTGCCGAACTTGATGGTTAGCGGCAAAAAACTCCCGGGAAAACCCCCGCATCTCATTCAGTGCCACCAGCGGCAAGCGCGCCTGAGCCTGCAGCAGGCTGCTACCGGCTTCAGGGTCCGGCATTCTGAACAAGCTGTCCGGGGTACTGATCGGGCGCTCCGATTTATGACGAATTACCTCCCGATCCTGAAAGAACTCAACCCGTCCATCGAAAAAGAGCCCCTGCCGATAGAAAATGCTATTGAAGGTGGTGGGGGAGTTTCTCTCAACGTTCGGGCCACCATCAGCTTCCGGGTCTTTCAAGCGGTCACCGTCGTGCAATCGACCCGGTCCGACCAGGTCGTCTTCCCTGGCGTCAACACCCACAGGCAATGACAGAGCGTCGGCGCCACCCAGCAACGGGTGGTGGCAACTGGCGCAGGCTATATCCCGGTCACCACTGAGGTTCTTGCTGAAAAATAGCTCCCGGCCCAGCTGCGCCAGGGCGGAGATGCGAATGTCCGGAACCTTTTCATCAGCAGCAGGCTGCCCCGTCATACCCAGCTGACCCACTCTGAACTTCAGACGTTGTTCAAGCTCCTGGTCTGATAGAGCTTCCAGTTCCATTAACAGCTTCTG
>JBPCXN010000146.1:0-6883 GCA_051008495.1 Endozoicomonas sp. | reverse complement strand
GAATAACTATGCCTGCACAAGTCTGCCTTGCATATGGCCGCTTTATGAACCACTGAACCCATCCAACTCATTGAAACCATGTACTAGTATCTAACCAATTGTTGTCGCATATTCTGGACGGCGGCTTTCACCTGGAAAATCTGCCAAAGATGTTTCTATAAGCGATTCTTCATCTATGCTTGGTGCAAAGAAACCCATTTCTAGAAACACTCCAATACGGCGATGAAAGCTTCAGATAAAGCTGGCAGTGTTCTGTCCTTAACCTTGCTGACAGTACTTTGCATACTCTGCTTCAGGGGGCACGCTAACGACAGTGAAGCAATAAGATCCGCTTATGGAAGTAATCATACAGCCAACCAATCCGCTTTCGGCTTTACGTCCAGTTCAGAGTCATTCTGGCCTTTATTTTATTATGGCTCAGGAGTTCCGCCTTTTTATCCGAAAATACCCTGGTCACTGTCAGCAACAACTCAACCCTCTCTGTTCATCGTGCTTTTCTCTTTTGACAGGCAAAAATACATAAGAAGGTTGCTGGAAAAGAATATCAAAGATTTTTTTACCGATTCCGAAAAAACAGTCTTTTTTCAGCAGTCTGCCATAGTCAGACCCTGTTACAGCCGCAAACAGATTTTCTTTGCTGCTGGAAAGGAGATCATTCAGCTGTATCCTCTTTATTCTCAGAAAGAAGAGGCCTCAGCAAGGCCCGTACTTGTTGAGAGGCGGGACATTGAATATATCAACCTTCCATGTTGCCACTGCTCTGAAGTATTTCATGAGGAAGATTCTGTTATCTATACATCCTGCCAGCACCTGCTACACGAGCACTGCCTTAAAAATTTGCATCAGTGTCCAAGCTGCGGCGAAGATTTGCATGTCATTCAATGCATACTGTCCCGTCAGGCTGAGAAAGAGAAACCAGATTCTCCAGTAAGCTGGCAAAATCTGTTTACAACAGCAGACCATCTTGTTTCCTGCTTTCCTCCAGCTACATCCAGAAAACAGTTCTGGCTCAATAAAATCAATGAAATCAGGCTATGGAGGCTTCTGGCCAGTTTAAAGCTCGACAATATTTACAACTGTCTATCAGATGACGCCAAAGAAGTCTGCAGCCAACTCGACCAGGTTGTTGATAACCTTTGCGACGGGCAGCTGCCTGAGGTTTTTCCAGGTTTATCGAACTTGTCTCTTGAAGAGCGCCGGTATCTAAAGAACTGCTATCGACCTCTCTTCGTGGAACTGGGCCTGCACTCTATTCCTGATCAGCAGTGGATCAGGAGGCTGGCAGGACTGATAGGTGCTGGTAACTGTCTTGAAATCTGTGCTGGTCGTGGCTGGCTGGCTCGGGAATTAAAGGCTTTGGGCGTTTCTGTCAGAGCGACCGATACAGCGCCTTCTGACCCGGTTACTGATGTTGAAGCTGTTGGAGCAGAAACGGCCACCCATCAAGCTCCGAACTTCGATTATCTGATTATTTCCTGGCCTCCCACCCACTCTCCGCTGGCTGCTAAATGTGTGCGAGCATTAAAGCCTGATACAAAAATTATTTATATTGGAGAGTGGCTTGATGGGAGCTGTGCTACCGATGAGTTTTTTGAACAGGTGGAGATTCTTGAAAAAATAGAAATTCCCTGCTGGTTTGGGTTCAGTGATGCCGTCTATCTACTGAGAAAGAAAAGCCTGAATGCCGGACCAGAATGACAAATTCTTAATCCGGCCTGCTTTCTCAGGCGATCAGTTTCATTGCCTGCTCACGCAGCTGAAACTTCATGACTTTGCCCGAAGCATTCAGTGGCAGACTCTCGACAAAGGCCACATGGCGCGGCACTTTATAGTTAGCCATTTCCTTACGACACCACTCAACGACATCCTCCCGGGACAAGGCTATACCGGGAGCCGGAATGATATAGGCCATGGCCACTTCACCCATGCGTTCATCCGGCACACCGACCACGGAAACCTGGGTAATGGCACTATGGGTGCTCATCAGGTTTTCGATTTCAGCCGGATAGACATTAAAGCCGCCGGTGATGATCATATCCTTCATGCGATCTGTGATACGCAGGTAGCCATCTGAATCCATGATGCCGATGTCGCCTGTATGCAGCCAGCCATCCACATCAATGGTTTCCCGGGTAGCTGCTTCATTGTTGAAGTAGCCGGTCATGACATTGAAACCACGAACCACTACTTCACCAGGCTTCCCTCTCGGCACTTCAACGCCGTCCTGATCCACGCATCTGACTTCAACTCCGGGCATGGCACGGCCAGAGGTTGTGGCAATCAGCTCAGGGGCGTCACCGGCACGACAGATGGTGGCAAACCCGCAAACCTCAGTAAGGCCATAAGCGGTGATAACGGTATCAAAGCCAAGCTCATCAACCATCTGGTGAATCATAGAAACCGGTATGGCTGCAGCCCCTGTCACAGCAACTCTCAGTGAACTGATATCAAATTCACTGAGTGCCGGATGGGCGAGAATGGATTGATACAGCGTTGGCGGTCCCGGCAACACCGAGATCTTTTCATCAGAAACACGCTGCAGAATGGCAGGCACATCAAATATCTGAACCGGCAGCACGGTACAACCGCGCATGAGCGCAGCAAGCCAGCCAGCCTTGTAGCCAAAGGAGTGGAAGAACGGGTTAACGATCAGGTAACGATCACCGTCCTCAAGCCCTACAACAGCACTCCAGTCAGCCACCACTTTCAGGTTCTGACCATGGTTGGTCATTACACCTTTGGGCTGGCCGGTTGTTCCAGACGTAAACAGCAGGTCAGACATAGTGTCAGCAGTCAGGCTTTGCTGCCTTTGCCGGACAACATCCATGCTCACCCGGTCTGAACCAACCAGAAAATCATCCCATTGAACACCTTCATCACCGCGACCACGAAACCTGATCACGGCTTCCAGTTCAGGGAGTTCTTCCGATTCCAGCATGGCTGGATAGCTGCAACCAAGAAATTCTTCAACGCAGAAAAGCACTTTCGCACCACTGGCCCGCAACACAAAGCCAGCCTCAGCGCCTTTCATCCGGGTGTTCAGAGGCACCAGGGCGGCACCTGCCGTCTGCAGGCCAAGTGACGCAACGACCCACTCCCAGATATTGGGGGCCCAGACGGCTACCCTGTCACCCGGCTCAACGCCCATATCAATCAGGGCCGCTGCAGCTTGCAGACGTAGCTGGTTCAGTTGCTGATACGTCAGAGTGGTCTGGCCATCTTCAATGGCATTCAGATTGGAATACTGCTCTGCAACAACATCCAACAGCTCTGGAATAGTTTTTATAGACGCCAGATCGAACATTGTTGACTACCTTACTCTTCAAAAACCAGTTTCACCGGCCCGCTTATTGGACGACATTGACAGGGCAGTGTCAGGCCTTCGGCCAGCTCTTCTTCAGACAGGACTTCATTGATGCCCAGCTGAGTTTCACCGTCGCCTTCGATGTTACAGATACAGGCGCCGCACATACCCTCCTCGCAGGAGAAAGGTGCATCCAGACCCGCTTTCAGCATGGACTGCAGCATGGTGTCGCCTTTTTCATAGGCAACTTCGTGCTCATCACCGAACAAATCCACCATGAAGGATGCCACTGTTGAATTGCTGGCGGCCTGTCTGGCTTTTTCTTCAAGGGCCGCTGCTTCATCCGGATCTGCCGGAGAGACGAAGCGCTCGACATGGATGCGGGATTTATCCTCCCCTCTCTCCAGCAGCGCCGACTCAACAGTATCCATGAATGGTCCGGGACCACAGACATAGAACTCGCCACCGTCGTGGGGTTGAACAAGAATATCGACCATAGCCTTGGTCAGGAAACCGTGGTAGTCATCATAGATATAAACGACTTCCAGGCGACCGGAGTTGGCCTGCTGAATCTCTTTCAGCTCATCCCTGAAAATCACTGACTGCTTATCGCGGTTGGCATAAACCAGCTTGATCCGTCGACTGGTGGATTTCAGGGCGGTCTTGAGAATGGAGATCACCGGTGTTACGCCGGAACCACCACCAAAGAGTACGACATCGTTTTCGCCGTCATTGAGGGTAAAGACACCCGCTGGCGGCATCACCTCAATGAAATCACCGTTCTTGACGTCGTCATTGATCCAGTTGGATATACGGCCACCGTCAACCCGCTTGATGGTCACCTTGTGTTCCAGGTCAACATCCGGGGAGCTGGCCAGGGAATAACAACGCACCAGATCCTTGCCTTCATAAGGTACTTTCAAGGTAAGGAACTGGCCTGCCTGGTATTGAAAGACTTCCATGTTTTCGTCCGGGATATGAAACACGACAGACTTGCTGTCGCTGGTCTCATCGATCACCTCTGCGACCTGCAGCCGATGGTAACGGTTTTTCCCTGTTCCGGTTTCCTTTGGAATAATATCTTCTGCACCCGTCATTATACTTCTCGCTCTTTCTATTTAGTCCTGTAGTACTCCGTGTCCTGCCTTCTGCAGGAAAGCGGAGTACTCCTGTCGTCCTTAACAGGGCTCGCTCACAGGCGTTTTCTCGTTATTGATGGACTCTTCGGCTGTGCTGATTGAAACCGCATGACGACTTGCGCGTCTGCCGGAGAAGATACAGTCAGCAATGGAGAGTCCGCTGAGATAAAGGTTAGAGGCGACACCAACCGCATTTCGTCCCGCAGAGTACAACCCCTTGATAACCTGGCCATCGTCTTTCATGACTTGACCGGACTCTTCGTCCACCTTCAAGCCACCGAGAGTCATGACCGGACAGGGGAAGACACTGCAGTCCACCGACATGTCCATGGCGTACCAGGGCCCCTCATCCAGAGGCGCAAGGAACTTGTCTGACTTACCAAAGTCATCTGTTGCTTCCCCCCTGGCCGCTGCGCTGTACTTGCGAATTGTTGCTTCGAGATTGGCTTCCGGCATATCCAGAGTGCTTGCCAGGGAAGCAATGCTGTTGGCCTTCCTGGAATTCATGAACATGCTCAGCAGCGCCGGTATAATCTGAAAACCCCAGGCTTTACCTGGCATGATCTGCTTCATGGCTTCTTTGCGCAGCGCTTTGTTGATAATCAGAATACCGCGGCCATTATGATTCTCACACATTTCATAGCCCAGGCGCGCTCCGTACACTTCTTCATTGCAGTAACGCTCACCCTTGTCATTCACGACAATGCCCTGGGCCCAGGCCATGGGTGGATTGATAAAGCGCCAGGCGCTCACCTTGTCCATACGGTCTATGGCACCACCGGCACTTTGACCCAGCAATATCCCGCTGCCGTCACAGGTGCCGGTGCCAAGAGGCAAGCCTCCAGTGTACTTAGGCCCATAACTGTTGACCATTTCCCGGTTAAAAATAAATCCACCGGTAGACAGGACGACACCCTTGCGAGCACGAACGTATTCGACAACGCCTTCCCTGTTGTGAATCTCTTCGGCCTTCTTGCGCTGCTTCACAGAGAAAGCCGGCATGCTCAGGGCAGTCTTGGCTGACAGGGTATCGTGCCGTTTATGCTTTTTAGCCGCTGATGCGCCTGGCATCAATCGTCTGACTTCTACTCCCAGAACATCTCCATTCTGGTTGACCACCAGCCTGGTGACCTCGCTTTGCAGCTGTAACTTAACCCCTTTATCAACGGCCGATTCTTTCAGGGCTGAAAACAGGATGGGGCCTGAAAGCCCGGAGCCTGCGACCCGATGACCTCTCGGTGCTGGCCGGGCATGTTCTGCGTAACTTTCAACCGCCTCGTTGCCAGAGTAATAAAGGAAATATTTATCGGTGGGATAGGAAGTTTTTACCGATGGAACATTACCGGCAAACTTGACATGCTGCTGCTCCAGCCACGCCATGTTTTCAAGGCTCTGGTCACAGAAGCGCTTCAGGGTCTCCGGCTTTACGGCATCAGCTGTTTCCTGGCTGAGATACTTGAACATCTCTTCAGCGTTATCGTCAAAGCCGGCTTCCTTCTGGTAGCGGGTACCTCCACCGAGATAAACGACACCACCACTTCTGGCAGTGGCGCCACCACCCTGATACTTGTCCAGGGCAATAACGGAAGCCCCCTGCTCCCTGGCTTCCAGGGCAGCTGCAGCGCCTGCACCACCAAAACCGGCGACAACGATATCCTGCTCATCGTTCCAGTTGAGTTCATCAACAGAATCGACACGAATCGGTTCAGGCAGTGTGACCGGTGACTTTGATTGGCTGTGCTGCGTCATGGGTAAACCTTTTTTTATTATTTTTTCCCAAGGGATCAGGCTTCGACGGCGGCCTCTGCAGAGGTCGTATAGCGACCATCAACATAAATCAGCGGACTGACAGCCTCACTGTTCCTGATCTCTTTGATGCGGCCTATAAAAATAGTATGAGTGCCATAGCTGTAGCGTCCATCCTGCGCACAAACCAGCACGGATTGAGAGTCGGCCAGATAAGGCAACCCCTGTTCACTGGTCTGCCACTTGCCAGTATTGAAGCGCTCTTCACCCTTAACCTTGCCACCACAGACTACGGAGACTTCTTCCTGGTCGCGACTGAGAATGTTGACACAGAAATCCGCACCGTCATCCAGGGCGCCATGCATCGCCGTGGACTGGTTGACACACACCAGCAAGGAAGCGGGATCCATCGAAAGGGAGGTCACGGAAGTGGCCGCCATGGCGTGGCGTTCCGATCCATTTCCGGATGAAATAATGGATACAGAGCTGGCCAGGCGACGCATGGACTGCAACATCTGGGTTTTAATATCTTCTGGGCTGCTCATGTTCCGGAACCTCTGTTGTTATTATCAGCTACTTTCCTTGTGCGCCATTTTGTCCCGAGTGTCCACCAGCATCATCGTCCATCAAGACTAAACCGAACCCTGATAGAGCAATACTGTGGATAGTTTTTTGAAGGCTCAGCATTCATGTA
>JBPCXN010000145.1:0-11120 GCA_051008495.1 Endozoicomonas sp. | reverse complement strand
GGAAGCGGGCACAGGAAAATTTTGTTCAACGAATAGATGAGCTAATGAATTGCTGAAGTTCATCGGCTCGGCCTGTATCGTCATACTGCGGTTTTCAGCCTTCCGAACTTCCATTAAGGCAGCTGGTTGAAAAACCACATAGTTTGCGTCTTTTATGGATTCGCTGTCAGCGCCACACAGGTAGATGGTGGGTGTTGTTGCAAAAAGGTATTCACACGATAGTAAGCCAGCAACAAAGATGAACATTTTGAATGGTCTCAAGGCTATACAAGTTGTCTTTTCCACAAGCTCTCCTGGCCACCACCGTCGGTGGGATGACCAATAAATGATAGGACTGATTTAAATTACTACCCGTTCTTTTTGCCCTGCCTGCTTTTTCTGTGGGCAAGCCTGCTGGCTCAATGGTTGCTCCGTTGCTAACATGCAATCCTTTATCGATTCATTCAAAGCAGCGAGTTCGGGTGCCATGCCGGTTCCCGGAAAACAGACTAATCATGAGCAAATCACTGAGAGATCAACTGATGGGGGCCGGACTGGCCACCAAGCAGCAGGCCCTGAAAGCCAAGTCCAGTAGCAAGAAAAAGAAGAAGCAGGCGGTCAAGTCCGGTCATATGACGGATCAGGAACAGCGTCGACTGGAACTGGAAAAACAAAAAGCCGAACAGGCAGAGCGGGATCGTGAGCTGAACCGCAAACTTGAAGAGGAGCGTCAGCAGAAGGCTTTCGAGGCCCAGGTGCGTCAACTGATTGAGCAGAACACACTGCCCAGAGACGGTGGTGATGTAGGCTATAACTTTGCTTACGATAGCAAGGTCAAGAAAATCTATGTGACCGAAGAGATGCAGAATCGCCTGAGCCGTGGCCTGTATGCCATTGCCGTTCTCACAAAGCCGGGGGATGAACCTGAGTTTCGCGTGATTCTTGCTCCGGTGGCTTCCAAAATCGAAGAGCGCATGCCTGAAGCCGTTGTTATGCACAATGAGAAAAAGGAAGAGCTGAGCAGCGAAGAGGAAGACTGGTACGCGGACTACCAGATACCGGATGACCTTATGTGGTAGCTATATAGGAACTATATAGGAACTATAAAAAAGGAGCGAAAAGCTCCTTTTTTTTATCAGGCTGTTTCTGTCAGTGACAGAGATCGGTAATCATGCAATGCTGGCGAGGACTTCGATTTCAACCTTGACGTCTTTTGGCAGGCGGGCCACTTCAACGAGACTGCGAGCCGGGAATGGGACAGTGAAATACTGTTTGTAGACTTCGTTGATGTCGGTGAAGTCATTCATGTCCTTGACGAACACGGTGGCCTTGCGAACCTTGCTCATGTTGCTGCCGGCAGCTTCCAGAACGGCCTTGACGTTTTTCAGGCACTGGTGCGCCTGGTCTTTGGTGTTTTCGGAAATTTCACCGGTTTCCGGGTGAATAGGCAGCTGGCCGGAAGTGATGATTATGTCGCCAAATAGAATACCCTGGGAGTATGGGCCAATAGCAGGAGGTGCATCCGGAGTTTCGATGACTTTTTCCATGATCATGTTCTAACCTGGTGTGGTGATTGCGGATGAAGCAGTTGGCGGATTCTAGTGCGGTGAAGCGGCTTTGTCATGGGGGAATTGGCTGATAATTGAGGTATTTCCGTACAATTACTTAGGTGTCCTGGGTCGTTAGAACAGAGTTGATCAGGGTTAAACACTTATCTACAGACCGCAGTCTTTCAGAAACTGCAGAACCTCATTCATCTTGTTTTTCATCTCCGGGTTGTTGAGGGAATCGAACCAGTACTCCCAGCCCATTGTGTTGTCAGCGTCCTTAGCCTGGGTGCCGTTCGGGGAGAAAAAAAGACCGTCACCGTTGGCCAGTTTCAGTATCCCGGAGTATGCTCAGAGCTGGATGTTAAGACCACATTCTTTCAGGTATTTCAGTACCTCTTTATAGCGTTCATTCACCGGTGCCTCCCTGAGTCCGCCGAACCAGTAGCGCCAGAGGTTGCTGCCTGAACCGTCAATAGCCTGGATGCCGTTGTTGCCAAAATACAGTGTATTGCCTCTCTTCGTGGTTATGACATAGGAAGCGCCGACGATTTCATCCGGCATTTCGGTGCAGGTCATGGGGGAATCGTGCAGGCTGGTATTGGCCTCATCATTCACTTCCCTGCGGTATATCTCCTGCTCATTTGATGACCGCTTTTGCAGACCGTCCCTGATATAGGCCACATAGAGATCCATGGGCGGGCCTTGCCGTGCCATCCGCCTGAGGGTGATTGTCCTGTCCTCAATGGTTTTCCGTCTTTTCATATCTTCCCGCATGGAGAGATTCAGGGTTTCCGGCAGTGCCTTTCCCGGAGGATTGCACAGGGGGGTGCTCGGTTTGCGGGTATGAATGATCGCTGTTGCCTGGCTGACCTGCTCTTCGTCGACCATATTCACCAGGCTCTGCTCAAAGGCTTTCTGGAAGCTGACGGCTACCGGGCGGGTCACTTTGTCGTTGCCGGCAATCTGAATTTCCTCTGATTTTCTCAGGGGAGTAATGGCCAGGCGCGCTATATCGCTCTTGACCCCGCCGTCCAGCTCGCCATCGCTGAAAACGATGCTGGCAATATCAGCCAGCATGGACATTTTCAGATCACTGACGTCCAGCGCCTGCAGGGCCTTGTCTTCTTCAGAGGGCTTTTTGGCAGACCCGCAGCCTCCCAGTAGCAGCAGGATCAGTGCCGCAATCAGGGCTGTCCAGAAGCGAGTGGGACAGAGGCTCGAATTCCGTTTTTTTCTGCGGGCAGTGGGTGATGTCGACAAGTTTGTACTTCTTTATCCGGTTGGCAACGAAGCAAAGATAGTCAAGGAAGCCGGTTCTGCCAAACATACCGATTAAGGTATGCAAAAAAGTCATTACTGGAAAGATACGTGGAGAACCTACTGCTACAGCAGGAATGCTTTCTATTATTATCTTCCAGGTCCCATCCCTCTTATTTGGTTCTTGGAAAGTAGTTGATGACAGTCCTTAATCAGGTTTCTGCTACCGGTATTACTGATGACAATTTGAAAGCGCGTCTGGCAAGGGTGCCAACGCCAATGGGTGGGCTGGCGCTGGGTATTGCCAGTCTTGGCGCTGCATGGGCCATAGTGTTGCCGGAGCAGGGGGAAGGGCTGAAGATCGCTGCAGCGACAGTGGCGGCCTTGCTGGTCATGCAGGTAGCGTTGAAATTCATGCTGCATCCCCGTTTAATCAGGGAGGATCTTGGTCATCCAGTGATCAGTAGCGTTATGCCAACCTGTACCATGGCCATCATGGTCATTTCACAGGCTCTTTTGCCCTATGCAGGGCTGGCGGCCAGGACCCTGTGGGTAGCTGCGGTAGGGACCCATATCCTGCTACTGAGCGGATTCATCCGTAACCGGGCCAGAAGCTTCCGGTTAGAAGATATGGTGCCAAGCTGGTTTGTCCCGCCGGTAGGCATTATCGTGTCTGCAGTTACCAGCACCGGCATGGGCTTTGATCCGGTCGTGAGCTGGCTGTTCCTGTTCGGGCTCTCCAGCTATTTCCTGAAACTCCCCGTCATGCTCTATCGCCTGCTGTTCAAAGGGATGATCCCGGAAGCTGCTCTGCCTACCTTTGCCATACTGGCTGCACCGGCCAGCCTGTCTCTTGCGGGCTATCTGACCATTGCGAATGAGCCTGACCTGGTGCTGGTCAGTGTTTTGACGCCTCTGGCCATTTTCATGACAGCGATTGTCTACATTGCTTTTGTCAGGTTGCTGCGTCTGCCTTTTTCTCCAGGGTATGCAGCTTTCACCTTTCCCATGGTTATTGGCGCTACGGCCCTTCTTAAACTGGGCAGTGAGCTGGAAACTGTTACATCTGGCCTGTTCTTTCGTCTGGGGATGCTGGAACTGGCCGTGGCCACCCTGATGGTATTTTACGTGGCTGTGCGGTATGTCTACTTTTATCTAGGGCCTGTAATCAGCAGAAAGTAGGGGCTCTGTTTAGGGGCTGTGGCCCTGCTGTTTCTCAGGCTTCGTTATACTGAAACTAAATAACCACTAATTGGATTGACCATGGATGGTCTAATCATGATGGCCGGGCTGGCCCTGGCTGTATTCGGTGCGCATATTCTCGTGGATGGCTCAGTTGTCCTGGCCCGCACACTCAGGATTCCTCCGCTGGTAGTGGGAGCAACTGTGGTTGGTTTCGGAACCTCAATGCCGGAGTTTACGGTTAACTTTCATTCTGCCCTTAACGGCAATACCGATCTGGCCATTGGCAATATCCTCGGCAGCAATATATTCAATATCTGTATCATCATCGGGGTCTGCTGCCTGGTTCGTCCGCTGGCAGTGGACAGCCAGAGCGCCGGAAAGCACCTGCCCATGTGCCTGATCTCTGCTGCTCTTGTCGGGGTCTGTGGCAATGAACTCTACTTTGATGGCATTAATTACCATGAGCTGATGGTCAGTGACGGCATTGTCTTCCTGATTTTCTTTGCCATTGTTCTCTATTACATCATCGCTGACGCCCGGGCTGACAGATCTTCTCCGGAACAGATGGTCAATGGGAGCGGCATGCTGGTGATGGCGCTGCCGAAAATCATTGCCGGTCTGGCGCTGCTGGCCTGGGGCGGCGACCTGATTGTTGAAGGGGCTGAAGATCTGGCTAAATCCTATGGTATGCCGGATCGTCTGATCGGTCTGTGGATTGTCGGTCCGGGCACTTCACTGCCTGAGCTTATTGCTTCGCTGGTGGCGGTTTTCAAAAGGCAGACCGGTATGGTCATCGGTAACGTGCTCGGCTCAAACCTGTTTAATGTGTTTTTCACCCTGGGGCTGACATCCCTGATTATGCCGGTTCCCCTGGATCTGGAGCTGAACCGGGCGGTGCTGATGAATGTCGGGGTGACTCTGGTCCTGGGTATTCTGGTGTGGGGGCTCAGAAAGAGGCTGCTGAGCCGTGGGGTAGGAGTGTTTCTGATACTGGTCTATCCGGGTTATCTGCTGGTGGCCTGAACAGTTAAAAGGAATAAGGTATGCAGGGAAGTGACGGTTCGGGTTCAAGTGGGGCTATCAGGCAATAGACCCTGGCACGTTGCCAGAGTTTGAGGGTGCGGTTATTCCTGGTGTTGATCCTTTACAGTGGCCTGGTCGCAAGTCTCCACCTGCCTCTCTGCCGGAAAAAACGGAGGAAGGCATTCCCGTTAGCTCGAATAAGATAATGGTCAACATAGAACCAGAGTGGATAGACGACTCAGTTGAGGCCAATGCTACTTGCAAAAGGTTGTCTGGGGGGAATTACTGGTTCACGCCCAAATCCGAATACTTTAAAAGCGCTGAAGAGTTTGGTCTGACGTCCGCTGGTTATCTCCAGGAGGACAGTCAGCCTCTGCTGGATGGCCGTGAGCTGGTTGAATTCACTCTACAGTGACTGAAGGGGCTGAGCATCAGAACGCTTTTTGTTGATACGAGCGATGTGGCGGCCGTAGAAGAATTGAAATCCAAGTTCGAGCAGGCTGGCAGGATGCTTGAATATCTAGAAACTGCCCTGGATGGCTTGAAAACAGGTGTTGACCAACAGATTGAACCCTACCTGAGGAGCAAGGAGATTCCCTCAACAATGGCCAAAGATTTTGCTGCATTGAACGATGCTTGTCTTCAGGGAAAAACTCAGCTCTCGCAGTACAGAATAGCCATTCAACGATTGCTCTGGAGTCTTGATGTACAGACTGAAGACAGTATGGATATGGACGCAAAAGAAAAATTGAGCCGGCAATCGGTGCTCTATAATTGGCGCCTGCTGGACCAGCTGAGTCGACAGCCAGTTTATAAACTGATCGGGGCGTTGACGCCTCTTGAACGCTGGCCTGTTATTGATAGTGTTCCCAGGGTCAATCACTATGACGGTGAGACTGTTGTGCCTGAGCCATTGCTGAAACTGTTGGGGTCGGCTGACAGAAAACTGCGTTCAGATAGAACCACTATGGTCAAACTGAATGAATCCCAGCTGTTCAGGCTCACTACTGACTTCCTTAGTATGCTGGTTCTCAAATACGGTGATAAAGATAAAGTGCAGACTGAAACGCTGGCAGAGCAAAATGATCGGTTCGAGTGTGGTTTCTGGCTGCTGGATCAGCTGGTGCAGATAGCCAAAGCCAGACCGGACGCCATAGAGCACAAAAGTCTGTTTATCTCTTTGTCGCAGATGCGCAATGCGCTTGAGAACTATCAGGACAGTCTGCAAACCAGAGACCACTCCCAGGCAGCCAATGAGCTCAAAAAGGCTCTGGAGCAAAAATCGAAGCATTTGCAGCAGTGCTTTTCGGTTGGGCAGCAAGGACAGTCTTCTTCCAGTTGAGCACGAACCTGCCAGGATGTTCAGGAAGTACTATCTTGCATAAAGCTCGCGCCAGTCCTGCTATGCTTCACAGCACCATTAGCTCTGTCCTGTATGTTTGAGTACACAGGGCTGACTGCGACCTGCTGACTCCTGTCTAACCTCTGAGGACTAGGCATGCATCCAACCGGCCTGGCTGTACCGGTGCTGATCTTTTCCGGTTTCTTTCTTCTCGCAACCTGTTCGGCCGTTCTGTTAAAGAAACTCCGATTTCCCTACACCATTGGCCTGGTCATCATCGGCATGGTCCTGGGGCTGCTGGCCAAGAACACTCATTTCCTGGAGCCAGTGCTTCAGGCAAAGCTGACCCACGACCTGATCATGTATGTGCTGTTGCCCGTATTGATCTTCGATGCTGCCATCAACATCAAACTGCCAGCGCTGGTCAGAGTGCTGGCGCCGGTGTTGATGCTGGCCATTGTTGGCGTAGTACTGTCGATGCTGGTGGTGGCGGCCATCATGGACCGATTTTCACCACTCAGCTTGATGGGCGCATTACTATTCGGGGCGTTAATTTCAGCTACTGACCCGGTAGCGGTGATTGCCCTGTTCAAAGAAATCGGGGCTCCGGAAAGGATGTCTCTGCTTATGGATGCCGAAAGCCTTTTTAACGATGCCACGGCCATTGTCCTGTTCGGGATTGTCCTGTCGATCTGTCAGACTGGCGTCACTTTCAATGCCGGCATGGTGCTGGCGTCACTTCTGGAGTTCTGCCGGGTTTTTCTGGGCGGCATTCTGCTCGGAGCGGTACTGGGATTCCTGATGCTGGGGCTGCTGAAAACGGCCCGCAAGATACCGTTCGTACAGATGGCCCATACCACTATCCTGGCTTTTGGCAGTTTTATCATTGCCGATCATTGCCTTGGCATGTCAGGCGTTATGGCCACAATTGCTGCCGGTGTGGTAATCAGAACCTGGTCTGGAAAGGTGCTCTCGGCACCGGTACAGAAATTTCTCTATCCCTACTGGGAATTTGTGGCTTTTGTGGCCAACAGCCTGATTTTCCTAATGCTGGGTATGAAAGAGGATGTTCTGTTCAGAAATCTGGATCGCCTGCAGGCAGTGTTTCCTTATATGCTGGTGGCGGTTGCTGCGGTTCTACTGGGGCGTTTTCTGGTGGTTTATCTCCTGGTGCCTCTCAGTAACCAGTTGCCCTGGAGTCACCCCGTGGACGGCAAAACCAGGGTGGTCATGTTCTGGGGAGGGCTCAGAGGCGTTGTGCCTGTGGCGTTAATGCTGTCCATTCCCGTCAGTATGCCGGAAAGAAACCTGATTATCGATCTGACGCTGGCCGTCATACTCTTTTCTCTGCTGGTGCAGGGCACAACGATTGAGTGGCTGATGAAGAGGCTCGGGGTCAGTCAGAAATACCATGTCAGTAAACCTTCCGTGACGCGTAGCTGAGATTGTAACGTCAACAGGCAGCCTGAGGGGTACGGGGCGTTTTGAACTTTTCCTGGAAATTGTTGCCAAAGATTACAATCTTTTGCCAAAGATTACAGATGTATATTTAAAGGAGTAATCAATAATGGAACCAGGAAGAAGTCAAAGCTTACAACCAGAGAGCGGGGGAGTTTACCGCTTGCCTTCACTTTTTTTTGATAGGGAACAGGAGCCTCTTCATAGCCCTAGTCTCTTTTCTGGAAGGGAAGTCATTCCAGCGCCAGTCTCGCAACCCTATTCGGTTCCAACAATAGGCACAAGTGAGTCATCAGGTAGTGTTGGGCTATACAGTCATACAATTAAGCCTTTTTTTCAAGAGCCAGGAGGTCAGCCCGAAGAGTGGCATGCACAGGGTCATTCTAGCTTTCCTTCATTATTTCTAGAACAGGAGCTGAGTCTTCCATGCAGTTCTGGACTGCAAGCTGCTGAACCTTTCTATTCGCAAGCTGCTGAACCTTTCTATTCGCAAGCGGCAGATGAGGTGCGTATCTTTCAGCCTTCAACCTTTTCAGTACCAAAAGGAATTGACAAGCCTAAAAGGAAACAGAGAGCGAGTCTTCAACCCTGGCAGTTACAACAATTAGAAGATTCTTTTCGTGTTAACCCAAAACCAACAACGGCGGTTCTGGAGCCCCTTGCTGAAACGCTGGGACTTGAATTGAGAGTGGTTAGAATCTGGTTTCAAAACCATAGAGCCAAAGTCAAAAAAAAGCCAAAGGAGCCTAATCCAAATCCAGCAGCAGTGCGAATTATTCCCCCTGGCGCTACTAAACTCGAAGCTAATCGCTGGCGTTTGGTTATTCCAAGACCTAGTAGCTCAGGTGAAAATACTTCGTATATCTGGGAGAGCGGTTCTTCATACGTAAAACCAGAAGCGGAGAGCCAGGCAACCGGAGCGATCGTCTCTTCAAAATCTAGCCAATAGCAGTGCGTTTCTTGATAGTGGTCAAGCAGAGGAGGCTCTTACCGGCTTTCAGGCTGTTGTGTGAATAAATCAGGCTGCCAACATTTCGGGGCAGGGCCTTAATAGCTGTCCTGCCTGGCCTGCAGACAGGTATCACTGTTAAACAGCTCGGAGACTGAATGGAGCCGTAAAAAATACCATATCAGCAAGTCTTCCGCCCCAAGCAGCTGAGATTGTAACGTCAACCTACTTCCATCTGGGTAATTACCAACGGAGCCGATATAATGGGCCGTTTTTTTTAATTCAGACTGGGACTGACACCCATGACCGTTCGTACACGTGTTGCACCTTCCCCTACCGGCGACCCTCATGTGGGTACCGCCTATATTGCCTTGTTCAACCTGGCCTTTGCCAAGAGCCAGGGCGGCAAGTTTATTCTCCGTATCGAAGATACTGACCAGGCACGCAGCACTCCGGAATCCGAACAGCAGATCATGGATTCCCTGCGCTGGCTGGGGCTGGACTGGGATGAAGGTCCTGATGTTGGTGGTGAACATGGTCCTTATCGTCAGAGTGAGCGGCGTGATGTCTATGCAGAACATGCCCAGACATTGCTCGACAAAGGCCATGCCTTCCGTTGCTTCTGTTCTTCCGAGCGTCTCGACGAGCTGCGGGCTGAGCAGGCGGCTAACAAGCAGGCCCAGGGTTATGACGGTCACTGCCTGAAACTGTCTGAAGAGGACGTTCAGGCGAAGCTGGCAGCAGGTGAGCCTAATGTTGTTCGGATGAAGATTCCGACCGAAGGTGTCTGCAAAGTGGAAGACATGCTGCGTGGGACTATCGAGATCGATTGGAACCAGGTGGATATGCAGGTCCTGGTGAAAGCTGACGGCATGCCTACTTATCACCTGGCTAACGTTGTTGATGATCACCTGATGAAGATCACCCACGTGATCCGCGGTGAGGAATGGATCAACTCTGCGCCCAAGCATCAGCTGCTTTACGATTACTTTGGCTGGGAAATGCCGGTTCTTTGCCACATGCCGCTGCTGCGTAACCCGGACAAGAGTAAACTGTCCAAGCGTAAGAACCCGACCAGCATCACCTATTACCGCGATGCCGGTTATCTGCCGGAAGCCCTGCTGAATTACCTGGGACGTATGGGCTGGTCCATGCCGGACGAAACGGAGAAGTTTAACCTGGAAACGATGATCGCCAACTTCGATATCACCCGGGTTTCACTGGGCGGACCTATTTTTGACCAGGAAAAACTGTCCTGGCTGAACGCCAGCTGGATTCGTGAAGACCTGACCACCGAACAGTTTGCTGATCGCCTGCACAAATGGCTGCTGAACAGCGACTACATCATGAAGTTCCTGCCGTTTGCCCAGGGGCGAGTTGAAACCCTGAGTGACTTCGCGCCCATGGCGGCGTTCATGTTCTCCGGTATGCTGGATCTGTCGTCAGAAGACTTCGCCCATAAAAAGCTGGAAGAAGCTGAAGTGAAAAAGGTTCTGCAGTTTACCCTGTGGCGACTGGAGCAGCTGCGTCAGTGGACTAAAGGGAATATCTTTGCCGAGATAAAGCGGCTGTCGAAGGAAATGGGACTGAAGCTTGGTGACTTTAACCATCCGATCTTTGTCGCCATTGCCGGAACCCCCAACTCCTGGTCCGTGATGGACTCGATGGAAATTCTGGGCGCCGACATGACCCGTGCGCGGTTGCGTCATGCGGTGGCTGTACTGGGAGGGGTTTCCAAAAAAGAAGGCAAGCGGCTTGAGAAAGAGTTCAAGGCGCTTGGTGCAGAAGAGGGCTGATAGCGTCCCTCTTTATATAGTTATATAGATAGAAGGCCGGAAAACTCCGGCCATCTTTTTGCCTGAAAAAAGTGCTGTTATTGGATCCCTTAAATACCAAGGGTTTCTATATAACTAATTGGTGGCATTGTATGTTTTTTTCATAAGTGATGCTTGACAGGGTAGGGGCTCGTCCATATCATTCGCCCTGCGTTTCGGGGGCAGCCACTTGCAATACAGCAAGTAAGGCAAACAACGAAGCGGCTGAAAAGCACTTGGGGCTATAGCTCAGCTGGGAGAGCGCAACACTGGCAGTGTTGAGGTCAGCGGTTCGATCCCGCTTGGCTCCACCAACATCGATAAAGGCTTCCGCTCGGAAGCCTCGTATGCTCAGCGTCTAATTCATCCCTCAGCACTTCTTGCAGTTCCTTCTATTACAAACGACAAGCAGATCGATCAAGATATGCTCAGGCGGGCGCTCGCCAACTTAGTGCGCAACAAATGGCAGTTAGCGCCCAACATTGTTAGCGGATGAGTTAATACTGCGGAGCCAGCGTGCGAATGAATATACTAAAGTTATAATAATTTCAATGGGTTAAGAT
>JBPCXN010000144.1:0-4863 GCA_051008495.1 Endozoicomonas sp. | reverse complement strand
GAAAACGGGGCAGATGCCAGCAAACAAGATATAATCAATCAAACCGCTTTACACATGAGCAGCGTTGGAGGTCACCTTACCTGTGCAGAGCTATTGTTGGAATACGGTGCCGATATAAACCACCAGGACGAGAATGGGCAAACCGCCCTGTCGGCTGCGATTTATTCCGACCAGGAAGATTTTGCTCAGATGCTATTGGATCACCACGCCGACGGTCATTTACTACATTTGCAAGGGCGTACCGCCTTAATGGCGGCCTGTGGGTGGGGCACCTAAAGATCATTACCCGACTGCTGGATCTGGGTCTTGATGTAAACCAACAGAGCGACAGAGGTGTTAGTGCACTTCAGGTTGCGGTAGATAATAATAGGGTATCGATCGTAAAGTTCCTGTTGGAAAAGGGGGCTGATTGTAATGTTGTGGATGCTCATGGGTTCACTCCACTGTTAGTTGCGGTCCAAAATGATCATCAGGAGGTGATACCGCTATTGCTGGATCATGGCTCAGACCAGAACTGGCAGAACCATGAAGGGCACACTGCTCTTATGCTGGCCATATTGAAAAACCGTGGAGCCTGCATTCAAGCCTTGTTGACTGAAAAGGTCAACCTGAGCCTTCAAGACAACTCTGGCTTTTCTGTCCTGATTATGGCTATTGATAAAGATCAAATTGACTTGGCAGTTCGACTGATAAAGAGAGGGCATCCACTGATTGTAAAGACTCACACGGGCTTCACTCCTACCCATTATGCCATTGATGCAGGCAATTACGACCTGCTTCTGCTGATGACAGGGAGCGATGCCCGATGTTGCCTGGCGGTTTTGGCCAGCATCACCTATCTCAAAAACTATAGGATGTTATCAAAGTGTTGCTTTAACGCCATGGCTCAAGCGCCTGTTGTTCCCGTGTCCATAGTGCTATCGTCTCTGCTTGCATCCTACGCAGTTTACAAAGCCTATGATTACCGAAACTTCCCTCAAGTCAGTGCGCATGATGACGGGGAAGATGATCGGGTGGATGACAAAGATAGCGATGAGCCACCCGTCAGGCAAAAACCTCCTGCGCAACCTCCCATACCGCCTGAATCGTGTGGGGTAACTCTTCTGACTGGGCAGGCTCTTTTGAGAACAGCTCACAACCAGCAAGTGGTGCCATTAATGACCCAGTCACGCTACAGAGATACATCTACAAGGCAAATGCAGGAAGCTCTTCGAATGCTCAGGAAAGCTACGAACAAAGATGATTTTTACAAAGAACTTGGAAAGCAGGTAGATCGATATCATTATTACATTGAATCGATGTTGGACACTTTAAGTTCCAGGGAAAGGGGTAGCCTTATGCAATTATTCAGTAAGTTCAGCATTAATAAAAGGAATATAAGGCCAAAGTACGCGATAATATTCAAAGCCTTTCTCGATTAATCAGGCGCTTTTTCGGAGAAGGTTTCCGGGGTTCCACCACTGACTTTCCTCCGTCTCACATACTCCCTGATCTGCCTCTCGCTCAAGTGGTTGTGCCACGGCAACCATGGGTACTCCAGAACCAATAGCAGCTCTTCCCTGACCATCAGTTTGCCCAGCTCAGCCTGTAAGGCAAGGTAGTCAACTCGTTGTCTTACCCAGCGATCGAAATCCTGGTAGAACTTATGCTTTCCCTTTTCCCTCGAAGCGATGGTTGGCCATAAGCGCCGCCAGAGGTATTCCAAACGCCCACTTGACGCCCTGCTCCCTGATGGCAAACCAGTGGGTCATGACCCGGCTGCCGGCCGGATAGCCCAGCCCTGGAACCAGCCATTAAGAAACAGCAGAATGAATATGGAAGTGACGGAGGTGGTAGCGATGGATGCGGTGCCCATGAAGATCATGGTTCCGGCGGGCAGGAACAGGCCAAGGGGCATGAATTTTCAGCATTTGGCAAGTTTGTTTAGTGGGAAGCTGAGCAGAGAGTCAGTGAGCAGGCATGTCAGAGCCTTCAGGCCAGAACTGCCTCACTCAGGCCTCGCAGGTATTCCAGGTCTTCAGGTCGGTCTATATAGGATTCCAGGATGACCTTGTCGACCTTGAAACCGGGACTGCCCGAATTCATCTCCTGGATCCTAAGGTGGTTCCCCTGTACGGCAAACTCCAGGAACAGTTGTTTATCGGCCGGACTGATAGACTGCGGGTCAGGCACAGCCCCGTTCAGCCGAATCCTGGTCATCAGCCATTCGGCATCTGCCATGGCCATGGCAGTGCGGTCCTTGGCGCTTTTGCAGTTGACCAGTGGTGTGCCACCTATCAGGTGAGTCAGCACCATCACTCTGGATGCCAGTTTGGCGGCGCCCCCTTCTGTCGAGTGATGCCTGTTATGGCTGTATATCTCCCGTATCTGGGCGACCAGCTCGCCAATAATCTGGATGTCTGGATGAACGGGGTCCTCTTTCTGCAGTTTGGCCAGATAGCTGCCTGCCAGTCCGCCATGCACAGAAGTACCGTCAGTCATTGGACCAATGAGCAAGTTGAGCCCTTCGTTATTTATGGCGTCAGAAGCTCCCCAGCCTCCGGTTACAGGGGCAGTGGCCCCCTGGGCAAACATGTTCAGACCGAAATTGAATGGCAGTGCATGGATTTTGACTTTGACTTCCCTGACCTCCCCCGAGGGCAGGCGAACCGGCAGGGTTTTCCGTTCGTTCAGCATCTGCCAGGCGGCTACCTGTGCCTGCAGCATGGCCTGCTCGTCACCCTCGCTGCTACCCGCGGCGTGTCGGAAAACATCGGGTGTCAGCAGCGAAGAGGAGGTCAAAACCAGTTCTACCTCTTCACCGTTAAGCGCTGTTTTCATTTTTTCGGGGTGCAGGGTCAGGGCGGCCACAGCCGATTCTTCTGCACGACGGAAAGCACCTATGGTTCTGGCCTGGCTATCTGCCGGATGCCCGTAAGGGCAGTGCACGGCATGTCGGACTGCCTGGAAAATAACCTCGCCTTTGTCGTTTTTCAGGCAGGAAGTGTTCAGGTTAACAGCATGGCTGGTTTCCCGGGTGGAGTGGCTTGAAATCCCTTCAGTCTGATAGGGACTGACAAATATCCCCTGAGCCGTCTTCCGGCCTTGCCATTCATCGGGCAGCTCAAGTTTGCTGGCGGGAGTGACGGTTTCGGTGAAACGGTGATAGCCCCCCTTATATTGAAAGTGTATGGGGCTTTCTGAAATGTCCCAGTGTCGGCGGTTAGCCGCATCCGCCAGGGCGTGCTTGTGGCTGTTAAGGTCCGCACCGACGCCATGTTCCTGCAGCAGGTGCACCAGCCTTCTGGGAAACTGCTTCAGTCTGACAATATCCTTCTGACTGGCAGGAGCGCTGCGTGATGCGCTTGCAAGGCTTGTGCTCAGTTCTGTTTGCTTGTCCAGGAGCCGGGTCAGCAGGCTTTCCAGGGCACGTTCCCTGGAAGAGGGGATGTCAGGTTTTTCCAGAGCCATGATGACCGAATTGGTTGCCGTGGCGATATGGTTGAGCCGGGATTTCAGCAGATGGTGTACTGACCCAGGGTGACTGTCCCGGCGGACAGTAAGAATCCTGATGCGATCTTCTATGGCGGCAAGCTGCTTTCTGAGGTCATTTTCAAGCTGCCGGGCAAGGAGGGTTTCCCGGCTGTCCGGGAAGTCTGCTGCTACCGTTTCTGCTTCCTGACCGAGGCGCAGCAGCAGTTCCTGCAGATTTTCATAATGACCTGCCAGCTGTTGCACTGAGTTATCTATGCCCTCAGCAGTCAGTGGGCATGCCGCCAACAGTTTTTCAGTGTGGTCTTCTGTTGCATGCACGGCGTGGACACAGGTTTTCAAGGCATCGAACGCAGGGGTGCTGAAAACAGTCAGACTGTTGCCCGCCTCTGTGGCAATGGCTGAGGTGGTTCGGCTGGCCAGGGCTGTTGCAGGGGCCTGTTTCTGTCCCTGTTCAGACCTGGCTCTGATCACTGGCTGTGAGTCAACTCTGGTGACCTGACGTCGCCTGAAGGCATGGCCGATCTTCCGGACTTTACGCACCAGTGATTGCAGAAAATGATCTGAGGTATTTTTGGAATCTATACCATTTACAGGCATCTGTCTGGACTATGGCAGTGGATCAGCTCAGGTTATCGGCATAGCGGCCCATTTCTGGTAATTTGGACTGCCGTATAAGTCTGAATCGAGAGTACCGCCCCGGATGAGCTGGTCTGTCTATATGATCCTGTCGAGCGATAACACCCTTTATACCGGCATCACCACAGATATCCGCCGGCGCTGGCGTCAACATCAGGGGCAGATCAGGGGCGGCGCCAAGTACTTCAGGGGCAGGCGGCCTGTATCCCTTGCGTTCCTTGAGACAGGTCATGACCGCTCGTCCGCATCGATTCGGGAGGCGGATATCAGAAGACTGACGAAATCTGACAAGTTGGAATTGACCCTCTCTGAAACGAACCAGGCAATGGGGTATGCAGCGGAACTGCCGGTATTGCAGGCAACGAGTGGTGTTTGACACCAGTGTTTCAATGTTATAAATAGTGTTTTCATGCCTGAAAAATAATAAAGACAAAAGGATGCTGTCATGAAACCAAAAAGCTGTATTTCGTTCTTGAAGCTGTCGCCACTCCATCTGCTTATTGTTCTATCTTTGTCGCTTACACCCAGGGTCTGGGCGCTGGCAGCTACCGATATAGCCCTTATTGGCCTGCTGATGGACAGTCATCGCCTGAAGATTGAAGCCTGGTCAGAACCGGGCACCTACACTGTGGAAGGTCCCGGAATTGATGCCAGGCCGCTGGAATTGTCTATGGAACAGCGCCTGATGCATGTTGAAGATCCTGAGCAGGAGTTTGAGAATGCCAAGGTGACCCTTCAGAAAGCTGCCAGGGG
>JBPCXN010000143.1:0-3308 GCA_051008495.1 Endozoicomonas sp. | reverse complement strand
GGCCCCTTCCCGCCTCAGGAAAGTTTGGCTCGGTCGACCGTACTCCCCGGTACGGCACTCCCTCACCAAATTCCCTGAGACGACAAGGTTCTGCGCGATAGCCGGGGCAGTTTATGAAACATCCGGGCTAATACCTTAATCAGATACTGCCGACTTTGGCTAGCTCGTCACGCATACTGGCAACGACTGTCTTGTAATCATCTGCACCAAAAATGGCTGACCCGGCGACAAAAGTGTCTGCGCCGGCTTCGGCAATCTGGCGGATATTCTGCACGCCGACACCACCATCGACTTCCAGGCGGATATCCAGACCGCTGTCGTCAATCAACTGACGTACATGGCGCAGCTTCTTGAGAGTGGACGGAATAAATTTCTGGCCGCCAAAGCCCGGGTTGACCGACATCAGCAGAACCATGTCGAGCTTGTCGATAACGTATTCGATGATGTCCGGGCTGGTGGCCGGATTCAGTACCAGCCCGGCCTGGCAACCACCCTCACGGATCATCTGCAGGCTGCGGTCAATGTGCTGGGAAGCTTCCGGGTGAAAGGTGATCATGCTGGCGCCGGCTTCAATAAAATCACCGATAATGCGGTCGACTGGGCTGACCATCAGGTGCACATCAATGGGCGCTGTGACGCCATGGTTTCTCAGTGCCTTGCAGACCATCGGACCGATGGTCAGGTTCGGTACGTAATGATTATCCATTACGTCGAAGTGAACCCAGTCGGCGCCAGCGGCTATGACATTGTCCACTTCTTCACCCAGCCGGGCAAAGTTGGCGGAAAGAATGCTGGGGGCGATTACATGATCACGCATCTGGAAGTTTCCGTCTCTTGATAGGATGGGCAGGATTTTAACGGTTTGTACCGGCAGTGTCAGTGCTGCTGTGCCTGTTCGTAAACACTATGGTCAGCTGGTGCCCAGGGTGCTGTTTTCTTCGACCCAGCACAGGATCAGAATCGCCATGGCGCCCAGACAGGCCGCTACCAGCATAATGAATCCTCCGTTCCAGCCGTACAGATCAACGACCAGGCCAATGGCTATGTTGGCGAACAGGGCGCCGCCCATATAACCAAAGAGTCCCGTTAATCCGGCGGCGGTGCCCGCCGCTTTTTTAGGAACGAGGTCCAGGGCATGAACGCCTATCAGCATGACTGGCCCATAGATCAGGAAGCCTATAGCGATCAGCGCGAGGTTGTCGATCAGTGGGTTGCCGGGGGGGTTCTGCCAGTAAATGATGACTGCGATCAGTACGGCAACCAGGTAGACGAGACTGGCGGGAGCGCGACGCCCCCGAAAGTATCTGTCGCTCAGATAGCCACAGAGAAGTGTGCCGGGAATCCCGGCGAACTCATAGGCAAAATAGGCCCAGCTGCTCTCCTGCATCGAATAGGACTTGACCTCACTGAGATAGGCCGGGGCCCAGTCCAGCACTCCGTAGCGAATCAGGTAGACAAAGGCGTTGGCAATGGCGATGTACCAGAGCAGCCGGTTATTCAGCACATAGTTGAAGAAAATTTCCCGGGCGGAAAATTCCTGTTCATGGGAATGACTGTATTCGAAGGCGTTTGGGTAGTCGCCAGTGTGTTTTTCAATGGGCGGTAGTCCGCAGGATTGAGGGGTATCTCGAACCATTGCCCAGCTGACTGCCGCCAGGCATAGAGCGACAAGACCCGGAAAAAAGAAGACACTGTGCCAGTCGGCAAAGACAGCCATGCCCAGAACAGACAGCGGACCGACCAGGCCGCCACCAACGTTATGGGCCAGATTCCAGGTGGCGGCCCGGGTGCCCCGTTCACTCACCGAAAACCAGTGAACAATCACCCGGCCACTGGAAGGCCAGCCCATACCCTGGAACCAGCCATTGATGAACAGGAGTGTAAACATGACCATGATGCTGCTGGTGGCGAAGGGCGTTGTGCCCATGACAATCATGGTCAGTGCGCTCAGGCTGAGACCCAGGGTGATGAACTTGCGGGCGTCACTGCGGTCCGACAGGTTGCCCATCAGGAACTTACTCAGCCCGTAGGCTATGGAAACGCCGGACAGGGCAAAACCCAGCTCGGTCCTGCTGAAACCCTGCTCGATCAGGTCGGGAATGGCCAGGGAGAAATTCTTGCGAACCAGATAGTAACCGGCGTAGCCAATGAATATGCCAAGAAAGACCTGACGACGGAGTCTTTTGTAAGTTGCGTCAATGGCTTGGTCAGCGAGCCTTTCCTGGTGCTGGGCCGGACTTAAAAAACTTTGCATGGCGCTCCGGATCTGATGGCGTAATCCAGTCCATAAAGGTTTCGCAGGTCGGAATCCCTGTGACAGGCGTTATAGGGGCCTGACCGGGAACAGGCAGGTCGGCCTAAAATCCAGAAAGAACGGCCCCAGGTATGAGCGTTCTAGACAGCTCCGTTGAATTTGTTTAGATAGGTCAACTATTCGCACAAATCCAACGAAAAATCTGACTCAGTTCTACTGACTCTTACCATAAAGAGTAATCTCGACCGTTATTCTCGGTCAGGCTCCTAGACAGATAACTGTCGGTTCTGGGTGATTATAGAAATAGAACAGGCTTTGATATTTGGCAAGCAGGACAGCAGGACAGCAGGACAGGTGTTGCCGCAATACTCTGCCCTGCAGGTGTTATTTCATTTCATCAGGAAAACAGCCGGGTTTTCAGGGTTTCCGGCGGATTGGCGGGCATTCGGGTGTTGTAATCCATCATCATCAGCGCTGTCTTGGCCTTTGCCACGGGGCGACTGGAGCGGACTTCGGTCACACGGTAAACAATATCGCAGCCATACTGGTGCAGATTGTCCGGGGCCACATCCACCCTCAGGGTTTCGCCATAGAAGCCTTCGGACTGGTAAATGACGGCGATATCGGCCATGACGAAGCCCAGCCCGTTCACCTCGAAGGTGCTCAGCTCCTTGTGGTGCATGAACTGGATCCAGGCTTCATTGATGAAGCCTATCAGGGCGTCATTGCCAAGATGGTCAGCCTTGTTGATGTCGCCGACCCGGATGGGGATTTCAATGGAGAAATGAAATTGTTCCGGCAGCTCAATTTGTACCCGTGCCATTATCTGATCCTGTTGAGTGTTTTACTTATTATCGAGCGTGGCGGGATGTTAACACGGAGAATGACCACTGCTCATGGTCAGTAGTGGTTACCTGACACTCCCCGTCCTATCGGACGAGGGTTCTTGGATCGCTCCAAGAGTTTCCTGTTTCAACGTTCGATGCTCAGAGAACAGCTTGGTTATCGCATAAAAGTTCCCATGATGAGAACTTTTACGGTGACGAACCAACCC
>JBPCXN010000142.1:0-2557 GCA_051008495.1 Endozoicomonas sp. | reverse complement strand
CGCCTATCGTGATGAGTTTCTCTCATGCGTTAAGGCTGAAGTAACAAAACATCAACACTCAAATTTATAAAAAATAGCCCACCATTCAGCCCGGATATATCATGCAATATCCGGGCTGCGGCTTAGTGTGACAACCAACTCAAACCCATACCCAATAAGCCCAGAAAACCCGCCTGGGTCTGGTGGATGCTATGGTTGAACAGCGTTTAACCTGAAACAGGAGTATGCCGTGTTTGTCGATCATCCCCTCATCAAGCCCTTCACAGAGCTGGAGCCGGACTATTTTCCTGAGGCAGAGTTGAAACATGCTATTGAACATCAGGAAGAAGTTACGCCGTTACTGCTGAAAGCATTTGAGGACTATGCAGAGAACCCGGAAAACTACGATGTGATAGAGGGCAATTTTCTGCCAGCTGTAGCCCTTGCCCTGTTGGCGCAGTTCAGGGAAGCGGCTGCTTTTCCCATGTTTCTGAGTGTTGCCAAAGACTACAGCTGCGACCAGCCCAGTTACGATGACCTGATTTTCTCTATGGACGATGAAGAATTTGGTCGGATTCTGGCGTCGCTCTCCAGGGGGAATATCGACACTCTTAAATCCCTGGTTCTGGATGATGAGCTGGAAGTGTTGATGCGCGGTTACGCCCTGGATGCGCTTATGGCCTGTTACTTTGAAGGCGATCTGGAGCGCAGCGACTTTATTCGTTTTTTATCTGGGCTATACACATCTTTCACAGTTCTGGAAAAAAGCTCTCATGATGATTTTTTCTTGTGGAATGCTCTTTTCAGGGTAAGCCTTACGATTCATCCCGGCGAGTTAATGGATGAGATTCGTGAGGTCTGTAAAGACGGTTTATATTCGCCTGATCAAAATAACCTGACTGACGTGCTCCGCTTTGAGTTGGCTGAGTCGATCGCATGTAAGGACTTTGATGAGTGGAGAGCCTCTGAGTGGCAGGCTCAGGTGGAAGATTATGGCTATATCAAAAACGCCATAAGAGAGCTTCAGTACTGGCAGATGAACGTTGAGGATGATTGGGATGAGCTCCCCGAAGAGACAATGGCAGAGATTTCAGAGTTAAGGGCGGCACTCTTTGAGGCTGTTGAAGGAATGGGACATGAACCTTTTGATGCCTCTCCTCCATTCTTAACAGATGACTCTTTAGGGCCTCTCTTGGGAACAGATCATCCAATTGTCAGAGAACAGCCCAAAGTAGGTCGGAACGATCTCTGCCCCTGCGGCAGTGGCAAGAAATTCAAGAAATGTTGTGGCAGGTAACCGAATGGATGTACTGATCTCAGCTTCCAATGCTTTTTGTAAATATTTCAATGCCGATCTTGCCAGGCTGCCCAGCCCCGATGGCAAAGGTATCGGCACCCAGCCGGTCGAGTCAACTCCTGATTGTCTGGCCTGGCAGTGCCATGCCGTAAAGCGCAAGAGCGATGAGGGGGAGGCGACAGACGTGATTGTGGTGGAAGCCCGTAGTCGTTATGTGCTGCTGTTTTCCAACCCGTGCTTCGATAGCCTGGAGGCCTTCTCTGGCAGCTTAAGGAAAAAATGGGCGGAAGAGTGTGTTCACATGGCCATTGAGAGCGGGGCTGTGAGCAAAGAAGAAGCTTCCGGGATGTTTGACCAGTTTCTCAATACTCCCATGCAGGTGCTGTTCTGCAGGAACACCGATCGGAGTATCAATGGCCATGTCAGCGACGCCCAGCAATGGTTGCTGCAGTCTTATGAGCACTATGGCATAGACCATCTGGACAGCAGCAACGAATTCGGGTTAGGTCGGCAGATCAACCGGCTTCGAAAAAAAGCAAAGCCATTTCCCGGGGCAAGAAGACCTGAATCATTCCTGCCAGAAGCAAGAATGCTGGATGACTGGTTGTATCGGTTTGCCAGGGGGATGTCGCAGTGGTCAAACTCGAATACAGTTGGTGGCGATTTTCCCAATCCTTATCGGTTAGCCGGACAACCAGGAAGAAGGAAGGCGCGTGCCATCGATGATCTGCTCAAAGCCGCCGAATCAGACAATGTAGTTGGCTTGGCGGAAGCTCAGAAAATGCGGCTCGGCGAAGGTTCTTGAAAACCTGCTACTATTTCTTTCCATAGTGATCTGACACTTTAACCAGACGTGTTCGCACGTAAAAAGCGCCTGATCATGGAGATGCTTTGTTTTTCAATGCTTCGACGAGGGATCGGGCAATAGGGTTTCTGTAACGACTGGAGAAGCTAAGTCTTCAACGCTACCTGTTACAGAAGCCAGTGCTAGCCGTGAGGCGATAAAGTCACCCTGAGTGACAACTGACGCTGCCTGCAGATGCAGACAGTGACGCCGGTCAGAGCCGATTCCGGTTCTGGCTGAACAGTGGATTCGAAGGTCTTCTTTGAGTTTGCACTGCTATTCTGAACTGCCTTTTGACATTTGTGCTTTGTTGTCTGTCAGATTTTTATTGCACCATTCATCGTGCCTGATGGCGAGTAATGTGCAAGTGGTCATGGGTAGTTCCTGCCGAAGTGACCAGAAAAGTGGATTTGATCAGAGGGTCAGACCCGCTAGTT
>JBPCXN010000141.1:0-4066 GCA_051008495.1 Endozoicomonas sp. | reverse complement strand
CGAAGGACGCCTCGTCACCGTGGGTCGCCATGGCCGAGCCATTTGCTGAGCCGAACTCAACATCGTTGAGGTAAGCCTTTAAGCTGTTATTGTCGGCATCCAGCACCAGGGATACCCGGTGCCACTGAGTCATGTCTGTGGCGCTCAGGTCGAACGATAGCCACTCGCCACTCCAGCTATTGCTTTCTGACCATGCGCCCACATAAAGAGCACCTGCATCAATATACAGGTTATAACCGTTGGCGTTCCCGCCTTCTTCGTAGAGAATCTGCCTGCCGGTCAAGCTATTGGTGCTATCGACTTTAAAGGCCAGGCTGATGGTTCGCTGGCTCTGGGTGCCGGTATAGGTGTTCAGCTCTGTTGAATCCCCGATAGCCACCAGATCGCCCGTGCCGTCAAACGATACAGCGTTACCTCTCAGTCCACCGCTGGTGAAACGGGCGTCACCGAGCAGAATGCCGTTGTTGTCGTCCGCATCACCTGTAGCAGTGTCTGTAGCCGTGTTACCGCTGATTTCATCGAAAGACCAGTATGCGATTAAGTTTGTATCTGGGGTATAGCTCCAGGTGCCATCTGAGGCAATGGCCAGGCTACCGTGCCGCCCGTCGATGGTTGTGGTGCCTGATTCTGCGATGCTTTGACCGTTGACGTTGACTACGGTGAGAGGGTCATTGTCCACATCACTATCATTGGCGAGCACCGAGCTGGCACCGGAAATCTCCGGACCTCCTACTGTTGCCTGGCCGGAGCTGGTGTCGTCAGTCAAGTCTGGAGCGTCGTTGATTGCCGTGACATCAAGAGTGGCGGAGGCAGTGACTTCGTTGCCACTGGTGCCGTCACTGACGGTAAAGGTAAAACCGACACCTTGGCCATTGAAATTCTGGGCCGGGCTGAAGGTCCAGGTGCTGTCGCCATTATCGACAAAAGAACCCTGGGCGCTGTTGTCCAGTGTGACGCTGGTCACTGACAGCGTATCCCCTTCAGCATCGAACGCATTGGCCAGCAGGGCAGAGCTGGTGATGACGAAGGACTGGTCTTCATCAGAATCACCCAGGTCGACAGTGGAGACCACCGGGGCATCATTGATACCTGAAATGGTGATCGTAACCGTTTCTGTGGTGCCGTCTATGCTGCGTACTGTGAAGCTGTCTGCCAGAGTGTCGCCGGTACCCAGTCCTTGAATGGAAGATTGGCTGTTGGAAGCGCTGTAAGTCCAATCTCCATTCACTTCTATCGACAGGGTCCCGTAGGAACCGGTCAGGTCTTCGTTAATAAAGCCGCTTTCGTCCGTGTCGGTATCACTCGCGCTGAGGCTGCCGGAGGCGGTCAGTGTTGGTGTCTGGTCGTCTTCTGTTATGGAGGCTGTCGTATCTCCACTAATGACTGGATCATCATTGGTGCCATTGATGGTGATAGCGACTGTGTGGGTGGTACCGTCGTCGGACGTCACAGTCAGGGTATCGACCAGTGAGTCACCATCGCCCAGGCTCTGTATGGCAGACTGACTGTTATCGACTTCATAACTCCAGTTGCCGACAGCGTCGATGGCAAGAGCGCCATAAACGCCGATAACCGTCTCAGCAGTAAGCGACGATTCACCGGTATCAATGTCTGTGATATTCAGGATTCCGCTGGCTGTCAGGTGGCCGCTGCCATCAACCGTCGTATCTTCTGTCACTGCTGCGGTGTCATCACCGGAGAACACCGCAGCATCGTTTACCCCGTTGATGACGATAACAATGCTGTGAGTAGTGCCATCTGCGGTGCTGACAGTCAGCGTGTCGGTCAGACTGCTGCCAGCAGGCAGACTCTGGATAATGCTCTGGGTATTGTCGGCAGTGTAGGTCCATCCGCCATTGGTGTCGATGATCAGGGAGCCATAGGTTCCCACAACCGTTTCAGCAGTGAACTGATCTTCACCGGAGTCAGCATCTGTGATGGTCAGGTGGTCAGAAATGGTCAGTGTCGCCCCGTCGTCTTCGGTCACAGAGCCAGAAGCAACACCGCCAATCACGGGGTTATCGTTTGTGCCCTGGATGGTGATGACTACTGAATGTGTGGTGCTGTCTCTTGCCTGAACTGTGAGAGTGTCGGTCAGGGTGTCCCCGGCTCCAAGCCCCTGTATGGCAGAATGGGAATTATTGGCGGAGTAACTCCAGGCGCCGAGGGCATTGATCTGCAATGAACCGTAACTGCCGGAGACTGTGGCTATTTTGAACGACGATTCACCGGTATCCTGGTCGCTGACATTCAGAGTACCACTGGTGGTTAAGGGATCACTGGCGTCTTCGGTCAGAGTCCCCGTGTCGACGCCACTGATCACAGCCGCTTCGTTCGTCCCGGTCAGGGTAATCGTTACAGTTTGCGTGGTTCTGATGCCGGTGCTGCTCAGAACGTCATAGCTGTAGGTGATGGTTTCTGTATGCCCATCAGGTAGATAGGCATATGCGTCGGCATCGATGGACAGAGTGTTGCCGCTGTTGGTAATACCAGTGTCATTTCCCCCGGTGCGCGTGAGATTGTCAGCGGACAGCGTAGCTTCTGCATCCTCGACACTGGCGCCTTTCAGCAGGTCAACCTGGAATGTGCCCGATTCATCGGTGCCGGAAGCCACCACGGGGGCATTCACGGTAGGCGCTTCGGCCACGTTGGAGACATGGATGGTGTAGGTGCGGCTGTCGGTCAGTAAGCCATCGGAAACCTGCACAGTAATATCGTAGGTGGCCTGGGCTTCGGTATTGAGTACAGCAGTGGACGAAACGGTAATCTCACCGGTGTTGCTGTCAATCTCAAAATATCCACTGGCATCGTCCGTGAGAGAGTAAGTCAGACTGGAGTTATCGACATCGGTGCCCGACACGCTGCCCACGACAGTGCCCGAAACGCTGTTCTCCGGCACATGGAAACCGTCGGCCAGAACATTATCGACACTGCCAGCCAGGTACAGGGCGCTGACCTCGGCGGCGTCCAGAGTCTCACTGACCAGCACAAAGTCATCCAGGCTACCGTCGAAATAACCGTCACCGCTCCAGTGGCTTTTGCCAATGTAGTTGCCGCTGCGAACCATCTCCGTGGGAGCTGTCCCTGATACTTGCCCAGCCAGTTCTCCGTTTCTGTACACCCTTACAGTGCCATCAGAAGCGATGGTGGCAGTAACATGCACCCAGGTGTTAAGGACAAAGAAGTCAGTCACCTCAAGGGTGGTGTGCGGGGTATCCGAGTTTCCATAAATATCAAAAGACAGTGTTCCGGTATTACCCTTGTGGTAAAGGACGATGTTGTCACTGGCCTGGCCATTACCGAAGTCGATGACACGGGAAGAGCTCTGGTCGAAGCTCTCGAAGCGAACCCAGGTAGCTACGGTCATGGAACCACCGGTATTGATACCGCTGATCTCGCCATAACCGTCAGAGCCATCCATATTGAAGGCACTTCCTGAACCATGCCGATCAACGACCCAGGTGGCGCTACCGTTCAGGGTAGCGCTATGCCCATTGCCGGTGGCATCTTGCGCGGATAGCCCCGCCCCGGTATTGAAGTTGAGCGCTGTAACCAGGTTGTTGATCAAGGGCTGCTGAGCCAGTTCTGGAGGATCATTGGTGGCTGCAGTGGAGAGTGTGAACTGGCTGGAAACCTGCTGGCTGCCATCATCGGCGGTCACTTTTACGATGATATCACCGGTGTCGTTATCATCCGGTGTTCCTGAGAAAGTCCGGGTGACTGCATCAAAGTTGAGCCAGGATGGAAGTGGGTTGCCATTATTGAGTGTGGCTGTCAGGGTCAGACTGTCGCCGTCTTTGTCGGCAAAGGCATCGGCGGGAATCTGGTAGCTGAAAGCTACTTCTTCCGTAGCGCTTTGGTCACTTAACCCTTGTTCAACTGTTGGAGCATCGTTGGCTCCATTAAGGGTGATGCTGATGACGTGAGTTGTACTATCTGCTGTTGTGACGGTGAAGCTGTCGGTCAGAGTTTCGCTGATGCCCAGATTTTGAATAACACTCTGGCTGTTGTCGGCGGAATAGTCCCAGCTGCCGTCTGCAGCAATGACCAGTGAACCATAGGAACC
>JBPCXN010000140.1:0-42436 GCA_051008495.1 Endozoicomonas sp. | reverse complement strand
AGCCAGGCCAACATACCAGGCCATTTTGCTATGCTGCGTTACGCCTTTACCTGCAAGAGATAAAGTCCAGTCACGGATCAATAGCCAGATATCTTTGCGGAAATACAACATCACCGCTGCCAGGGTGCCCACGTGCACAGCAGCATCAAAGGCAATACCCTGATCGGGCCAGCCCAGCAACTGTGCTGGCAGAATAAGGTGCGCCGAACTTGAGATCGGCAGAAATTCGGTAATTCCCTGGATCAGGGACAGAATTATGATTTGAATGGTATCCATAATTTTTTGTCGCTTTCCGCTTTCCGTTTTTCGCCTTCCGCAAGAGATCTATTCGGTTAGCAAAACAAAAAGGCAGACTGCTTGAAATTCATCTATAAATATTTGTTTAAAAAAGATCGAAGAATATGACTTACGAAAATCTCGATGTATGGAAGCGATCATCACGGCTTTGTGTGAAGATTTACAAAGCCATGAAAACAACCAAAGACTACGGTTTTAAAGATCAAATCACTCGATCAGCCCTGTCCGTCCCCAGCAACATCGCCGAAGGTTTGGAAAGAAGATCCTGTAAGGAACAAAAGCATTTTCTCAATATCGCCAGAGGCTCTGCCGCTGAACTGAAAACGCAAATCTACATCGGCATAGAAATAGATTACATTGACCGTACACAAGGCAAGGTCTGGATCAAAGAAGTCACTGACATCACATCCATGATCTACGGACTACTCAAAAGCATGAACTAGGGGGATTTTCGCTTTTCGAAAGACTTTCAGAAAGAGTGCGAAAAGCGATACTAATACCCGCTTTCACTTTTCTTACGAAAAGCGAAAATCGGAATACGAAAAACGGCTCTCCTCAGGAGAGCTTGTCATAACAGTAATTAGTCGCTTCAATAAACCCCTCAATACTGCCACAGTCAAAACGCTTGCCCTTGAACTTATAAGCCAGCACGCAACCGCGCTGAGCCTGGGCCATGAGTGCATCAGTAACCTGGATCTCACCGCCCTTGCCAGGCTCGGTATCAGCAATAAGGTCAAAAATATCCGGTGTCAGAATATAACGGCCAATAATCGCGAGATTGCTTGGCGCATTTTCTTTCGCCGGTTTCTCAACCATGTTTTCGACACGGATCAGGTCATCAGAGATGGTCTGGCCAGAAATGACACCATATTTATGAACCTCATCTTCTGGCACTTCCATAACCGCAACAATACTGCAGCGGAACTGTCTGTGCAGCTGCGCCATCTGCGCCAGAACGCCTTCGCCTTTATCGTTAATACACAGGTCATCTGCCAACACTACGCCAAAAGGCTGATCGCCAACCAGAGTCTCACCGGTCAGGATCGCATGCCCCAGACCTTTCATTTCACGCTGACGGGTGTAAGAAAAGGTACATTCATCTATAACACGACGAATGTCGGTTAAAAGATTTTCCTTTTCTGAACCCGAAATCTGGTGTTCCAACTCATAGTTGGAATCGAAGTGATCTTCCAGTGAGCGTTTGCCCCGGCCCGTGACAATACAGATATCGGACATACCTGCCTGCAGAGCCTCTTCTACGCCATATTCAATCAGCGGCTTGCTGACGATGGGCATCATCTCTTTTGGCATGGATTTGGTGGCAGGCAGGAAGCGGGTTCCGTAGCCTGCAGCTGGGAAGAGACATTTCTTGATCATCATAATCCTTTCAAATAGTGGCAATATGCGTAATACCGAGAAATATCGGTGAAGGGTAAAAATCCTGTTGACTGGAAATTGCTATAATGGCCGAATACTTTAAAAGTGATTCCCTACAGGGATAGAAAGCGGTGGGCACAATGCGTGATCTATATGATACCGATTTTTATAGCTGGACACAGAGACAGGCTGAACTTATTCGTGATGGTCGACTGCCCGGGCTGGATCTCGAAAATATCCTTGAGGAAATCGAAAGCATGGGCAGAAATGACTATAGGGTTTTGCAATCCCGCATAGCTTTAGTGCTCATGCATCTCCTGAAATGCTATGTACGGGACAAAACATGCAGCATGATGAGGAAATCGATCTGATCGTTTTTTGAACATGAATTTTTCAGTACCCGCCTGAGCATATCGAGCCCCAAACGGAAGAGACTTTTTGCCGGCCTACCATGCTTGTTCAAGGGAAGTTCATCCGCTTCACCGTAGTGCCAGTGCCCAACAATCAAGCACCAGGCGAAAGCAAGAGCCAGTATGCCCATCAGTTTATCCATGCGTTCAGGGTCAGTCATGTGGGTTGACTCAAGATCAAAACCTCGACTTTTAAGACAACCAAATAACGTCTCAATCGCCCAGCGCCTGTAGTAATCTGGCACCATACTCTCAGGCTTTCTGGTGGCTACAACAATCAGCAGACCTTTAATGGAACGCCTTGCGCCGATATACAAATACACACCAGACACTCTACGCTTACTGTGCCAAGTGACGGTTTGATTGAGCTTGATATTTCGGAACAGATGACCCGCGCGAATATCCTTGCCACAGCTGCCCTGAACAGGAATGTTTTCACGAATCCGCAACCGACAAAGAATATTCTGTTGATCCAGCCATTCAAACCAGTCATGTCCGATAAACTCACGGTCAGCAAGTAGATTGTCGATGCGCTCTGCTGGTATCAGTATAAGGGTGCGTTTCATGATAGCTATGCGCTCTTCGGCATTGGAGTTTCCGCCCTTTTTGGTGAGGCACTTCCAGACTATGGGGATAGACGCACCCTGCCAAACAATGGAGACAACCAGATAATTGATATGTTTGGAGCCGTGTTGCCAATTGGTTCGGTCCATGCAGAGGGTATACCGATCCATGTTCAACCAGTGAAGAATCAGCTTGCCCAGTTGTTCATAGCAGTATGTGTACCCGGCAAAAAATCGCTTTATCCGGCGATAACTGGACTCCGATTGAGCCTTGGTCTGAAATTCCTCTGCCACACGGTACAGATTCGTTGCACGCCCTCGCATCAACGAAAGTATGAACTGAGCAAGAAAGACAATCCGGGCTTGATGCCAGGGGAGATGAGCCTTAAGCTCCTTGGCTAATGAGCTGACTTCTTCCATGTACGACTACGGTAACTGTACGGAGGTTAGAGACCATACAGAATACTGTATATGGAAGTCAGCTCATACCCTTCAATCCCCCCTGCTATGCATAGCTTCCCGGCTTTTTGTCCCGTACAAAGGTAATCCACACAACCAGACAGTCATCACACGATATCTGGTTACAACAACCCATACACACTTTTTGTTTTTCATTGATCTCATCGGTGCCAGGATTCTCGCAGAATGTGCAGAAGCAGATAGTGCACTTTTCTTTTTTGGCGTCTTCCTTAGGTGTACTATCACTGCAACAGCCATCTTCCTGGGTCAGCTCACTACCGTCTGCGTTTCTGTATAGCTGGCAGACATCACAGAAATACCGGTCAGAGGTCGTTACAATAAGGACATTCGAGCACACCTGACAAACTGGCTGAGCAAGTAGCTCAAAACTGAAGAGTATGAATAAGCAGCATCAGGTAGCGACTTTTTGCATATTGCTACTCAAGGTCTTTTTTCAAAATGCAGATAAGGGCATTTTTCTTCCTCATCTTCACTTTGATGGCATTTATCGCAAATGATCAAATTTACCCAAGGCCCTGAAAAAATCCAGCCAAGCAGTTGCCTCCCTTGCCATTCATTTACGTGATAGTAGTAGCAGGATGATCCAGGGCATTTTCCCAGAAGGCCGTTCATGCAAATTACCCGTTTAGAGAACTCTGACCTTGGAAAGTGAAGGAACTTGCACTTTCTACCGTCTTTTCCGGTAAACGAGCAATTGCCGTGTTCATCCATATCAGGACAGTATTTTAGCTGTATATCAGCTCGTGGCTTTCTAAATACCGGACTGTTGTATACCTGAGCCTGCGGAACAGTATTGTAAGAGTACCCCTGTGCTATTCCAGCTCCGGCAGGCCCAGTGGATACCAGAGCTCCCCCCATAGAACCTGCACCGGAAAAAGCTGCTCGCGCGCCCACACTATTCTGCATGATCTGAGAAAGTACCGCTGGATTATGCCAGAGATTCAAATGCTCCGCGCCCGTGCCTCCCTGCATGAAATGTTGTGGGATGAACGCGGACTGAACAAATGCTTGACTGATCGTGTAGAGGTCGCCGGGCAGGATATAAACAGGTCCAGACGGGTGCTCTGGTGCTTGGTACTCTAAGGCTTGCTGGCTTCTCAACCTGTGATAGTCCTCGTCATATTGTGGAACATAAGCTTGAACAACGAATCCCAGATAAGAGACCCAGACAGAGTACATGGCAAATACCTCAGAGGACAGGAAGAGAAGCATCAAAAAAGGCCATTTGACTTTGAACATGCTGTTACATCGCAAGTGTCTAAAAAAAACAACTATAGAGGAAACTGTTTATAGAGGATCACTGCTGTCCAGTTAAGAATCTGGAAGGAGTTGAGAATGCCTGTCCTTGCGCCCTCGCCCTGCGTTCGAGTTGCCGTTGTCGAAACGGCTTCTCGAACACAGTAAGAGCCCAAGTGACTTCCTTTCGTCAACAACTTCGGGAGAGACACTCCCATACAGTCATGTATGGGAGTTGAGAAAGAGGCAAATTGGCAAATTAAAGAGCGCCGATATCCCCCCAGCGTAGGTAACGACTTTTCGCTGTCTGCGCTTTCAGAAGGGCCAGTTCATCACGGTCAACCGTCCTATGAGACTCTGAGCTGTTCTCCAGAACCTGCCAGCCGCTTTCTCCTTCAACACCAGCAACAGCCTCTGACAGAGATTCCGCCAGGTCGTGGGACACTGCCTGCATCCGTTCTACCTGCCCTGTCAGCCAGCTGTCGGTCACATGCAGGAAGGGGGTTTTCATGGCATCGGACAGGGTCTTCAGGGAATAAACGCCTAACTGGCGGAACTGCTTCTGCCCGGCGTCCCAGGCCCCATGAACCTCCTGAACCCCTGCGACGCCAGCAGAGAAGCTGTCGCCTGTTGCATTCAGGACGTTGAAGGTACGGACAGACGCCAGTTGACGGTCTGCATGGGACAGCTGATCTCCTCCATAATGGTGTGTGTAATCCCAGCCCGGACCACCGTTGATATGGTCACGTCCGGAACCGCCATATAGACGGTCGCGATCTTCGCCGCCAAACAGCTCATCATCACCCTGCTGACCATAGAGCCTGTCTTTTCCTTCATCACCATAGATACGGTCTTCGCTGATCACATCACCATGGCCAGCTGCCGGGGTCTGCACAGGCACACTGAAGTGTTCATAGGGAAGATCAAAACGACGATTACTGTCTGTCTGCCAGGACACTACCAGGGACTGACTGTCTCCCAATAGCAGGTCATCACCTTCACCACCATGAATCTCATCATTGCCAACGCGGAGACTGCCTTCGCCGCGAACATGCCCTTCAGCATAGCGATGAGAGTAGTAGTTATAGCCCTTATGATAACCGCCATGGAAATGGTGACTGTATCCCCATGCGCCGCCATGACGGTCATGGTCTGTCAGCACCGCTTCAATCTCATTCAGAGTACCTGCCACGGCAGACTTCACTTGCCAGTGCTGATAATAGCTCTGCGGGCTTTCGGCAATCACCGGGATCGCCACAACCGTGGAGTCACCGATCACCAGGTCATCGCCACTGCCCGCCAGAATCACATCATTGCCCAGCACAATATTGTCAATCGTGCCGGAGATAGCCACCCGATGGTAGTGCTGCCCCCAGGGCTGCCCAGAGAGATGCTGGTCATAAATATGGGAAGCCAGTTCCGCACTGCGCTCATACCCGGCTGTATGTAACTGATAGTGAGCCGCCTTGCGGGCATACCAGTCATGAGAGGTACGATAGGCGTCATCATCCACCGCTTTAGCCGCAAGCACTGCATGGTCACCCACCACCCAGTCATCACCACTGTCGGCATTGATAGTGTCGTTACCAATCACCAGAGTATGGGCGACTGCCACTGACCGGTCGATATGGCGATAACCCCAGCGGGTTGTCGAAGTTGAGCGGCTTTCAAGAGCTTCCTCAAGTTGCCCGGACAGATCATCATGGGCACCGAGAAGGGCAAAGCTGAAATCGATCAGGGCGTGCTCGGTATCGGCCAGACTATGGTACAGCGTCACTGCCTGCTCTGCATAATCATCGTCACTGACCGGCAGCCCTTCGACAACACCCGACATCATGATAAGGCTGTCGCCTACGACAATATCAGCCCCGGCACCCGCCTGGATATCATCATTGCCAATACGAATCTCTTGAGGAACCACATCATCTGCCTGAAGAGCCGCCAGAGCATGATGACCATCAATCAGCGTATTGAGTTTGTCCGTCACATGGTTCAGCGCTGAGCTCACCTCATCACGGGCCTTTTCCAATGAATAGCCCAGTACATGGAGGGATGTTTTCAGCGGAGTGCTGATCCGGGTATTGTCACCCACAATCCAGTCGTTGCCGTCGCCACCGGTGATGCTGTCATTACCCGAGAGCACATCACTGCGACCCACGACACCGGGAATAAACGACGCCAGCGTACGTATTTCTGTTCCCTCCACTGTCACCAGCTGAGCTGCACCAGCGCTTTCCAGCATATCGGCCACAGCTGCAGGAGCTATGCCAGGAGCTATGCCAAGGTTGTCGAGCGGCACCGGAGGCGTATTCAGGCTCAGGGCATCTGCTGTCATGGCTTCCGGCGTAATCACCAGAGAGCCAACTGGACTGATATCCAGGCCATGTCCGCCTGCCGCACTGCTTTGCAGAATACGCAGGCCGGTCACACCGTATGGCCGGTCAGAGGTGCCCAGGCCAGTATTGATATAACCATCACCGTAAATCTGGTCATTATCGTTGCCGCCATGGAGCGAATCGTCACCGCGCTGACCAAAGATGATGTCATCACCCTCCCCGCCCTGCACACTGTCGTTATCTGCAGGTACCAGGTTCACCAGCACCAGGCTCACATCCCATGCACCGGTTTCAGGGTTGACCAGCCGGTCACCATCGGCGTTATAAGCACCGGTCAGCAGAATCTGGTCTGCGCCTGCCAGACGGGCTGCAAGGTCCGGGTTATCCAGCTCACTGCTGCTGATCCGGATCACATCGGTAATCCCTGCCACTTCTTCCAGTACAACATGTTTCTGCCAGCTGCCATTGGCTCTGAGTACCGCACTGCCATCGTCGTTCAGCGCCCGATGGATGGTGCCAGCATCGGCAAGAATCACATCATGCCCTTCATTACCTTCAAGCGAGTCCGCCCCAAGGCCGCCAACCAGCTCATCATCACCAGCGCCGCCGGTGATGGTATCTCTTCCCCGCTGGCCGAAGGCCCGGTCATCACCGGCTCCAGCATGGATGACATCGTTTCCGCCAATGCCATCGGCATTGTCAAAGAGTTCCACCTGGCGGATCACATCGGCATCGCTAAATGAAGTGCTGAATGAATTGCCGTAGGTCAGCCAGGCTGGTACAGCACCGTCAAGCAGAGTCCGGACAATCAGACCGTTATCCCCAAGAATCACATCGGCCTCATCGCCACCGGTGATGGTATCGCTGCCGTCACTGCCTGCGATGACGTTATGACCACCGGTGATATCGTCCTGACCAGTACCACCATCCAGTGTATCGCCACCCTGCTGCCCCAGAATAAAGTCATCCCCGGAGTCGCCAAAGATGGTGTCTGCCGCGCCCAGCTCCTCATGGGTATAGATAGAAACAAAGGGCTGGTTCACCGGCAGGGTGCGGTCAAAGAGACCATGGTCGCCCAGCAGAATATCGTGCCCGGCACCGCCGTGGATGGTATCCGAGCCAAAGCCACCGACGACGATATCTTCGCCCTCACCCGCCTCAATGGTATCGCCGCCACCGGCATCCGCTCTAACGGAAGTAGCCAGTGTCACATTCGCAGTGGACAGCAGTCTGTCAACTTCTGCACCCTGCTCTATCAGGCCATAGTCGCCAAAGACAATATCACTGCCAGCACCTGCGTCAATTTCATCCCCAGCGGCCGCCAGATCATCACCGGAAAGAGCGGCTGCCGTATCCGTATTTACGACAGTCAGCGTGCGTCCTGCAAGGTTCACGACAAAACCACTGTCACCGTAGATGTTATCGCCACCAGCCTGGCCACGGATAATATCAAGCCCTGCGCCCCCGGCAATCTGGTCACCGGCCTGGCTGCCGGTCAGTGTATCGCTACCACTGCCGCCGTAGATCACAACGCTCACGGCAGAGCCCGAGGCATCAATAATATCGTTACCGAAGTTAGTAAAGCTGGCCGCAGCGCCAAAGGCACCGTTATAGAAACTGCCATCCTGCGCTGTATCACCGAATAGCACCAATGGTGCGTTCTCGCCACGGCCCGTTGCCGTGATGGTATCGCTGCCGCCGCCACCGTGGACGGCAGTCGCCTGTCCTGCAGCAGTGCCAGTGACAGTGATGGTGTCATTACCCGTGCCCATCAACAGATCCACAGTTTCAAGACCTGAGAGCTGAACACCACTGGCTGTTCCCGCTCCGGTGAAGCCGGCTTCTGTGATTTCAACCGTGCTGGTTTCGGTCACACCATCGTTAAAGATCACCAGAGAATCCGTTGCGTCCGCTGTGTCATCGACAGTCCAAGGGCTGTTCCCCCCCTCAACAGAGAGCTGACCCTGGATACCCGCCAGGTTATGAACGCCTGTGGCAGCAGGCTGGACAGTTCGTTGCAGAATACCCTGGGCATCTTCAGCGCCATCGACCATCACCTCCGGCGTATCCCCGCCCAGGCTGAAGCTATCACTGCCCCTGCCGCCATAGAGGCTGACATTCATGGAGGATTTCACCGAGGAAACCACAAAGCTGTCATCGCCCTCTCCGGCATCCACCAGCAGATTTTCAACATCAATCAGTAATACTGAGCGATCTTTGGTGAACAGGTGGTTCTCGGTGACGATATACCTGTCCGCCAGCTCTGTACCCTGGAATTTCAGGATGTCGTTGTCGCCAGGCGCCAGATTGACATAAATGCTGTTCACCTCATCGGCATTAAAGACCTTGGTTTCCGGACCCTGCGGGAAGGTGGCGAAGACAGTAATTGTCCCTTCTTCTGCAGACTCACTCACCTTGGCCAGATCATCATCACCCGTACCGATGATATACAGAACACCATCCCGCAGAGCGACACCGGAGAGGAAAGCCTCTGTGACATCCTGCACCACACCGCCATCGTCGTCGGTTACGGTGACAGTTATGTCGTAAATACCGGGAACCGCATAGTCATGGTCGTAAGTGAAGCCACGGGTACCTTCAGCAAAGGTTTCCTGGATGGTCTGGGTGCCATCGCCCCAGTCCACTACGACACTGTGAATGTCCCTGCTGCCCGGGTCGGCAAAGTTGCTGGTCAGCACCACGGTTTCACCCGGAAGCACATTGCCGGGCTGCTCGGCGTTATTGGTCAGCACAGTAAAGGCAGGTGCAACGTTGTTCACTGTCACAATGGCTGCTGCAGCCAGGGTCACATTGCCTTCAGCATCGGTCTCGTTGACAAAGACCACATCATCCACGCCACCGTCATCATCGGTCAGCTGGGCAGTGATCACATACTGGTCTGAGGGAGTGCCGGTCGGGTTGTCATCCAGATAACGGTGGCTGGCTGTAAAGCTGCGCCCACTGTCAATTTGCACTGTCGAGCTGTTACCGTCTCCCCAGTCAATCACCAGAGTTGCGGTATCATTGATACCGGCATCGCTGAAGGTGCCGGTCACTGTCAGTACATCGTTCTCATTAATGACACTGTTATCGAGATCAAAATCCACAACCACCGGTGCGACGTTCTCAATGGTCACCGTGGTGGTCGCAGCGGCACTGCTCTGACCATCATCATCGGTGACAACCGCAGAAATGGTGTAATCATCAAACGCTGTGCCAGTCGGGTCATCATCGGCGTAGGTATAGGTGGCGGTGAACGTCCGGCTGGCGCTGTTTATGACAGCCTGCGAAGTGACGCCATTACCCCAGTCGATCTCAACCGTGTGGCTGTCCTGCAACCCGGCATCGGTAAAGCTGCCGACCACAGTCACCTCGCTGCCTTCTGCCACCACATCGCTGACCAGCGTCAGGCCGTTAATGGCTGGAGGGACATTATTAACCGTCACCGTGGTATTCTGGACAGCACTCTGGCCGCCATCGTCGTCCACCAGGGAGACAGACACCGGATAGCTGTCTGAAGCGGTTCCGGTGGGGTTGTCATCCAGATAGCGGTGGGCAATTTCAAAGACTTCTGTGCCTGCCGCCAGGTTGACGGTCTCAGTATCGCCATCCCCCCAGTTCACAGTGACAGAGAAACTGTCTTCTGTTCCTGGGTCAGCAATCATGCCGGTCAGTACAGAGAAACCGTTCTCGTCCGTGGCAGTTGTTGTGACAGAGCCCAGCGTCGGCGCCACATTAACGACTGTGACCGAATGATTTTCTGTCCAGGCACCATCTTCATCCACCGCTGTAACGGTGACATCATATTGCTCGCCAGGGGCATTGTTATCGGCATAACTGTGACTGGCTCCCTGAGCCGTACCGGAGAAGACCTCCGTGGTGCCATCACCCCAGTTCACCAGCCACTGGCTGATGGTATCATCACCCTGGTCTGCTGCATTGAAAGTGATCTGGTAATCAGCCCCTTCATCTGCCTGCCCACTGCCAGTCACAGTGACTGTCGGCTCGACATTATTCACCGTCACTTCGGTAAACAGCTCAGTCTGACCGCCGTCCTTATCGGCGATCACCGCACGAATGGTGTAAAGACCATCGTCGTCCAGGACAGATGCCGGTATGGTGACCGTTGTCTGGCTGACACCAGAGAGTTCAAACACACCGTCATTATTAAAGTCGTAGCTGTAGGTGAAGCCTGAGTTCCGGTCAGCGGCTGACAGATCATTCTGGCCGGAAATCGTCACCTGGGCTGTTTCACCCTCATTGACAGCTCCACCATTAGTCAGCAGCGCAGTGGGTGCGACATTGCTCACCGTCAATATCGTCGGCAGCGACTGAACAGTCAGGCTGCCGCCCAGATAACCGGCTTCAGTACGAACACTGTAGGAACCACTGTCGTTCACACCCAGAGCTTCCAGATCGGCCCAGCTGAGGGTGACTGTGGCACCGGTGGCGTCGGTAAAATCACCATCACCGTTAATATCCCAGCCAAAACTTTCTGGTGAACCCACTGCGGTTGCCGTGAACGTAACCCCCTCGCCTTCAGCGATGGTCTGGCTGTCACCGGCACTGACCTGGGATGGCAGCACTCCCACCGTCACCGTCAGGGGCTGGCTGTCAGTCGCCACCGGTGCTGTATCTTCATCCACCGCTCCGACAACCACATTAAAGCTGCCTGGGGCAGTAAACACATGACTGGCTGAGGACACGCCACTGCCCAGCACTTCTGTCGTACCATCACCCCAGTCAATACGCCACTCCTGCACCCGGTCATCGCCAAAATCAAAGGCCGAGAAGTCGATGGTGTATTCACTGTCGACTGTCGACGTGGCCGCGCCGGAAACAGCGACAGCCGGCAGTGTATTCCCGACCACCAGTGTCGTCAGCTGCTGGGCGGTGAAGTCGTCTTCGTTGGTGGCGCTGGCACCAATCTGATAGCTGCCGTCATCGACAATGCCGAAGTCCTGCAGTTGCTCCCAGGTCAGGGTTACGCTGGTGCCTGTGGCATCGCCATACTGCCCGTCACCGTCCAGATCCCAGAGAACATATCCCTTAAGAGTATTGGTTGTGCCCAGCGCTGCTACAGAAACTGAGAAGGTTACAGACTGTCCTTCCGTGATCTGGTAGGCATTGTTGCTTGAAGTGTTGCTGAAGGTAATCACCGGTGCAGAAATCACCTGGACATCTTCGATGTTGTCATAAATGACCGCGCCCTTACCGTTTACCTGCACCGTGCCCGCCGTAGCTGTTGGCGGCGCTGGCGTGTAGTTTGGAGTATTGGGCGTCGGGTTCTCCGGATCAAAGATCAGCACATCGCCAGTAGCTGTGGCGGTCGGATCTTCTCCATGTACAGTCACTGTCGCATCAGACGGCAGCTGGGCGCCGGACACTTTGATGGTGTCGGCCTCTGTACCGGCGTTGATGGTGATTCGGCTATTACCGCCTGCTTTCTGGACATCAATGGTGTCGCTTCCCGCTTCGCCATTGACGGTCAGGGTTGTATCCGCAGCCTCAGCACGCAGCTGAAGCTCATCATCACCGGCGCCCAGATTAACAACTGTTGTGTTGTTCAAATCCTGCAGAATCACCCGGTCGCTGCTGCCACCAGTACTGATCGTTGTAGAGAGAACCTCACTTCCCGGCGCATTAATCACAGTCAGGGTATCTTCCCCGGCCGCTGTAGAGATACTCAGCCCTTCGATGTTTTCAAATATCGTAACCAGCGCATCCGGCGCCACCAGGGTTGTACCATTGGCCAGGTTGTTGAAATCAACCAGGCCACCAATCAGCCCGCTGGCCCCTTCACTGCCACTGTATACCCGGCTGCCATCCGGCGAGACCAGAACAGACGACGGCGCCCTGAGACCCGTGACATCACCGACATTGTTTCGCAGCACCTGCACAAACTGCAGACTGCCGTCTGCGGTGTCTCTGTCGAATACCGTCACGGCGCTGCTGACTTTACTGGCTACCAGCAGATACTGGCCATCAGGTGTCAGGGTCAGCCCTGAAGGTTCTGCCAGACCACGCACACCCTCAACACCGTTTTCGATCAATTGCTGCAATACCAGGGTATTGACCGCTGTCGTCAGTTCAGGGTCGGCATCCCGGTCAGCCTGGGTGATACGCTTGAAGACCGCCAGGGTATTCCCGTCACTTCCGGATACATAAATCTGGCGATCGTCATCACTGATGACGATATCCGCCGCACCATCGAGACCATTCACCACCCCCTGAATCACCTGCTGAACACTGAGGTTCCGATCGAGAATTACCAGGGCGTCGCTGGTGGCGCTCACGGCATAAACCTGAGTACCATCGGCGCTGACAGCGACATTATCAAAGCTGGTGATCCCCGCTGGCTGAACGCCAGTCAGTCCAGGCAAACTGATCAGACTGGTAGAAATAATCAGTTTGGCGCTGAGGCCGTTGTCACCAGCCGTGTAAAGGGTATCAGCGCCCACTGTGGTTTCCGCCACAGCCTGCACGCCAGCATCGGTAACACTGGTGCGGAAAGTGAGATTGCCATTACCGGTATCTCTGGCGAAGACGACGATACGATTATCATCGCTGCCTGTCACATAGACTCTGGAACCATCACCCGACACAGTGACAGACGACGCACCATTTAGACCATTGACCCCTTCCAGGCCGTCTTTAAACAGCTGACGCTGAGAACCGTCTGCCGTGTTGATGACAACCAGCGCATCCTGGCTGTCACTGACAGCGTAGATATGATTACCGTCAGGACTGATAGCGATATTCTGAAAACCGGCCACATCCGCCGGAATACCCAGGTCAGCCCTTGGCGCAGCACTGATAAACTGCACTTCCCCTTTCGTATAGTTTTCACCGCTGATATTGACAGCGTTGCCGTTGATACTGGCGCTGACCGACACAGTAGTATCAGGAACCAGTGTGACCCAGACTTCCCCAGGGTTCAGCGTCTGCAGGACAGAAGTGCTGCCACTGCCGCTGACAAAACCACTATTGGCAGAGGCGCCACCAATACGCAGAGCCTGCAGCGGGTCGCCGCTGCCGGTATCAGCGCCGATTTTTGGCTGGCTCAGAGCGACATCACTGAGGTTGACAAACACCAGCATGTCATAGCCGGTGTAATCATCGGTGAAGCTGAGATTGCTGCCGAAGACATCCGGGCCGACGTCCAGACGCACCACTGCCGCCAGGGCGTCCGGGGTTACTGTTCTCAGGCTGTCCAGGGTCTGCTGACCGGCTGTTGTCGGGTCAAAGTCCAGTGTTGCAACATCGACACCCAGCAGGCCATAGCCGTATGCTCCGCCTTCAAGCCCGGCAATGTACGGCACTGACTGACTGCCGCTGACATAGATGTTGGCCATTGTCGGGCCAGCATAGCGTTCGATATTAGCGGTCACATTGCCAAGGGAAGGTGAACCTCCGATAGCCGTCAGCTGGCCACTGCCGTTGTACTGCAGGCCAGTGTTACCCGAGAGAATCAAACGGCCGGTTTCACCATTGGCGACCCGAACACCGTTATGATGGAGCCCGCCGGTACCACCCTGGGTACGAATCTCTGCGCCGGATGATACATCCAGTACAGAGCCGTATATTTTCACAGTACCGCCCGCACCAGCGCCCCCGGCGCCACCAAGACCACCTGATCCACCGGTACCACCATTACCCCCGGTAGCGCCGTCACCGGCATCATCTCCGCCAGCACCGCCACCACGCCCGTCACTGCCTGTAGAACCGCCATTTCCATTCGCAAAGTTATTGCCGCTTGCACCCTTGCTCAACAGGTCAGTCCCGGTATTAATAGTGACACGCCCCAGTGCGACGATTTCAAAGGCACCACCACCAGCACCACCCGTACCGCCATAGGCGCCGGAACCACCGGAGCCACCCTGGCCGCCGCCACCGCCGCCACCGCCGCCGCCAAAGGAGTCGATGAAGGTTTCGTCACCGCCACCGCCGCCACCGCCGCCACCGCCGCCGCCGCGACCACCGCCGCCACCGCCACCGCCAGCAGAACCACCGCCACCACCGGAAATGGTCAGGCCGGAACCGTTATTGGTAGCGGAGCCTCCCGCACTGCCACTGTATCCTCCACTGCCTGGATTACCGACCTTGCCGACAGCCCCACCACCTTCATCCTCAGAGCCACCTTTGCCACCTTCACCGCCTTCACCACCGGAGCGTCCTTCACCACCGCCACCACCGGTAATATCACTGCTGCCGGTGTTGATACCGGCTTCACCGCTGCCGCCGCGGCCACCGTCGCCACCGCCATAACCGTCACCACCGTCACCGCCACCGCCACCGCTGCCGGACTCCGGGCTGAAGCCATCGTCACCACGGCCACCGCCGCCACCGCCACCACCGCCAGCAGTGCCGCCCCTGCCTGCGCCACCCACGCCACCATCAGCGCCGTTGCCGGTATGGGCTGCGCCACCAGCGCCGGTGCCGGTACCCGGGCCATTGTGGGTGTCCCGGCCACCGTCACCATTGGTGCCGTTACCACCGTCATTGCCACCGGTTCCTGCCGAACCATTCTCACCCCGGCTGCCGCCATCACCGCCACCGGCGACAGATGTCGTACCGCTACCGGAGACATCAAAGGTGACATTGTTTTCCAGAGTGAAGTCACCGGCGGTGACAATGGAGATGGGATAGTTGTTGTTACCCGTCACCACAATATTGCTGTTAGCGGCAATGGTCAGGTTGCCAGCGATACGGAACTGCAGAACATTGTTAATGATCTGGGTTTCTACGCGCAGTCCCTGGAGACTGCCGCCACTGCCGACACCGGCAATGCGCTTGTTGGTGGCATCAATGGTGACAGTGCCGCTGAGGGTCGCAGTGCCAATATCAGAGGTCGTGCTGTTGCCAGCACCAGTGAAGACATCCCTGGCGACAATATTATCTATTGCGATACCGGAGCCTGGCTGCCAGGAAATGGATTTCGCGGCGTTGAAGCTGGCCGGGACATTGACCGTCTGGAAGCCTGCCCCTCCTTCAAAGCTCAGGGTCTCTACAAAGGTGGTGCCATTCAGGGTTTCCACTGTAAACGACACATTCTTCGTACCCGAAGACGCCGAGAACATCTCCAGAGAATAGAGGGCAATCGCCCCACCAGTGGCAGACGTCAGGGTATACCTGCCGTTTGAGGTCACCGAAGGGCTGATTGCATCATCGCGGCTGAAGCTGGCTGTCGTTGAAAGCTGCATGCCGTCTTCGACATACGCATTGCTGCCATTGGTCAGCCTGTCGAAGGAGATGACTGTGTCAAAGTTGCGGAACGTCTCAAATGTCCCCGGCTCAAGAACCACCTGGCCGGAGCGCAGGGCCACGGTGTTACCGTCTACCGTTCCGGTCACACCACCGGCAGTTTCACTGACAATATCCAGCGTATCGGTACCGCTGCCACCGAGCAGGCGGGTTTGATCAGCCCCTGCGGTATTAATGACAGACAGAGTCTGAGAAGCTGGAACGGTATCCGCTTCCAGCACACCTTCACGCAGTGTCCATGCTGTGTCGACGGCATTCGTACGGTTATCGACGATCAGCGTTTCAACCGACATATTCAGGTCAAGGAACTGATCCGCCTGTGGCAGGCCAGCAATAGTGACATTCAGGGTATCAACATCCCCACCGCCGGAAATGTTGGTTTCATCACCAATAGAGACCACGTCAATCAGGTCATCACCCACGCCGCCATCAACACCAATAATCGTATCTGCAAGCGTTGAGTTCACGGTAAAGGTGTCGTTACCGGAGCCCAGCTCGATATCCACCACTTCCAGACCAGAGAAAGCGACATCGGACATATTGAGCCCGCTGACCAGCCCATCGGCAACAGAACCTGCTGTCACCTGTGCTGTTTGGGCTGTGCGGTCCACGGTAAGGCTGTCGGTCCCGGAACCAGCACCATTGACAGTGACTGTGGCATGGGCGTCCCTGACAATGACTTCATCACTGCCCTCACCCAGAGTAATGGTGGCACTGGCCTGCAGATCTTCAATCACCACCGTATCTGCGCCACCCGCCGTATCCAGCGTGACAGGCAGAGTGCTGTCGGCAATGGTAAAGGTATCACTGCCATCGCTCAGGGTGACGGCGATATCCACCAGGTTTTCTGCTTCTACACGCCCAGACAGGGTACTGCCGGTCAGCACACTGACCGCTCTCTGCGAAGAGGGCGAAGAGACATCCAGACGGAAATCACCGGCAACATCGGCATTAATCACCAGGCGGTTACTGTCGCCTGCATCCCCGGCCAGTCTGACACCGTCGCGGATATTGGCGAGATCCCCCGCCAGGGTGAAGGTTTCGTTACCCGCACCACCGGCAATCACGGTTTCTGTGCCTGCGTTGATGCCTTCGACCTGCGCCTGGTCACTGCCACTGCCGAGCGAGATATTGAGATTTTCCAGGCCGATGTAGGTCACACCACGGTTGTCGTTAATGGCGGTCTGGTCACTGCTGCCCATACCCAGGCCGGTGATGCGGTTATCGGTCAGGATCAGTCTATTGGCGGCGCTGTCTGCGCTGTCATCAATGTTCAGGGTGTCGCTGTCGCCATCACCGCGAATCTCCAGTGTTCCGGACAGAGCATTAACGGTACCGCCGCCCAGATTGAATGTATCATTGCCAGCACCGGCATCAATACGGGTGGCAACACCATCGTGGCTGCTGCTGATATTGACAGTATCTGCACCGCTGCCAAGGCTTAACCGGACTGACTCAACCGTATCGAACGACACACTTCCGGAGATGCCGAAGCCGCTTACCCCGGTACCTGTCACCAGGCCTGTATTGGCCCGGAAGTCTCCGGAATCATCCAGTGACAGAGTATCGCTGGCTTCATTGCCATTGATAGCCAGCACCCCCCGGAAGTCATTGAGGGTACCGCCACTATTTCCACCACTATTGCCCGAGGCGGAGGCCTGGGAACCCAGTCGAATCTGATCAGTGCCGAAACCGGAAGACACTGTCACTGTGTTGTTCAGAGAGGTGCTGCGAATGGCAATGATGTCAGCATCGTCGCCAGCGGAAATCGCCACATCAGGAGCATTCACCGTACCCAGCAGTTCAATGGCCGAGCCTTCACCGCCGTCAGCATCGTTTTCATCACTGCGAATGGTGACCTTGACGCTGGCGCTGGCCATTGCCCCTGCGGCCAGAACAAGATTGTCCCCTGACAGCAGCGAGACCGAACCGGAAAGCGCCCGCACCAGGGCGTTTTCAGAGATCACCAGATGCTCCGTGGCCGTGCTGCGGTCTACGGTGGAAAGAGTGACATCGCCGCCTGTTGAGCTGACATTGCCAACCGAGAGCAGAGCGGAGACATCTGTCACCACCACGTCACCGGCCGCCAGCACGGCCAGGCCGTTACTGATCGCTGTTGCGTCCACCTCCAGGCCATTGGCCTTGGTACCCACGGAGCCGGTTGCGGCATTCAGGGTAATGGTGCGAGCGGAAATTTCCGCTGATGAGTTACCACTGCCATCAAGAATGGAACCCACTGCCGTCAGTATCACATCTCCGGCAGAAGACGACACTGAGCCAAGGGTCAGGTCATCCACGTAACCTGTGATGTAAATGTTGCCTCTGGCAGAAGCACTGACGAGATCCGCATCAATCCGGATTCGGCTGGTATCACTGCCAATAGCTCCCTGACTGGCTGCAAGGCTGGCAGATGTGGAGCGAATCGCGCCACTGGAGGCTGTTCGGATATCGCCGGACTCACTGGTCAGGCTGGTGCTGCCGTAGGGGTTATCAATAAGGCCCTGCAGCAGTACATCGCCACCACTGGAAAGGGTGATGGGTGTATCACCTGGGTCGGTGGTCACGTTATAGGAGAAGCCACTGTCATCCCCGGCATTGACGCTGATATTACGGGTGAACTGCGGCGCAGTATTCTGCACCTGAATATCGTTAACCGTCAGCTGACGGGCGGAATGGTTGACAATGCGAACACTGTCAAAGCCGGTTTCAAAACGGATTTCACTGTTACCGTTAATCGAGCGGGTAACGCTGTCGCGGTCGTCATAAACCGTAGTAGGAATAACAAAGTTCACAGTACCCGTCAGTGAACCGGTATTACGCAAATCATTCACCGTAATGGTGTTACCAGCCTGGCTGTAGCTGAGGTCCCGGCGGATAATTTCCGTCCCGTCTGCTGCAATTTCCAGTTCCGGGCTGGCGCCGGGCACGACAATATCACCATCAAAGTTGATGGTGCGGGCCATATTGATGCTGCGCTTCTCACTGGTAGAGCCAAAGTCCACCAGGGCCTTGTCAATATCGGCGTCAGAGGAGATCACCGGGGTAGATTCAACACTGGCTTCCACTGTCGTATCCCGACTGGTGACTGTGGCGCCACTGACCGCCGTGACAGTACTGTTGGCGGTCAGGTTATTGGTGGTACTGGCGTCGGTATCACCACCACCGCCGTTGGTTTCGGCATCGGACTCAGCCTTGGTGTAAATACTTTCCTGTCTGGCCTGGATATCAGTGTCAGCAAGACCTGCCACAACTGCGCCATTACCCAGAGTCACATCCACATTGCTAACAGTGGTCACCGTGGAAGCAGCATCGGAATCCGCCCCCAGAGCGTTCGCTTCAGAATCGGCATTGGTGCGGATATCTATGCTGGTGACGCGGGCAAGAATATCGACATTGGTACCACGGATCTCACTGCTGCCAATAGTGGTGTCGGTATTGGCGTTCAAACTGATGGTCGCCCCCACATCACCATTGACACCAAGGCCACCGGTATCCACCGTCGGGCGGGAGTTACCGCTGGCCGCTGTACGGGATTCAACCACAGCGGTATTACCGGCATTCACCGATGAATTATTACCCACTGTCGTACGGGTGGTGTCTGCCATGGTGACCGAGGTATTGGCCTGGGAGATATCAATCACGCCACCACTGCTGCCGCTGGCAAAGGCATCGCCACTGTTACTGGTGGAAGACAGCAGGGTAAAATTATTGCCAGCAACAATACTGGTATTATTGCCAATACTGGCGCTATTGCTGGATGTCAGGCTGGCATCGCCATCCACCTTACCGACACCGACAAAGCCGCCGGAGCCACCGCGCCCGCTGCCATCCACCGTATTCGTGACGAGAGACTGCACGGTGACATTCCCGGTCACACCGCCAATTGCCGCGCCATCTCCCAGGGTCACAGCATTCACGGCACTGCTGATATCCGCATTAACAATGGTGCCGCGGGCCGCTACACCCAGGCTGCCGCTGGATGCTATGGCATCCGCTTCAGAACGGTTGCGGCCATCAGCAAGGATGGAAACGGCATCGGCACGGGTGATTTCTCCGGAGAAGGTTGTTGTCGCACGTCCGGAAGCGTCTGATTCAGAGATGCTGACACCGACACCGGCCAGCCCACCCAGGGTCAGGCCACTGGCATTGGTCCGGGCTTCGTTGTGGTTTCGGGCATCGATGACAATATTGCCCCCGGCATTGAACGTACCGCCGGAAATGGTCGTATCTACGGTATTGGTGGCGTTGGCAATAGCTTTGGAACCGGTGCCTGCCCCCAGAGTTCCGAGGGTGACCGGAGCGCGGGCATTGGCGTAGGCGTCCCTGCTCGTCTGAGCAGAAGAACCGATAAAGTTATTTTTCGCCCCCAGGCTGATATTGCCACCAGCGGTTAACACACCACCGGTGATAATCAGATCCACATCAGAGCGGAGATTGGCTTTTGCTTCGGTGACCCCGACAGAGACACCCACCGCATTCACAGTTATACCAGTAACATCAGCCACCACATCCAGAATCGCCCGGGCATCCAGGGTGATATTGCCAGTGGCAGCCAGTGAAGCTGCTGCGCCGGTAATTCGTGCAGTGACAACAGGCGACGCCGTTACACTGGCCACTGAGCCTGTACCGGAAGCACCTGCCAGACCACCGGCAACGGCTTCTGCTTCGACGTAAACCCCGGAGCCACTGCCAATATTCACCGTGCTGGCGGTCAGCAGGGACAGAACATCAAGGTTTCGATTGCTGGACAGAGAAGCATTGCCAATATTCAGATCAACACTGCCGCCAACACTGGCATCGGCAAAACTGAGACCAATCGCCGCACCGATGCCAACAGTACCAGCCGTTCCGGTGGCTTCAGCATTGTTTTTCAGAAGGGTTCTCTGGGCTGTCAGGCTGATATCCCGAGCGGTAAGCTCGGCGTTATCACCCACTTGCACAGATACCGCACTGTTATCGGTCGCTGTCGCCCTGCCACCGGCCGCAGAAAGACCGACGCCCCCAAGAGCAATGGAAGTAGCTGACGCCCTGGCTGTATTACTGAGAGTCGAGGTAGCACGGATATCGATATCATGATTGCTGTCCGTCTTCAGTATTGCACCACTGGCAAAGGCTGTAACGCTGCTGTCTGCCAGACCGCTGGCAAAAGAGAGACCAATGGAACCTGCCACCAGTCCGACAGAAACACCGCCGGAACCTACCCGGGCATCAATGTCCGTGATTTCATCGGCGGTGATGAGAATATCACCGGCTGTCGTGGTGACTTCACTGCCGTTTCTTGCACCGGCTTCTACTGTATTGGTGACCGTATTCGTGGAGTCTGCGCCGCCTGCCGCAACACTGAAACCAATGCTCAGGGCAGCAGAAACAGAGGCGGCAATGGCCCGGCTGTCGATGGCCGAGGCGCTATTGGCATCCAGCGTGACCGAGCGGGCAGTCAGACGGGTGTAGTCCGTACCTGAGGCTCTGCCAATAAAGGCACGGATGCTGTTATCGATGTCGTTGTCGGCCAGGGCGATACCCACTGCGACTGAACCGGAGAACTGCCCGGCACTGACTGCGATGGTGCCAGCACCGGCGTCCGCATAGATGTTGGAGGTATCATCGGCCCGAACAGTTACACTGCCAGTGACGTTAATAGCAGAGCTGTCATTAACTCCGTCAATAATTGAGCTTTCAACCAGCGTCCCTATTTTATTCCGGGCGTCCGCTCCTGCACCCACCAGGGCGGCGCTGCCTGTGCCGCTGGCAGCAACGCCAACCGCACCGGCTTCAACAATCGCGTCAATGGTCTGATCAGCATCCGCCTGTACTGAGAGGTTGCCTCCGGCATCCAGACTGACATCATTCAGAGTGGCCTGCACCGTCAGGGCGTCGGCACTGCCATTGCTGTTAAAGCCGATAAAGTTATTGGCAACACTGGCACCAATGGCGACCGCAGCCCCTGCGGAACCACCGCCGAACCCAAGGGAACCGGACACCGCCAGTACACGGGCGTCTATGGTTGCATCACTGCGGGCATCCAGGGTGACATTCTGCCGTGCCGTCATGTCGCTGTTCTGTAGATAGGCCCTGGTGTCGGAAAGAATAATATTGGTCGCTTCCGCCCCGCCTCCGGACAATGCAAAGCCGTTGTTCCCTGCTGCAGCAACACTGATAGCAACCGCACGGGACTGGGCAGCAATGGTGCTGCTGGAAATCGCATCCAGGTCAACGTTGCCACGCTCAGCTTCCACTCGGGTTGTATCACTGATGGCAGCAGAAACATCGTTGTTTATAGTGTTGCGGGCCAGAGAGACACCTATAGACAGTGCGCCACCAGAACCACCCGCCAGGCTGGCAGAAACCGATGTCGCCCGGGCATCTGCCGTGACTGAGGAAATATCACGGGCATCCAGCTTCACATCGCCACGGCCTGCGATAATATCACCACCGCCCTCTATGGCGGCCTTGACACTGGTAGAGATATTGTTGGTGGTTTCAAGGCCTGCTCCGGTCAGGGCCCCGGACGTTCCGGTAGAAGCCCCTACAGCAACCGCCGCGGCATCAACAGTGGCGTCAATGGTACTGTCGGCTTTGGCCGCCAGGCTGATGTTCCCGGCGGCATCAATGCTGCTGTTTTTCACCACGGACTGAACAGCCGTTGAATCCTGGCCGTTGTACTCATCCCAGCCAATAAAGTTACGGGCAATGGACACGCCAATAGCCGCTGTCGGTGTAAAGCCGCTGGCTGCAGCGCCCACAGAGACAGACAGGGCCTGAACATTGGATGTAATGGATGAAGTGTTGGTGGCGTTAAGCAGCACGGCACCATTACTGGTAGTCCGGAGAGTACTGCCGGATACTGTCGCCCGGGTACCGGCCAGGGTGTTGCTGGCGCCATTGCTGAGAATGGAGTTCACCGCCGAAGCTCCGCCACCACTGAAGGCTTTCGAGCTGCCCAGGCCTGCCGCTACAGAAATCGCCGAGGCTTCGGAGGTGGCATTGATGGTGGCCGCTTCCGTCGCTGTCAGAGAGATATTACCCGCCGCCTGAACATCGGAGGCATCGGTCAGATGAGCTGCCAGCCCGCCATCGATTTCATTCCGGGCCAGGCTGAGACCGACAGAGACTGTCGTATTAGTGCCTGCGCCCACGCCTACGGAAAGGCTCGGCGAGGTCACATCTGCAGTCACTGTGGAAGTGTTCTGGGCTGTAACACTCAGCGCCCCGCCATTAGCGTCTATCAGTGTCGAACCGGCAACGCCAGCTTCCACATCCGTCGACAATGTATTGAGCGCCATCACTGCGCCCACGCTTACCGCAGTATTATTCCCCAGGCTGCCGACAATGCTGGTAGCGGCATTTTTAATATCCGCCGTAATGTCGGCATCACTCAGCACCGTAAGATTCACTGCGCCTGCCGCATTGATACGGGAATTCTCAATAATCGCCAGAGTCTGGGCCGGATTTTCTGTGGCCAGCCCTGCAGCGCTGCCAGCGATGGCATCGGCGGTATTAAAGAGCAGATTCTGCCCATCAAAGCCCAGGGTGTTAAAAGCAAGGGTCACACCCACGGAAACGCCATTGGAAATGGTCTCGCTGCTGATATCCGCCTTGAGAGAAGACGTATTCTCTCCTTTGACAGTGACATCACCATTGCCTGACGTTGTCAGGCTGCTGTCTTTGACTCTCGCTTCCGCCCGGCTCTGCACCAGGTTATTGGCAATGGTACCGTTCACAGCAACTGATTTGCCGCCACCGAAAATACTTCCACCGGAAGACGACACCGCACTGCTGATGGTCGCATCAATAGTGGCGGTTTCCAGCGCTTCAACCAGCACATCGCCACCGACACTGGCTGTCACATTGTCGATGGTGGCGACAACATCACTGCGCACATCGTTGCGGACAATCAGCCCACCCACAGCAACGGAGTTGGAATCGGTGACATTGAGGGGCACTGGTATTTCCGGGAAGCTGTCAAGGTCTCTGGCCCGGTTCCAGTCTCCGGAAGTAAAATCAACCGTTCCAAGGTTGACTGAAGTGCCATCTTCTCCCTGGAAAATATACAGAGTATCTGCACTGCCTTTTCCGGGTTGCAGTGACGGGTAGTCAGACGCGACCCTGATCAGATCGCCATTGTTCAGAGTCTGGACGCCGGACTTGGTGGTGTACTGATATTCGTTCAGCAAATTGTTATAGAAGTTTTTCGCAATACTGAGACCACCGTCGTTGGTGGTGCGCTGCAGGGCCTTAAGGTCGGCATTGGAGACCAGACTGGCGTCGTCCAGCGCATGAACTGTCAGTACGCCGCCGGTATTGAACGTGCCCTGAGTTCCGCTGTAGCGAATAAAGGCTTCACTGCTGCTGGACACCATATTGGTAGCGATCATGCCACCCACAGCCGTGCCGTTGGCATTGACCAGCGCCGAAGCGGCAGATGAGGTTTCGTTGGCAATCACCGCATTGATGCTGGCGGTGTTGTCTGCAGTGACTGACACGGCTCCAGTGGTGCTGATATCGGAATCTTCAATGAAGGCACGCACCCGGGCCGGGTCTTCATTACCAAAAGCGCCAATCACATCCGGGTCGCCAATCAGGGCGTCGGCGGTATTGAACAGAGCATTCTGTGCTTCCCAGCCCACCGTGTTAAAGGCGAGATTCAGGCCGACACCCTTGTCGCCGGTATTGGTCAGTGTGCGGGTTTCAGCAGTCATGGACGAGGTGTTGTCGCCATCGACTGTGACTGTTGTTGAGGTAATATCACTGCCGGTAATGCTGGCAGAGGCATCCCCCAGCACCAGGTTGGTGGCGATGGTGCCATTGAAAGCCACCGACTTGCCTTCTCCAAACATGCTGCCGCCGCTGGATTCTGCAGTGCTATCCACTTTCGCCTGCAATGTGGTATTGGCAAGAGCACGAACCTTCACATCGTCAGCATTGACAGTAATATTGTCGAGTTTCGCATCCACCGTGCTTTCCACGGCATTGCTGACAAACACGCCGCCGATAGCATAGGAGTTGGAGCCGGTGACGTTATATCCCTGAGGCACCAGTTCCGTCTCCAGAACCCGTTTCCAGAAGCCAAGATCGGTATAATCGGTGACCCCAAGGTCGGTCAGGCTGGTGGTGTCTTCGCCCATGTACACATAAATCTGGCCAGCTTCGCCGAGGGAGACCTCTTCCCAGTCACCTGTCGTGAAATCCGTCAGAGCCAGGTTGGCCGATGAACCAGAAGGTGTGCCAACAAAACGGTAGAGACTGCCCGGTTTGCCCAGAGCGGGGTTGTGATTGTCCGCCAGACGCGCCAGATCGTCTGCTGCCAGTACCACTGAGCTATTGGCGGAGGTGTAATCTTCAATGGCCGGACTGAAATCATCCGCCAGGCGCACCCGGTCACCAAAGCGCAGGGGCACCTGGCCATCAGTGCTGTTGAAGTCCGCATCGTAAATATCCGCCAGGGTTTCACTCAACGCCCCGACACCACCGTCGTTTGTGGTAATGCTGGAATGAACAATTTTGGTGTTGGAAGAGATACCTGACTGGTCCTGGGCAAAAACAGTCACATTGCCGGTGGCGGAGACTATGCGACCAGCGGCATCGGTCTCATCAACCCAGGCATTGGCGCCGCCTGCCACCCGGTTTGAAGCAATCACCGCCCCAACAGTCATGCCATTGGCATTGAACAGCGCCGAAGCCGCAGATGAGGCGGCATTACTCATGGTGGCGTTAATGCCCGCACTGTTGCTGGCCGTCACGCTGATATCACGGGCACTGTTGATGCTGCTGTTCTGAATGTAAGCATTGACGTCAGCCGGGTTCTTATTGCCAAAGGCCTTGGCCACTTCCGGTGAGCCAATGATGGCGTCTGCGGTATTAAAGAGGAAGTTCTGGGCATCCCAGCCAACGGTGTTAAAGGCCAGAGTGACACCCACAGCGGTGTCACCTGTATTGGTAGCGGCCAGCAGAGTTGCATCAATCTTGGCGCTGTTATCGGCCGTGACCGAGACATCTCCGGACTCGCTGGATGTGGTTGTCAGACTGCTGTCTCTGATGTAAGCATCGGCACCGCTCAGGACAATATTGGTGACTATCTGGCCATTGACCGCCAGGGAGACACCGGTGCCCCAGGCGCTGCCACCGGAAGAAGTGACATTGGCAATGGCGCTGGCCTGAACAGTGGCATTTCCTGTGGCGTCCACGGCAATGCCTGCCGCCTGCACTGACGACACATTATCGATAGAGGCACGGACATCACCCCGGGCGTCATTCAGCACCACCATGCCGCCACCGGCACGGGATTCAGAAGGCGCCAGATTGCCGACATTGGGCAGGTAATCGCTGACGCCGACATTGCCGGTTACACGTGACCAGAGGTTGCTGTCAGTGAAGTCCACCTGCGTCCAGTCTGTGACTGTCAGCGAGCCCTGACCGATATAGCGATAGACGACGCCGCGCTCCGTCACATCCGCCCAGTCACGGTCCAGCTTGACGGTTTCATCTTCCTGAAGGTTCTGGCTGCCTGAGAGTGTGGTGTAGGTGTAATCGTTCGCCACCAGGTTATCCACCAGCTCGACAAAGGCATCGATGTTATTGGTGACCACCGCTGAAGAGGCCAGCTCACTGCTGGCGGTAATCGCAGCGCTGTCATCACCGGCAACGGTCAGAGCGCCACCGACGGTTACAGTCCCTGCCACACCCGCATCCAGGTTACCGTCATTCTGGATATAGGCGCGGGTCTGACTGTTGACCCGATTGCTGGCCAGCATGCCGCCGGCGCTCAAGCCGTTGGAGCCGTATTTCAGCTTTTTGAAGCTGGTATCCGGGTCTTTGTTGCTGGCCACCAGTCCATCCACCAGCACTCTGTCGTTTTTCGCGTTGGACTGGGCTTCCGTACCCGTTGTGGCATTGACCATGCCCGCCGATGTCGCCGTGACCGCAACATCACCACCCACATTGAGAGTGGAGTTCACCACAGTGGCACTGGCAGAGGCTGGCTTTGAAGTGGTCAGCAGGTTATCGCCCAGCAGGGCATCAGCTGCAACAAACGCCAGATTGGATGCATCCCAGCCCATGGCATTGAAGGCCACAACAATGGCAACGGAGTCATCGGCTTTGGACGACGTTGTCGCTGTGGCGTCTATATCTGCGGCATTCTCCGCAGTAACGGAAACACCACCTTGACCTGTAGTGGTGGCTCTCGTGGTAACGATTGAATCATCAATGGTCGCCTCAGCACTGCTCAGCACCTGGTTGCTGACCAGGACGCCACCTTTCGCCGAACTGCTGCTGGAAGCCGATACAACGCTGCCATCAAAAGCGGTCAGGCTGGCGGTTTCAGTGGCTGTCAGAGTCACGCCATTGTCAGCATACAGCTGCACATTCATGATTTTGGCGACCACGGCGCTGTCCAGATCGTTACGCACTATCATCGCGTAGTAGGCCGAGCCGCTACCGCCCTTCAAACCAAAAGCTTTGGTCGCCCCTTTGGCGATACCGGCGGGAATCACGTTGGAGACATCAAGCTTCTGCCAGAGGCCGTAATCGCCGTAATCTTCTGTAGCAAGATTCCGGCTGGTGTCAGTGCCCATGTAGCGGTAAAGCGCTCCAGCTGCACCGGTGCCGGTGTAATCGTCGGCAAGGCGCACCTGGTCACCAAACGTCACTGCCTGGGTACCGGAGTTATTGGTGTACTGCCAGGTATTGAGCAGTGTATCCACCAGATTATTGATGATTCCGGTGCCAAGATCGTTGGTCGCGGTGGCAGATGCGACCATATTACTGGTGGCATCAATGGTGGCGTTATCGCTGGCCGTGACTGTAGCCGCACCACCCACATCCACCAGTCCACGGTTGCCGGTGAAGGTAATATAGGCATTAGTGCGTGTCGCCACCAAATTACTCGACAGCACTCCGCTGGCGCTAAGGCCGCTGGCGCCATAGAAGGCGGCGGCAGCCGAAGTGGATTCCGTACTGGTCAGAGACGTCAGGGTGGCTAAGTTGTCTGCAGTTACAATGAGGTTGCCTGTGGCGCTCACTGTAGTGTCTTTAAGATAAGCCTCAACAGACAGTGGGGTCCGGTTACCGATACTGGTGCCCGCCAGGGCATCGGCAGAACTGAACGCAATATTCTGAGATTCATAGCCCGTGGTGTTGAATGCCAGAATAAAGCCGACGGCGTTAGCTCCGGTTTTAGTGGCACTCAGAGTAGTCGCTTCTAGTGTGGCGATATTGGTGGCGCTGAAAGAAATATTACCGCCTGTTACTGCCAGATGACTGTCCTCGGCAAAAGCTCTGGTGCTGCCCAGCACAATATTGGTGGCAATGGTGCCATTGATCGCCAGGGACTGCCCGGCACCGAAGACACTGCCGCCGGATGATTCCACACTGCTGTCTGTGGTGGCTTTCAGCGACGCTGCTTCCCTGGCAGTGACCTCCAGGCCAGTGCTTTCAACCTGGATGTTCTTCAGATGAGCATCCACATCGGTCTTCACTTCATTACGCACTACAACTCCGCCCAGGGCAGCGGAGTTGGAATCGCTGATATTATTGCCTTCAGGGATCAGGTTGGTTTCCGGCACTTCCCGCCAGAAACCCAGGTCGGTGTAATCAGCAGAGCCAAGGTTCACACTCTCGCCATTGCCCATATAGTCATAGAGCGCACCGGGAATCCCCTTGCTGCTGTCATAATCATCGGCCAGTTGGACACGGGTGCCATGGGAAAGCGCCTGGATACCGTCGGTAGACTGGAAGTCCTTTTCGACCAGATCCCGCACCGACTGGTTCAGTACATTGGCGCCGCCATCACTGGTGGTGATGGCAGACGACACCAGCTTGGTGTTGGCGGCAATACTGCTCTGATCATCAGCCGAGAGGGTAACACCACCACCGGCGCGCATGATGCCTTTGCCATTACCGTTTTTCTCAACGGCGGCCATAACTTTATTGCTGATACGGTTTCCTGCCAGCGCCCCGCTCGCCCCCATACCGGAAGCGCCGTAGAAACCGGAGGTGGTTGTGCTGGCAGTATTAGCGACGGTGGCGTTGATAGCGGCGAGAGACATGGCCTTAAGCAGCAGGTCACCGGCCGCGTCCAGTACTGTGTCAGACACCGCTACTGCTGCACCGCTGGCCCGCTCTGTAGTGGCGTAACCGGTGCCTAAAAGCTGATCAGCGCCTGCGACAAACAAATTCCCGGTCTCCCAGCCGATCAGGTTGAAAGCCGCACTAGCGCCCACAGAACCACCTGACACAAGACTGCTCAGCCCTTCCGTACGACTCTCTGCACTGAGTGCAGCCTTGGCATGAATCAGTGACAGATCATTCGCCAAGAGTGAAATGTCCCCTGCTGTTGTCGTTTTGAGGGAACTGTTGCCGTCTGCTGTAATCGATGCATTGCCCTGAACAGCATTCGCCGCAAAGTTCCCCCCCAGGCTGAACGACGGAGTATTACTGATCAGCGCCCCGGAAAGCGCAGCGCCTTCGGCTTCAGCAGAGAGCCGGACAGACTTTTCCGCGCTGATGCTGATTTCACCACCTGCAGTGGTAAGGGCCGTTCCCGTAATCTGTACTGAGGTACTGCGGTCAAACTCATTGGTGGCGGATGTACGGGTAAAGTCCACCGGTGAGGTCAACTCACCCAGGTCGATGGCCTGCTTGGTGGCGGTGGCTGACAGGGTTGACCTGTCAACTGAGGAAATGGTGATCGCGCCACTGGTGTCTATGATGCTGTCAGTGAAAGCAGCGGTAACAGAGCCATCAACCGTATTGGAGGCCTGCTTGGCTGTCGCCAGATAATCACTGTCGTTCAGGACAGAGGCATCCAGCGCAGTGGCGTCCAGGTCAACATCTTCTACCAGGATATGTGTCACATCGGTGGCCGTATTGGCAGAAGAACCCAGCCAGTCAGACCGGACCACTGCTGACACCATACCCGATGTCATTGATGCCATGCGCACACTGCCAGCACTTTGCAGCACTGTAGCACCGCTATCATCTCCCAGTGCGATACGGGTATTGGTCGTACGAGCCAGGTTCAGTGTTCCGGGAGCCAGCAGTCCTGTAGTGACATCGACATTGAGGCTGGTGCTGTCGGTGGCGGACAGCAATACGCTGGCATGCTCCAGGCCAGACAGGGACTGACTGCCGACAATTAACTGTGCGCCACCCGACACATTCACCTGGGACTGGCTGTTACTGGCTGCATTCACCGCCGCGCTCAGCACGGCAGAATCCGCGCTGATGGTTATATCGCCGGTCACCACCGATGCAATTGACAGGCTGTTGGCCGTAATACTTGCTGTCGCGCCTACCGCCACTGTCGCCGTGGTTGTTTGTGTAGAAGACAGATCAACCGTGAGCGCATTACTACCCAGTGTCGTATTGTTATCGGCACTGGCAGAGAGCATTACCTGACCAGCGCTGATCTGTCCGTCAACGGTAACAGCTCCTGTCACTGTGCTGTTTCTGGTTGTGCTGGAGCCTGCATTGTTATCAGTTGTTGTTGCTGATGCTTCGGCGGCAAGCCTGACATCACCGGTTGTTGAAATACTGCCAGTGGAAGACAGCACAATAGCCTCGGCATTCACATCCAGGCTGCCAGCCCCCAGAGCGAGACTATCCGACAGAGTGAAGCTGTCGATACCGTCATCGCCACGGATAAACAAGTCGCCCTGAAAACCGCTATCCAATGTTGAAAGAGCAATAGTGTCGTTACCGGCCCCGGCATTGACCGTTAAGGAGGAGACCGGATTATTGAAAACTATGGATTCAAAGGAACTGTTAGCCGACTCAATCATCAGCTTGCCGGTATCGCTGTGATTCTTTATAACGACCTGGTCATCACCGGCTGTGGCCGTAAAAATCCTGTCCGCAGTATCCGTGTTGTCTATGATCGGCTCCAGGCCCGCATAGGTAATCACATTGCCGTCGCGGACAATGGCTCCGGAGTCTGGCCCGGTCGCCGTAAAGATAAGTTCGGCATAACTGCCGCCACTCAGCTCAGCCTTATCAAAACCACCGGCTCCGCCGTCAATCAGGCCGGAGAGTGAACCTTCCTCCGAGAAAATAAAGGTATCGTTGTTATTCTCTGCCCCCAGGAGATTTTCAACACTGGCAAAGGTCACATCACCAGCCACAGAACCACTGTTATCACCGTCTACTGACCATTCAACATCCGCACCCGCTACTGCCAGACTGTCATTACCTTCACCCCCGTTAAAGGTAATGAGCAGAGTGTCCTGCAGAGAAGTCAGGCTGTCGTCTATCGTCAGCCGGTCATCATTTGCCGAGCCGGTAATCAATACATGGTTAATATCAGCCAGGGCTTCCTGAACCAGCACCGGACGCCCATGGCGGGCGCTGTCCACTATCTGGAGAACAGAAACGCCTTGCTCTTCTCTCAGTTGCAGAGACAGGTCGTCATATTGATCGGTCATGGCAAAAGCCAGCGGGTCCGCCGACATCAACAGCCTGGGCTCCAGGCTTTCGACCCCATAAGGCCGTGGCCGAGTCTTCGGCGTGGATTGCCGGATCGAAAACGGCAGAATTTTTCTGCTCCGGGCAATCCGGGACAGCACCTTTTGACTGAATAAACGGGTACGACGGGCTATGCGGGAAGCGACCCGACTGGATGGTCTGGCTTGGGGGTTTGCCATGGTTCAACCTTGAACTTGTCTATGTTCATACCCCCACAGACCTGGAAAGCTGGCCTGAACCACAGACTGGGAGCGCTTAATCTTATTTTAATAAGCTCCGGCGAATGACCGGTTACAACGCAAAAATACCAGAGACACCTTCATCTGAAAGTACCTCCGGTTTATGACAATAAAATGATATCCCGATTACGCTGGTTCAGCTTCCGGTTGCTCAGTCGCCTGACTCGTTTGACTCGTTTGACTCGCTTGAGTTGTTGCTTCGCTTTTCTGCAACGGCAGGGCGTTGAGATTCCGCAGAGACTGAAGATGAATGTAAGCCAGCTCCAGCTCACCGGTGACAGACAGCTCCGCCAGGGTATTTCCGGGTAGTTTCTGCAGCTTTTCCCGGTTTATGACCTGAAAACCCGTCAGCCTGACAGATTCTCCGGATGCAGACTGAATTTCTGCTGACATAGGCTGCAACAGCTCAAGCTCAACCAGTTTTTTACAGAACTGCTGCGTACGGGTGAAGTGCGCCTGATACTCTTTCAGGAAATTCAGCACACCATCAAGGTACTGGGTCTGTTCACCATCGCTGTCGAACAGCCTTTCACCACTGCCCTCCTGATTCAGCCCCGGGTAGTCCTCATCAATGCAAAGAGTGAAGTTTTCCCCTTCATCCGCAGTAGAAAAGACGAAGGGATAACGCCGCAGAAATGCGGGCAGATAGCGGATTTCGCTACGGCCTTCATTACTGATGAACAGGTTTTCTTCAGGCTTGACCCCCATAATCACCACCGGAGAAACCGACGGCCCTTCACCGGCAAAGACAATCGCCAGCTCTTCTGCAGCATGGGGAAATTCGACAGCTGTCAGGGGAACGGAATTGACTGATCGGGCAAAGGAATAGTCGCCACTGTTTTTTATCGTGACATTACCGTGCTTTGCCTTGTTGACCGGTACTACATTCTTGTAAATGAGAAGCTGCTTGCTCATCAGGGACATCCTTATCATCAAAAAAGTCTGGCTGCACATTGTTATAGCGATGTTATGACGTTTCCAGGAAACGTATTTGCACAGCCACCCATGCCATTGCACCCAGGGAGACTGACTATTCTTGGCCAGGCTCCTCGCGCCGTCTATCACTAGTGCCTATTTTTTACTCTAACACCCAAAGCACCTTCAAACAAACAGTGTCAAGTGCCTATAACCGAGACATAGTTAACAGAAATCAAACAGCTTGGGATCTAACATTTTCTACCCTAACTTATCAATATTCAGGACTTAAAGGGTCTTACGGGAAGGAATCAGGCTGTTGGCAAAGATCAGGCCGGCGGTGATCGACATGAAAATCAGAAACGTCTGGGAGCCAATACTGGAAAAGTTCATCATTACCTCTCCTGACACCATCTCGTTCAGGGTGATGTAGGCCTTACTGCCTGGAACCAGCAACACTACACCATGCAGCAACACGACTGACGACGGCTCATTGGTAATACGTGAATAAACATTACTGTAGATACCGGTCAGTACAGCCCCCATAAACAGGCCCAGCGATTCACCCACATAGATGGCTCCCAGCAAAGAGCCTATAAATGCGACGATGGCAGACAGAACGCTCCAGGGAGCATCCTTGGGACGGTTCTTGAATAGAACCACCAGTGTCAGGGACAACGCCGGTACAGCCAGCCACATGGTCCACCCGGGAACTGCAGGTGCGACAGCATGAGGGACATGTCCAAAAATCTGTTGGCCCAGCGCAACACCCATAGCCGTACCAAAGTAAAGCTTGAACAGGCACATAACCCCGTCCATTATCCTGGAGGTACCCGACATCAGGTGTCTGGCCGCCAGGTCCTTCAGCCCCATGGTAATAGCAAGCCCGGGGATAAAGACAATGACGCTGGACAGAACAATAATTGGCGGATAAATCTGGGGATAGTACGCTGATAACCCGGCGGCAAAAATAGCCGCCATCAGAGAAGACAGAGGCTCAAGAATTTCTGGTTGCAGGTTTTTTTTCTCGACCAGAATCACCAGCAGATAGATCATTAAACCGGCAATGGTTGAGAAAAAAACGTCCAGCCAGCTGGCGCGCATCAACATGGCGAAAGCACCGGAAGATCCTGCAAAGGCCAGCATGGTCAGAGACTGGCTGTAGGGTGATGATTTACCGGTCAGCGCCCTCAGCGAAGCCAGTGCTTCCTCCAGTGTTTTACTGCCAGAAACCAGCTCATCAACCAGCGCATCCGCTTCAGCCAGAAGCCCAAGATCAAGCTCTCCCGGATTTACGCGAACGTTGTAGTTTACCTGCTCACTTTCCGAATATTCCCAGAGAGCAAAGGTCATAGACGTCGGCGAAAGTAGAAAGTAGCCCTTCAGGCCAAGAAACTCCGTGACATTCGTTAAATGGGCCTCAAGGCGAAATGCTGGCGTCCCGAATCGATGCAGAGCCTTGCCCAGCTCCAGAATAAAATCACGCTTTTGAGAAAAACCCACAGATCCCACTGACAGTGCACTCCAGAAATGGGGGGAGGAAGAAAATTACACGCGCGGATAATAACGGGAAATACGACCGAAATTGGATAGGCATGGTACGCAATAAACGGGGTTATTTTTTCAGTGGATTAAATATAATGAGTTTGGCCACCCTCGTAAGGGGAAATTCTCTGAAATATCAGCAAAAAACCATTAATACCTCTGACAGAATTCATGAAGATCCGCTGATTTATCGATCCAGCCTGTGATTGATTTCAGGTACTGAACAACGGGTTACAGCAGCTCTCAGCGACCTGGGAGTCAGTCGCTCGCCAGGAGCCTGACCGAGAATAGACAGGTCGGCCTGAAATCCAGAAAGAACGGCCACTTTTCGTTAGAAAACGGATGAGAGCCTCGATAAATTCGATTAAATAGGCCCACTATTCGCACGAATTGATCGAAATATTTGACTCGTTCTACTGACTCTTACCATAAAGAGTAACCGCGACCGCTATTCTCGGTCAGGCTCCTATAATCATCCTGTCAGCTATCCTGTTTTTAGCAGAATGCGCGTATGATTTCTGCAGACAATGACAATCATTCCTGCCAGGAAGTGACACCATGCCCAGAATCGAACTGATCAGTTTCAAGCTCTGTCCTTTCGTCCAGCGTTCCGTCATCACGCTGCTGGAGAAGGATATCCCGTTTGAGATCACCTACATTGACCTGCACAACAAACCGGACTGGTTTCTGGAGATATCTCCGTTGGGTAAGGTGCCGGTTCTTCGCATTGACGGCGAAAAAATCCTGTTCGAGTCCGCCGTGATCAATGAATACCTGGATGAGATCACACCGCCTTCCCTGCACCCTTCTGACCCGTTTGAAAAAGCCCAGAACCGGGCCTGGGTCGAGTTCGGCTCCGCCCTGCTGATGACCAGCTATCGCTTCAAGACAGCCACAGACCAGGAAACGCTTGCAGCCGAAAAAAATCAACTCATTGAACAGTTACAGCGCCTGGAAACACAGGTTAATGGGAAAGTGTTTTTTAATGGTACAACCTTCAGCCTTGCCGACGCGGCTTTCGCCCCGATACTGCGCTGGATAGAGATGCTGGACAGAAGGTATGACACAGGCCTGTTGCAGCAGACAACCGGATTGCAGGAGTGGGCAAAAACGCTGCTATCCCGTCCGTCAGTGAAAAACTCTGTGGTGCAAGACTTTGAAGATAGAGTGCATGAACAGATGCTCAATGGTGGTTCAGCTCTGGCTACCCAAGGAGCCTGTCGGACTTAAGGTAATTTCGGCCTGAAATCCAGAAAGAGCGGCCGCAGCCTTGAGCGTTCTGGACAGCTCCGTTGAATTTGCTTAAATAGGTCAACTATTCGCACAAATCCAACGAAAAAACTGGCTCGCTCTACTGACTCTTACCATGAAGAGCATGCTCGAAAGCTTAAGTCCGACAGGCTCCTAGGCGGCCTGAGTGTCCGGCTCGGTCATCTTGCTCATCAGGTAGTTCAGCAAAACGCCATACATAGGCAGGAAGAACAGCAGGCTGATAAACAGCTTGTAGCCGTAGTCGACCAGGGCGATCTCCAGCCAGTTGGCGGCCATGAACGGGTCTGATGAACCGGCGAAGGCCAGGCTGAAGAAGCACAGGGTATCGATCAGGTTGCCAGCAACAGTCGAGCAGGCCGGCGCAATCCACCAGGCTGCTTTCTGGCGGAGCCGGTTGAAGACAGAGATGTCCAAAACTTGGCCGATCAGGTAGGCCGCGAAACTGGCTACGGCAATTCGTGCTACAAACAGGTTAAAACTGCCAAGCGCTTCAATACCCTGGAAAGCACCGTCGACAAACAGAACGGAGACCAGGTAAGAGATCAGCAGAGCCGGGAACATGGCCAGAAAGATGATCCTGCGGGCCTGTTCTGAGCCAAACATTCTCACAGTCAGATCCGTGGCAAGAAAGATAAACGGGAAGGTAAAGGCTCCCCAGGTGGTATGGAATCCGGCCAGCGTAAAGGGAATCTGCACCAGGTAGTTACTGGTTGCAATGGTGATGATATGAAAGCCTGAGAGAAGGGCAAGAATATTGAGATTCAGTGCGCTGTTATTTTTCAGCATTGGAAATCCTTTTTCTGTGAGGTTAGGGAACTCAAAAAGTACATATGTACACTCATAAGCGAGCGACGCATTCTAACAGGAATCAAATGAATCGAAACCCTACGGATTAACGGAATATCCATCTTGGTTTTAGTAACCCGGTTGGCTATAGTCCGCGGCTTGAATGACTTACCCCGGATAAATCGAATATGCCACAGTCTCTGCCGCTGCTTACAGAATACGATGTCATTGTTGTTGGCGCCGGCGCTTCCGGCCTGATGTGCGCCCTGACAGCCGGACAGAGAGGCAGAAAGGTTCTGGTGCTTGATCATGCCAATAAAATCGGCAAGAAGATTCTTATTTCCGGCGGTGGCCGCTGTAATTTCACCAACATGTATACAGAGCCGGCCAACTATCTGTCTACCAATCCTCACTTTTGCAAATCAGCTCTCGCCCGGTACACCCAGTGGGATTTCCAGGCGCTGGTCGACAAGTATGACATTGCCTGGCATGAAAAGACTTTAGGACAGTTATTCTGTGACAACAGGTCACAGGAAATCCTTGATCTTCTGGTACAAGAGTACAGGCAGGCTGGCGTTACGGTTCAGGCAAAGACAAAGGTAGAAAGTGTCTCGGCGTTGAGCAACGGTGAAACCCCTCACTACAAGGTTGTTTCCAGTCTTGGTGAATTTGTTGGCAGCTCCCTGGTTGTTGCTACTGGCGGTTTGTCTTTCCCTACTATGGGAGCAACCGGTTTGGGGTATGAACTGGCGGAACAGTTTGGTCATAAGCTGGTAGAGTGTCGTCCAGCCCTGGTTCCTTTCACCATGCCGCAAAAGTGGTTGGAACATTTTGGTGAACTTTCAGGCGTCAGTTCTGAAGTCATCGCCAGCTGTAACGGACAATCGTTCCGTGAAAACATTCTTTTCACTCATCGGGGTGTAAGTGGGCCAGCCATACTGCAGATTTCTTCCTATTGGAATGCAGGGGATGCCGTCACACTTAACTGGATTCCTGATGAGGATATCACCTCATGGCTTCACCAGGCTGTAGAACAGAGGCCAAAGGCAGAAACCCATACTGTCCTGTCCGAGCATATGACCCGTCGCCTGGCCAATGCCCTGTGTGGCCATGGCAAGTTGAGATTATTAACTGATAATGGGCGTAAGCTTCTCAACCAGTACTCTCCGGTTCAATTGCAGGAGCTGGCTCAGTTGCTGGAATACTGGGAGCTGAGACCTTCCGGAACAGAGGGCTACAAAAAAGCTGAGGTCACACTTGGTGGTGTTGCTACTGATGAAGTGTCCTCCAAGACATTCGAAAGCCAGCTTCAACCCGGACTGTACTTTATTGGAGAAGTGCTGGATGTAACCGGGCACCTGGGAGGCTTCAATTTTCAATGGGCCTGGGCTTCCGGTCATTGTGCCGGACTTTATGCGTGATTAATGATAAGTTTGTGCGGGTGAGAAAATTTCACTGAAAACAGAGCCTGAGAAAATAAAAAGAAGAGCTGACTCATGATCACTGAAAATACTGTGTCGTCTGACGAATTCATCATCAATGCGCCAGTAGAGGTAGTCTGGGATATTCTGACGAATTTCGACGACTACCATAAATGGAACAAGTTCTGCCCCAAGGCGGACGCCAAACTGGTGCTGGGCTCACCCATAGTAATGAAGGTAGAGCTGGGCTTTGGCCTGCAGGACCAGACTGAATACATCACGCTGATCGAACCCTGTAAAGCCATCGCCTGGGGGATGGCCAACCAGTCGGGCGATCCTATTCATGCAGTCCGCACCCAGACACTGACCAAACTCAGCGACACCAGCTGTGCCTATATCTCCGTCGATGACTTCACAGGGTCGAAAGATGAAGCTCTGAAAGAAATGATGGATTACTTTGCCGAGCGGGTGGAGAACGGATTTAATGTCTGTGCGCAAGGCTTGAAGGAACACGCAGAGAAGATGGCTGTTCCTGCCTAGTACATGGTTTCAATGGATTTGACGCGTTCAGCCTGAGCGAGGGCTTTTGTGGCAAGGCGAAAGTGTGCGGGAATACTGGACGTCTTTCAAACACTTGGAACGCTGGCACGGAAGATCTCGCTCTGGCCCGAAGGGTGATCCATAAAGCGGCCATCTGACAGCGTTAGACTTGATTGACGTAGAATAACTATGCCTGCACAAGTCTGCCTTGCATATGGCCGCTTTATGAACCACTGAACCCGTTCCTGGTCACTGCCGGGAACGAAGTGTTTCTCAGCGATAAGCTTCTTCAAGCTTCTGAATAAAGCTGCTTACAGCATCAACTGGCAGATCGTTGATACCTGCCGCTGCGGCACGTCCACCGCCGGAAGGAAACTGTCGACAAAGGTCAACGGCTCCAGTTTTATTGTTCAATGGTGCACGGACACTGACCAGATAGTTACCGTTATTTTTTTCTGTCAGCACGGCATGGGCACGATCAGGGTGCTGGTTTGCCAGGTCATTGCCAAACACTCCACTCACTCTGCGGGCCCAGGCCTTGTTCGGCAGCATAAATACTGCGCTGTTGTCTGTTGCTACTTCCGGGCTGGTCTGCTGCGCTGATGCCATGTCTTCTTTATAGCCGCTTTCCAGACTCTCAAAATCCTTGTTCCCGTCCCGGACAAAATCCAGAGGGTTGGCATGGGGAAGAACTTTCCGGTAAAGCTCATCTGGCTTGAAGTACAGATCCTCAAGAGAGGAGCCGTAGCCGTTGTAGTTGATATAGATGCCCAGGTTTTCCAGAGACTCCAGCTCACTGGCAGAGACATCAAGATTTTTTGCCAGGGCCTGCGCGCTTTTTTTCAGGTTATCACCAAAGGCGCCAACCACCGCCCAGGCACAGAACGCACCTTTTAAATGGCTGTTTACCAGGATACTGGTGCAGGTATCAGGCGCTTCGTTAATGATGGCTTTGAGATTGCTGTGACCAGGAATTTCTCCCGGAAAGTGGTGGTCCACGTAAAAAACATCTGCTCCGGCATCCAGGGCAAGCTCAAGTCCTTCCTGGTTCTTGTCCATGGAAATATCCAGGACTGTTATAAGGTCTCCAGCCCTGGCCTTGACCTGTTTCAACAGTGCAATATCCCGTTTTACGCCGGTTACCAGTATGGATTCGCGAGGTTCGCTGTTACGCAGCTGTACCAGTGAGCAGATGCCGTCAGCATCGCCGTTAAATACGTCATAGTTTGTCATAGGAGCCTCGAATAAAAACATCCCTTCTATTACCGCAATGCTGCGGGAATGGCAGGGAGACGACTTATGTGGTCAGGAAGCCTTCACGATCCAGGTAATTCACAATCAGGTCGGCAATCTTTTCGGGAGATTGCTCCAGGGTCCTGATATGAATCTCAGGGTTTTCCGGCACTTCATAAGGGCTGTCCAGGCCTGTGAAGTTCTTGATCTGGCCTTTACGGGCTTTCTTATAGAGGCCTTTCGGGTCACGCTTTTCACAGTCGTCAAAAGGTGTATCGATGAATACCTCGATAAAACTGTTGTCGCCGCAGAGTTTCCGGGCCTGTTCCCGATCCTCCCGAAAGGGTGAAATAAAGCAGCTCAGTGTGATCAAACCGGCGTCAGCCATCAGGTTGGCTACTTCGCTTATACGACGGATGTTTTCTACCCGGTCTTCAGCGGTGAAGCCCAGGTCTTTATTCAAACCATGTCGTACGTTATCGCCATCCAGGGTATAAGTGTGGTTGCCACGGGCGAACAGTTTCTTCTCAACCAGGTTGGCAATGGTGGACTTACCGGAACCTGACAGACCGGTAAACCAGAGTACTGTCGGCTTCTGCTCCTTGGCCCTGGCGCGGGATGCCTTGTCGAGATCAAGCGCATGCCAGTGGACATTCGAGGCGTTATCCAGGCCCTTGCGCAGCATGCCGCAGCCAACAGTTTTGTTGGAGATCCGGTCAACCACGACAAAGCAGCCCATGCTGTGGACTTCTTCATAGGGATCGAAGGCGATGTTTTCCGTCAGGGCCAGCTCGCAGCGTGCCACCTCATTCAGTGTTAATACTTCCGCTTCTTCCTGCTCCAGGTTGTTGACGTTGACCTTGTAATTGATCCGGGTAAGACTGCCGGGCACTGTCTGGTTTTCCAGCCGGATTAGATATGGGCGGTTCAGGATCATCTCATGCTCATCCATCCACAGAATATCCGCAGATAGACTGTTGGTGACTTCCGGTCGGGCCCTGGCTGCAGCAAGAATGTCGCCACGGGAGATATCAATTTCATCTTCCAGAGTGATGGTGACAGCCTGCTCACAGATTGCTGTTTCCAGTTCACCATCAAAGGTGACGATACTTTCCACCTTGCTGAGTTTGCCGCTCGGTAGGGCAACAATATCATCGCCAACAGAAACAGTACCGGACGCTATCGTGCCAGAGAAACCACGGAAATCCAGGTTCGGGCGGTTCACCCACTGCACCGGCATGCGGAAATCTCTGTCGGTGTTTTCCTGGGTGACATCAATGATTTCCAGGTGTTGCATCAGGCTGGGGCCCTGGTGCCAGGGCATGGATTGGGTATTCTGCAGAACATTGTCGCCTTCCAGAGCCGACATGGGAATGGCGGTGACATCGGTAAAGTCCAGCGCCTCAGCAAACTCCAGATAGTCTTTCCTGATACTCTCAAACTGTTCCTGAGAGTAATCCACCAGATCCATCTTGTTGATCGCCAGAACCACATGACGGATGCCCAGCAGGGAAACGATGTAACTGTGTCGTTTGGTCTGGCTCAGAACGCCTTTGCGTGCATCAATCAGAATGATGGCAAGGTCTGCGGTGGATGCACCTGTGGCCATATTTCGGGTGTACTGTTCATGCCCTGGCGTATCAGCAATGATGAATTTGCGTTTGTCGGTAGAGAAGAAACGATAGGCGACATCAATGGTGATGCCCTGCTCGCGCTCGGCCGCAAGCCCGTCAACCAGCAGAGCCAGGTCGATTTTATCGCCGGTGGTTCCGACCTTTTTGCTGTCTGCTTCCAGGGCGGCCAGCTGGTCTTCAAAGATCATCTTGGAATCGTACAACAGTCGCCCTATGAGAGTGCTTTTGCCATCATCCACACTGCCGCAGGTGATCAGGCGCATGAAACTCTTGTTTTCCTGCTCGGTCAGGTAGGCTTCGATATCGGTCGAGATGAGTTCAGATGCGTGAGCCATTAGAAGTACCCCTCCTGCTTCTTCTGTTCCATAGAGGCACCGTGATCCTGGTCAATGACCCGCCCCTGGCGTTCGGATGTGGTGGTCAGCAGCATTTCCTGGATGATTTCGGGCAGGGTTTCAGCATCGGACTCGACGGCGCCGGTCAATGGATAACAGCCCAGGGTCCGGAAGCGGACCTTCTTCATTTCTATCTGTTCGCCTTCCTGAAGCTGGAAGCGGTCGTCATCCACCATAATCAGGGAACCATCCCGCTCTACAACAGGGCGTTCCTTGGCCTTGTATAGCGGAACAATGGGGATGTCTTCCTGGTGGATGTACTGCCAGATGTCCAGCTCTGTCCAGTTGGAAAGGGGGAAGACCCGCATGCTTTCGCCCTTATGAATGCGGCTGTTATAGGTTCTCCATAATTCAGGGCGTTGATTTTTGGGATCCCAGCGATGCTGGTCGCTGCGGAAAGAGAAGATTCGTTCCTTGGCCCGGGACTTCTCCTCATCCCGGCGGGCACCGCCAAAAGCGGCATCAAACTGGTACTTGTCCAAGGCCTGTTTCAGTGCCTGGGTTTTCATGATGTCGGTGTGTACCGCTGAGCCGTGAGTGAAGGGGCCAATCCCCTGCTCAACACCTTCCTGGTTGATGTGGACAATCATTTCCAGGCCAAGGTCTCTGGCCATTCTGTCGCGGAACTCGATCATTTCCCGGAATTTCCAGGTGGTGTCCACATGCATTACTGGAAAAGGCGGCAGTGAGGGGTAGAACGCTTTCATGGTCAGGTGCAGCAGTACGGCGGAATCCTTGCCCACGGAATAGAGCATGACAGGATTCCGGCTTTCCGCCGCCACTTCGCGAATAATATGGATACTTTCAGCTTCAAGGCGCTGAAGGTGGGTGAGGCTCTTCATGGAATGCCAACTCCCTGTCTAAGCAAGCTAGGAGCCTGTCGGGCTTATGCCTTCGAGCATGAAATTCAGTAGAGCGAGTCAGATTTTTCGTTGGATTTGTGCGAATAGTTGACCTATTTAAGCAAATTCAACGGAAAATCTGGCCGCTCTTCCTGGATTTCAGGCCGAAATAGTCTTAAGTCCGACAGGCTC
>JBPCXN010000139.1:0-29480 GCA_051008495.1 Endozoicomonas sp. | reverse complement strand
GGTGATGGCTGATCAGAAGGAAGTGGAGAAAAGTACCGGCTACGTACTGGGTGGTGTCAGCCCGCTGGGGCAGAAGAAGCGGCTCAAAACCGTTCTGGACAGCAGTGCGGAAACCTTTGACACCCTTCATGTCAGTGCCGGCAGAAGAGGGCTTGAGATTGAACTGGCGCCATCGGATCTGCTGGGCCTGACGCAGGGAAAGTGTTCAGCTATCGCCAGGGTTTGACGACCGGGGCATTGAGCCAGGGAGCAGAATTGGTTAACGTGAGCACCGACAATAAACATAAGAAGAGGTAGGAAGCATGAGTATTCGTCTGGACGGACAGGTTGCCATTGTCACCGGCGCGGGTAACGGGCTTGGCAAGAGCCATGCCCTGGCTTTGGCCGGACGTGGCGCCAGGGTTGTCGTCAATGATCTCGGTGGCACTTCAGACGGCTCTGGGGGATCGGTTACTGCCGCTGAACAGGTCGCAGCGTTGATCTGTGAACAGGGTGGAGAAGCCATTGCCAATGCCGCTAACGTCACCGATCCGGATGCCGTTCAGGCCATGGTCGCTGAAGCTATGGACAAGTGGGGGCGGGTGGATATCCTCGTCAACAACGCCGGTATTCTCCGTGATCGTTCCTTCACCAAAATGTCCCTGGAAGAGTTTCGTACCGTCATCGACGTACACCTGACCGGCGCCTTTATCTGCACCAAGGCTGTGTGGGACATTATGAAAGAGCAGCAGTATGGTCGGATCGTGATGACCTCTTCCGCCAGTGGCCTCTATGGTAATTTCGGACAGTCAAACTACAGTGCCGCCAAGATGGGGCTGGTGGGGTTGATGAATACCCTGGCCATTGAAGGACAGAAGAACAATATCCATGTCAATGCCCTGGCGCCGACCGCAGCTACCCGCATGACCGAAGAACTGATACCTGACAAGAAAGCCCTGGAACTGCTTACGCCACAATCCGTCACAGCCGGAATGCTTACTCTCTGCCACAAAGAAGCGCCCACCCGCTTTATCCTCTGTGCCGGTGCCGGAGGCTATGCCTGCACCCGAATTTATGAGACAGAAGGCGTTTACCTCAGTCCTGAGAACCAGCAGCCGGAAAACCTGCTGGCGATCTGGCAGGAAATGACCGACGACAGCAATGCCGGCGAAATCAAAACAGCCTTTGACCAGACCTGGAAGTTTGTTGAAGCCGCCAGGAAAGCGTTACAAAGCGCTGAAGGTTGAAATTTTTTTGTTTGACCATAGGATGAAGATTCCAGCAAAGGAGTAATCCGATTACATGATGAAACGACTTGCGCCGCTGATGGCCGTCGTCCTGGCTTTCAGTTTCACCTTTAATGTTCCTGATGCCGAAGCCAGGAAGTTTGGTGGCGGGAAATTTGGACGATCATTCAATACGGCTCCAGCGCCCCAAAGGGCCCCGGCTTTCCAGCGGAACCAGGCGGAACGGCAGCAGGCGGCAGGCCAGACCCAGCGCAGTTCTCGCAAGGGTATGTTGGGCGGAATGCTTGGCGGTCTTCTGGCAGGTGGCCTGATTGCCTCCCTGCTGGGTGGCGGTGCTTTCGGCGGTATCCAGATGATGGACATCATTATCCTGGGCCTGCTGGCGTTTGTGCTGTTCAGGATATTCCGGGGCATGAACCGGCCCAGAGCCATGGCCGGAAACCACCGGCAGGATACATCTTTTGGTCAGCAGGCTGGCCCGGATCGTCGGCCACCGGACCTGTCTGAACTGTTTGGCAAGCGTTCAGAGAATAACTATGAACGCCAGAACATTGATCAGGACGCGGGCTTTGACCAGTCTTCCGAAGTATCGCCATCCCAGGGCGGCTTTACGGACTCGGATGTACCTTTCAATCTGCCCGCTGACTTTAATCTGAACACTTTCATGAACGGCGCACGCGATCACTATCGCACGGTTCAAGAGGGCTGGAACAAGAACAATATGGAAGTGATGCGGGAGTACCTGCATCCGGAACTGTTCGAGCAGATGAAAGCTGTGCGTGCGAAGCTGGAAGGCGAACAGCATACCGAAGTGATGTTTGTGGACGCTGAAATGGTGCGGGCTGACTATACGTCAAAGGTTGCTCAGATCAGTGTGAAGTTTTCCGGCAAGTATCGTGACATGGTTGAAGGCGTCGAAGAAGATATCAATGATATCTGGCACCTTGAGCGTGACCTGACTCTGCCTGATACCCCCTGGCTTATTGTCGGCATCGAAGGCTGACAGCCATTCGCCGGGCCCATTCCAGGCCCGGTCATTTCCCCCTTTCATGCTTGTATGTGAGCTCCTGTCAGCCTGAAAATGGCTGTTCACAGCGGCTCAATGCTGCTTTAAGATGGCGGCCACAGTAATAACAATACAAAGGTATTCGCCATGCATGACACAATCGTCTCCTGGCTGAATGATGGACGATGGATGGACATTCTGGCGGGGCTTGGCGTCAACCTGCTGATAGCCATACTGATCTACTTCTTCGGCAAGTGGCTGGCCAGCCACCTGGTTCGGGTGATCGACAAGATCATGCTGAGGCGTCAACTGGACGAAGTCTTACGTCAGTTTATTAGCAGTATTCTCAGTACGCTTTTTACTTTTGTCATTGCCCTGATTGCCCTTGAGCAGTTAGGTGTGGATACGACATCGCTTCTGGCATTGCTTGGTGCCGCGGGCCTGGCGGTCGGTCTGGCCCTGAAAGACTCTCTGTCCAACTTTGCCTCAGGAGTGATGCTTATCCTGTTCAAACCTTTCAAGTCCGGTGATTATGTCGAGGCTGGTGGCAGCACAGGAGTTGTAGAGAAAGTGGGGATGTTTACCACGCAAATGCGGACGGGTGACAATCGTGAAATCAATGTTCCCAACGCCAACATTTACGGCAGCACTATCGTCAACTATTCCGCCAAACCCACTCGACGTATTGATCTGGTTATAGGGATTGGCTACGAAGATGATCTGAAAAAAGCCCGGGATATCCTCCAGAGAATTGTTGATGCCAACGACAGAGTTCTGAAAGACCCCGCGACTGTAATAGCGGTATCTGAACTGGCGGATTCCAGTGTCAATTTTGTCGTTCGCCCCTGGGTAAAATCTGAGGATTACTGGGGGGTAAGATGGGACCTGACTGAACAGATCAAACTGACTTTCGATGCCGAAGGCATCAGCATTCCCTATCCGCAGCAGGATGTTCATGTGCATCAAGTGACTTGATAACAGGCAGGTTGTGGTCTGAAAGGATTCACAACCTGCTTCTGGTCGTTGGTTTGCCTCACGAATCTTTGAGCAGCTGACAAGATAATCCATCACCAGACTTCAGGCGACAGGCAGGAAAATCGACTAATGTAGGTTCAGCTAATGACAGTCAATTTTCCTGATGCTGTTGACGAAAGGGGGTGATGTGCTGTGAATGCCACAGGCCAGAGTCAGCAAAGCGGTTTGCCCCAGACTCAACCTGAGGGCAGAAAGGGGGTCTTCAACGCTGGCCGGATACGGTTCATTTCTTTTGTGGTGATCTCAACGGGTCTGTTCACCACGGCGTTTCTCTCGATTCTGACAATCTGGGGCTACGCCGCCGAAGACACCGCCTGGCGGGCTGTGGCGACACTGGCTGTAGTAACCATCACCATGGTTGCCTTTACAGTCATCAACGAAGTATTTGGGGCAAAGATAGAGCCCCGGGCACCTGACCCGGAATGATAGGAAGGTCTGCAGCTTGTTAACCCTGAGTCAATGGATTGAACGTACACCTGGTACTCGATAACCACGTGTCAGAAGGCTTTCTGACAACGCGCCATTCATCCTGTTAAGTTGCTCCATATTCCAGCCATCAAGAACTGCTTTGTCTTCCAGGTGATGAATAAACCCTTCTAACTAATCTAACATGGAGGCTACAAAACGAGATTGACTCTGAGCTTTCACGTCTCCCCAAGGCATTCTCCGTTGTTTTGGATAAGTGACATATAACCAACGCTTTGCTCTGGTCACAGCTACAAAAGCACTATTCCTTTCCTCATCCAACTCACTTTTGGCTTTTGCTCTGTAATCAGGAAAGACACCTTCACACATACCAATAAGAAAAACGATATCCTTTTCCAGCCCTTTCATGGTATGAACAGTGCTCAAGGTTAACCCTTCTGTGTTCGTTTCACCCTCTAATTGACCAAGTGCTTTTGCATTTCGATAAGACTGAAGAGAATCTCCCAAACCTCGAAGTTTGAAATTCGTCCAACTGCTGGAAAATTCTTCTAACTCAGAGATACTGGTTGCGAGCTCTGAATCAGAATCATTCTGATCGGATTTAGCCAAAGCCTCTAGCCTTTGTTCAAACTTGCGCTTAAATTTTCTGATGTTAGGGTTATCAGAGTCTAACCCATGGATTTCCGTTAACAGGCCAGAAAAAAACTCAGGGTACATTACTTCTGAAGAAGCAGTTTTACCGGCTAGTTCAAGAAGGATCTCTCTATCATCCCATTTTTTGGGTTCAGTAATTTTCAGAAGCTGGCAAAGTTTTTTTCCATCAACCCAGCTTTTTGGATTGAGCTTAACCCTTATTCCTAAATCAAGAGCTTTTCCAAACAAAGAGTCAGATTCGGCAGCCCGCTCCCCCTTTTTCATATGAAAGGGAATTTCCGCTTCTTTCAAAGTGTTCTCTAATGCTGGAAAAACAAACCTGTTTCTGGCAATAACAGCCATATTTGATAAAGCAATACTACCTTCTATTTCATCATGAGTCCCAAGTTCAATGAGAGCTTGAATCTGCTTAATAATCCAGCCTGCCTCCATGAACTCATCATGTTGGGGAATCACTTCAAAAACTCCCTTGAGGGCAGCGCTGTGTTCCTTCTGAGAACCGGGTTTTAGCTTGTTAGCAGCCTCAATTATTTTTGTGGTGCTGCGATAGTTTTCAGAGAGGTTGTAGGTTAATGGCTGAAAGTCCCCAGAAAATGCTTTGCACATGTATTCTGATGAAGAACCATTAAAGCCATAAATCATCTGATTCGGGTCGCCCACCATCAAGATGCTCTTTAACTTGTCACCGCAAAAGATCTTAATGAATTCATATTGAGCCTTATTGAGATCCTGAGCTTCATCAATACAAATATGCTTGTATTTAGCTCTGTAAACATCTGCAACCCATTCTTGAGCCTGCAATATTTCATAAGCGCGGATCAGGATGTCGTCAAAATCAATACCTCCACTATCCAGCAATGCGGACTGATAGTCTTGGTAAATTCTCCAAACTCGCTCTGAATCATCAGGATAGAGTCCTGATACTTCTTCTTCAGTGGTAGCTAGCTCACGCTTTATGTTTGAGAACGCATCCATGTAATTTTGCATAATGCATTCACGATTTCGCCGTTCCCGAGCATCATCGACTTGAAGGTATTCATCAATGTTAACGCCATGGTCACGCAGTGACTGAAGGAACACTTCCATTCGATCTTTATCACGCTCGTAAATATGCAGTTCTGCTGGCAGGCCTATTGTATGCCCATACTGTTCAATGACTCTTTGAGCAATGGAATGAATAGTAGAGATCCAGGCACGGTCTTCCACACTATCAGTGTCAGCAAGTCTTTGCCGCATTTCATCAGCGGCCTTATTTGTGAATGTTAAGGCGATTACGCAGTCTTTCTTTGTTTGTTCAATGATGTAGCGCACTCGCTCCGTTAGAACTCTGGTTTTTCCAGAGCCTGCGGACGCTAAGACCTGCATAGCAATGCCTATAGGGGCAGAAACAACTGTTTTCTGTGACTCTGATAAAGAGATCATTTTGATATCCATTCCTCCACTTTCACAAATGCATCCTTCAGAGCTGCAGGAGCCAAAGCTTCTTTAGCTCTATTCTGAGGATTTTTGCAAATAACTTCAGCTAAGAATCCTGCATAGGAGGCTTTGGCTCCTCTCATTGCAGTAAGTATTTGATCTTCTGCATAAGATGTGAATTCTCTATATTTTGCTGCCCGGAAGTGCTCGTTGTCACTACCTTTAGTTTTGGTCAGAACGAGTGCGTCGATGATTTCATCTCTGAGTTGTGTCACCTGCAGCAGCTCAGCTTCAATATCATTCCCCTCACCCAAAAAACTGATATCAAACATTGAGTCGTCAAGACTTAATCCGGTATCCTGCTTAATATTTTTAATTTGTCGTGATACGGCTGATTTGGTATCACCATCATTGTCACTCACAATGAATGCCGGTATACCCAAACTACAAGCCATCTTAATGAATGGAGGGTAATTTTTACCGCTAACACTGATAAAATTTACACCAGCCTCAAAAGCACTTTTGCCGTAGTATTGCTCAAACATTGCGGGAAATATTTGTTCTTCTGTCACCCCCTCAAACAGCACCAAAGCCTTCGAAAATAAAATTTCGCCCCTGCAGCGCAACACTTCTCGATGCAGTGAGTGTAGGTCTTCTGAGTCTAAAGAGTACGAAAATGCATTAGCAGTAACACCTTCCCCTTTATTTGCCAAAGAGCGAATGTTATGAATGTTTGCCATGGATGCAAGATAAGGAGAGTGGGTGCTGACAATTACCTGTCCTTTACTACTGGCGAGCTGATTATACAATGTTCTTTGGGCATTAGGATGTAAGTGAGCTTCAGGCTCTTCGGCAGCCATTAAAGGAAAAAAGGGTTCAGCCTCTTCATCATACTTTTCTGCAAGCATTTCTGTGAACGCTTTAACGGTTAGCATGGATGCCCAGCTACGTGTTCCCATTCCATGGTATTCCATTGAAAAAGACGAGCTTTCCTGCTCACCAAAATGGACAGTAAACTGTTTGGAAAGATCACGTATTTTTTTAGGAAAAGGAGTGATTTCTGCTCTCCCATCGCCCTGGAATGACTGATTTAATTTCTCAAGATGTTGTTTCAGGTTTTTAAGGGGAGCACTGTTATCCACGGCCAGCTCATTAATTTCCTGAACCATTTCTTCCAGCTGGGTAACCTGCTCAGCGTCATAGTCAATACTGGCTAAGACTCGCCCTATAAATGAGGTCTTTTCTTTAAGCTCTTGGTGTATGTCACGCTGTGCCTCTATGCCAATAAATGGCAACGCATCCAGCCGCCCCAGGATCTGATTACTTTTACTTGTTTTTTCCTGTTGCCACTCTGCCAAAGCAGGCCAGCGACTAAGAGCAAAGCGCTTGGTATTATATCCACCCTTGATTGGATCGCTTTTACTCTCTGTTCTGAGAGCAAAAAACTGCTTACCATCAGCTTCTTGTTGGATTTTATCGCCAAACTCCTGCAACCATTCTTCACTGAATTTTTGCAGACGGTTCCCATTGTCATATACAGCAATAATTCTGATATCTACCAAAATTTTCGAAGCGACTTGCTCATTTTCATCAATATGAAAATCTTCGTCAGAGAGGGATCTGCTGTAGTCACCCAAAGCAAGCTGTAGAGCCTTAATTACAGAAGTTTTCCCAGAGTTATTAGTACCTATCAGCACTGCAACTCTGGATAAAGTCATTTCCAGATTCTGAATTCCACGGAAACCCGATACCCGTAGACGGTCAACCTGCACACTCATTTAATTTTCACTCCCAATCTGCAAATCCAAAACCTGCTGCACCAGCTCCATCACATAAGGTAGCTCAGACACCTCGGACAATTTCACCTCAACATCCCCATTACCCCAGCGGCCAAGGTTGGTTGTGTCTTTGCACAACCCTTTAGGGTCATGAATATCATCAAACTTCATATTCAAGGACAGGCGCAGTGCAGAGGCCTGTGGCACCACATCTACAAAGTTGGTATCGAACTTGACAACCACGTAGAGCTTCAGGTAACCCTCATGGATGCTTTCATCGGCTCTCACAGTCTATTCCTTCACAGCTGAATAAGAAGCAAGGAATTATTTTATATTGCATGACTTATGTTTCAACAGATAACTTGCTCAGGGCTTGTAACTGATACAACTCACCAGATGATCATCCACCATCCCCATGGCCTGCATATAGGCATAACAAATCGTGCTGCCAACAAACTTGAACCCGCGCTTTTTCAGGTCTTTGCTCATGGCGTCGGATTCAGGTGTGGTCACCGGCACTTCAGAGAGGCTCTTCCAGTGATTGTTGACGGGTTTGCCCCCGACGAATGACCAGATATAGCGGTCGAAACTGCCGAACTCTTCCTGCACTTTCAGAAACGCCCGGGCATTGGTGATGGCGCTGTTGACCTTCAGACGGTTGCGGATAATGGCTTCGTCCTGCAACAAACGCTCAACGTCGTCTTCACTGAAGTTGGCAATCTTTTCGGCATCAAAGTTCACGAAAACTCTGCGATAGCCTTCACGGCGTTTCAGGATGGTGATCCAACTGAGGCCGGCCTGGGCGCCTTCAAGGATAATGAACTCGAACAGTGTCCTGTCGTCATGGCAGGGGACGCCCCACTCTTCATCATGGTAGCGGATATAGAGAGAGTTATCGGAGCACCAGCTGCATCGGCTTTCGATCATTTTCTGTTCGTCAGTCCTGTAGTAGCCTGATTTCTCGGACAAATAAAAAGAGAACCAGGTGGCTGCTCTTAAGCACAAAGAAACATCACGCAGGTATCATACCATCTCAGGGTATTAAGAAATGTGACAGAGCCTCAGGACGGTGCCTTTCTGGTGGGCTCTGAAGCATTTTTTTCAGAGACACATTGCTCCTGATAGGATGTCTGAAGCGCTTCAAGAGTTTTTGGGTCGAGTTTGACGGTATTGTTGTTGGCACCCAGTAGTCTGTTCAGGCATTTTGTCTGGGGGGAGTCATAAGTGGCCAGGGTCTTGGTGTTGATCGTGAGTTCAGCCAGTTCGCTTTTGCCCTGTAGGTCAACATGGCGGGTATATGAGCCCACACAGCAGATAGCGCAACCGGGCAGGCCTTCTTCTAGCTCTGGTTTCGGTTTGTCCCTGCCCAGATTGACCAAGGGGGCAGGGGTAATGGCTTGCGTGATGGCAACCTTGTCAGGCGCAATTACGGCCATTTCCTCAATACCTTCAAAACACCGATCACCGCCTCCCAGGCTAAGCCTGTGACTTAATTGCTTAGAATGGGGCCTGCTGTCCAGGGACAGGCCTTCCAGAAGAAAACCGTAAGAAAAGGTTCCTGTTCCACCGTATTTGGCCTTGTAATTCACCAGTACCATTTGATCCTGTAACTGACCAATGATGTCATACTGGGCAAGCTTGGGCGTTTCAATAGAAGCTGTCTCAGCAGCCTCGAAGGTGCCCTGCCACGGGGTCTTCTGGGTGAATGGCTGGTCGGCATGCTGTTTCTGGCAGGCAGTCAGGTTAATGGACTTTTGTGCATTCTCACTGGAGAGGTTGGTAAAAGGCTCAAAGCACAGAGGGTGAACCGGGCTGCCCCCGAGGACGGTCAGGGGCAGGAAGATCAGCAAACTGGCAGAGAAGGACTTTTTCATGGCGTCAAGTCTAACTCATATATCAGCTGGCGGTATGAATAACCGTGACCTGACTCGATCTACTGATTCTTGTATGAAGAGTATGCTCGACCGCTATTCTCGGCCAGGCTCCTGGTATCAGGCTCTTCTCTTGCTGAAGGCTTGTTTCCCCATACCGGCAAACGTGCTCAGTACGACTCCCCAGGACGACAGGTTTGCCCTCGGGGACCTTCCTTCGCCGATCCTTTTTAACTGGGCTTCGTACCAGGTAATATCCAGCATGGCTATGCGATCCAGGGCTTTGACGCCTGTGGATGGGCGCTGAATCTTGATGCTGAAATCGACGTTGTTCATGGCTTGTTCCGGCAGGTCCGGCATCAGAGTCATAGGGCGGGCGACGCCTATCATGTCGGTCGCTCCCGATGTCAATGCGCCACTCATGGCTTTGCCTGAGCGAAAACCGCCCGTGACCACCAGGGTGGTACTGGTGTGCTTTCTTACCTGTTCGGCGTATTCCAGAAAGTAGGCTTCGCGCTTCAGGGTGCTTGCTCTGACGTTAGCCCCCATCATGCTGGGCGACTCATAGGTGCCACCGGAAATCTCAATGAGGTCGATACCTTCTTCTGAAAGCGCCCGGACCACAGCCATGGATTCCTCTTCACTGAAACCATCCTTCATGAAGTCCGCAGAATTGAGCTTGATGCCGACAGGGAAGGTCGAACCCACTTTGGCGCGAATGGCCCGGTAGACTTCCAGGACAAATCTCATGCGATTCTCCGGGCTGCCGCCCCAGCGGTCATCACGCTGGTTATGACGGGGTGACAGGAACTGACTGACCAGGTAACCGTGAGCCCCGTGAATCTGTACTCCGGTAAAACCGGCGTCTTTGGCCAGACCGGCAGACGTGGCAAAGGCGTCAATGGTGTCCTGGATTTCACTATCCGTCATGGCCCTGGGGGTGTTAAAACCTTTTTCCAGGCCGTGCCCCAGGGGAATGGCCGAAGGGCCTACCGGCTCTTTACTCAGGAAGACTGGAATCTGTTTGCCCGGGTGGTTCAGCTGCATCCATAACTGGGTGTTGTTTTTGCTGCCCAGAGCCGCCCACTTTCTGAAGTTTGTCAGGTCGCTGTCCCGGTCCAGGACAACATTGTTAGGCTCGCCCAGTGCTGCCCGGTCGATCATGACATTACCGGTGACACTCAGACCAACGCCACCTTCTGCCCAGGCTTTGTAGAGACTGATCAGTTCAGCCGTGGGGTTATGTTGAGGGTCGCCCAGGTTTTCACTCATGGCGGACTTCATGATGCGGTTTTTTATCGTCACGCTGTCGTTGATTTGCAGAGGGCTGGTCAGGTGCAGTTCTTGAGTCACATTGATTTCCATTTATTTTTGAACCGGTTGTCTGTTAAACAGGTTGCGCGTAAAGAGCCTGTTCCTGTCTCCAGGCATTCAGGGTTTGAACAGGTGATCCAGGGTCAGATCCAGGCTTCGGCTCAGTTGCTCTGTGGAGCCTTCCAGTTTCATCCGCAGCAACCCGCCTTCCCACAGGTTCCAGAACAGGTCTGTCAGATCGTCTGCTGATATGTCCGTTCGGAACAGCCCCTGTTCCTGGCCATCCTGGATCAGCGGCAGAAACGAAAACTTCCATTCCTGCCAGCTTTCCTGCAAGGCCTGCTGGCAGAGCGGGCTGCTGGCGCCGATTTCAGCGGCCAGGTTGCCGAGCAGGCAGCCTTTACGGCAGCCGTCTTCTGCCATCAGATCTACGGCATAACGGTAAGCTGTTCGAAGGGTTTCACGGGGATCGGAGCTGCTGCCGGTAATGAAGTCATCCAGGCCTGACAGCAGATTATTCACATAGTGTCGGATGATCTCGGCGGCAAAGTGCTCTTTGCTGTCGAAATAGTTGTAGAAGGAGCCCTTGGGCACCTGCACGGCATCCAGGATCTGTTTCAGTCCGGTGCCGTTGTAGCCTTGTTCGGACAGTAGCTTCACCCCCTGCTCGAGGATGGACTGTCGGCTTTGTTCGCTGCGTCTTGGTCTTGCCATGAAGACAATATATGACCGGTCGTCTTGGAATGCAATCCCTATTGTCTGCACGCTTGGGCTGATCCAGATCGAAGGCTACGGGTTTGGGTGGGGGGGCACGCCTTTTCCGGCTCAGTTCATCCAGCTGGCTAAAGTAAGGGTTCTGCGCAGAACCACTCCACTCCAGCGTTCCGGCAGCCCTGATTTCACTGAGGCTTAAGGCGGGGTAGGGATTGAAGTCGCCAATAAACAGCGAGTAATTCATATCTTCCACGATCTCCGAATACTCAGGGGCAAAGTGGAGATGAACTGGAATGTGACTTTCATTGCAGCTGGACTGAAACTGCTCCAGTAAATAGTCCGACTGATCAGTCAGATACTCAAACTGGTAGGGAATGCTTTTCTGGCCAAGATAGCCTGCCACCGAGAATAGGCAGGTCGGCCTAAAGCCCAGGAAAATCTAACTCGATCTACTGACTCTTGTATGAAGAGTATGCACTACCGCTATTTTCGGAAATGCTCGCCATTTTCGTAATACCGATGCCTCTTAATAGCATTAAAGCGCACACAGATATCCAACGCCTTGTCCTGAAGAGCATCCCGGACTGTGTGTGTAATTATCCTGGCAATCTGGTCCTGGATAACCTGCCCACGATCGAACCAGTAGACGTCTATGGCTGGATAGCCATTGGCGTCCAGCTGACCGTCAAAGATAAAGCGAACGGAGAGGTGCTCCAGGGTAAAGTGGTCTCTCGGGCAGTCAATCAGTTTGGCCAGGTCGTCTACCAGGGGTTTGCTGATAGCCTGCAGCTGGTTTTGTTCCAGGCCGCTGAAGCGAAGGTGGGGCATGTTGACCTCCTCGGTGTGCCGACAGGTGTCGACAATATTTTCCGATGGCTTTCAGATTAGCTGCTATAACTGTATCCCTGTACTTTGTGTTCACCACCCTGCCGATCTACCTGTTAAAGACCAAGAACCATGAAACGCCATTCGCCTGCAGGCAAAACCGTGCTGTTTTGCGTACTGTCTTTGCTGGTCGTTATTTCGGTGATGCAGGCCAGTACCTCCTCAGCCAGGCTCAATGGAGTCAGGGTTGAAACCCGGACCATGCTCGATGTCAGGGCGCCTCAGCCGGCAGGCAGCAAAAAACCGGATGCCCGGGCGGAGCACTACTTCTGTAAAGAGCTGCCACTGTTGCATTGGGCCACTTCTGTAACAGGCGGGAACTTCTCCTTCCCTCCAGATTTCCAGCTTGTGAATAGCAACGAAGGGCCTCTGCTGGCGGAACTGAAGAATGCCGGGGAACGACAATGGGTGAATATCTACAGTGGTGAAGCCGAGGTGGAAATCAGTCTTCTGGGAGCTGAATCGGCCAACCTGCATTGCAAACTTGTCAAGGATTGCACACAGGAAATGCTGGATGTTGTCATTGAAGGAGGGGCTGCATGCCTGTTCATTGTTCGCGATAAAAGCGGCAGGCGCGCAAATCTTTATAAGCCCACTGTTTTACGACTGGTGCCGCCGGAGGAGAAAAAGACAGCTGGTGGCAGTCCCGTAATGGTTACGTCTGGAGGCATCCTGGGTGGTGTACCTCCCGGAGGCCCGGGGAGAGGCAGTCCGGGCATGATGGAAATCTTCAGCTATACCACGGTAAATGACTGGTTCGCCCAGGAAATGGCGCGCCTGCTACCGACCAGACCAACGCGGACGTTTATGGGAGCCACTCCTACCGGGGCGCAGTGGCAGAGAATCCGTTCTGGCCGCTGGTACCAGGCAGTGAGCCTGGACAGCAACTGTCAGGTAAATGGCAGAGTACCTTCAGCCCCCGGGCAGCTGTCACAGTGTGACCTGTTTTTGCAGATGGCTGCGGCTGTTGCTCTGCTGGCTCAAATGAGCCCCGGATTTTTCACCTACATGGACCAGACTTCCGACGGCAAACCCAAACCTCAGGGAAGTGACTCGTCTACCGGTGATAAAACAGCTGAGAAAACCGGCGACCAGAACGCCCGGCAAGAGAGAGAAGACTCCCCTTCCGATAAAAAAGATGGGCAGCAAACACCTCCCCCACCTCCAGGCGGAGCAATGCCTCAGCTCTCCGGGCAAACGTCCATAAATGATATTCTGGCGGCCGCCTACCAGGCTGTTGTTGATAGCCTGCGCACCGGTTCCGGTATTTCCGATCAGCTGATGACCATGGTCAATGGTAACCCTGCAATCCGGGCCATGCTTTTAACTCTGGGAACCATTGAACAGGAAGGGGCTGGCAGCGATGGGCTGAGATCTGAACAGGTTATTGATCTGTTTGAAACCACGGAGGCAGACAAAGCTTCCCAGCAGCACGGCCTGGTTGCGACCTGGTTGCTCTATCAACTGGGTCTGCAGAATCAGCAGGCTTCTCCCTGGCAATGGGTACTGCAACAGGTCAATCACCCCAGGGCCACGAATTTGACCGGTTCGATTGAACAACTCTTTCTGGATGGGCTGAAGAGATGGTTCAATTTACAGGTTGCTGGCCGTGAAAGCGCTGCGCAGGCTGCTATCCATAAGTCCGGTTATGAGGGGGTTGAGGCCTTTACAAGATCATGGAGTTTTGCCGGTGTTGTTGACCAGGTTTATGCCATTACTTCCCAGCTTGACGGCACAGCCATTGAAGAAGCAGGCCCGGTCTGGCTTCCATTGCCAGCCCGAGGGGTTCCTGATGCGCCAGTCCGGCCCGATCAAAGCCCGGCCCAGCGAGTTGTCAGGCTGGAAGGGCTGGTAGAACCCATCGAGAACCCCCATGGACGCCCGATGGCCGCTGTTACTCCAATCCGTATCCAGCCAAGGGCTGCTCCCGTACAGGCTCCTCCTCCTACTGCAACATCGGGTAACCCACACTCCGGCTGGCTGAGAAGTCTGAACACCTACCAAGATCCGCAATTGCAAAAACTGACGGAGCTGACAGGAGACCTGTACGGTACTTCAGTGATCACGCATGCCCAGTATGAGTCTGTCTTATCAGCAGTAACAGCGGGTGAGCAGGCCCAGGCACTGTTGGGGATACTGGCGACGACTTCAGAAGAGAACCTGAGATTAGTGGTTCAGAAGATTGATGGTGCGGAAGGGACTGTGCTCAGTTCACTGGCTTCATTCAGGGCTGAACTTGGTCGCAGGTTAGGGATGCCAGAGCCAAGAGCCGAGTCCCAGGTTGATCGTAGAGAGGCTGGAGCAGCCAGCACTTTTTCAACCAGTGACCCGAATCTGGGCAATGAAGACCTGAATGAACATTATCTACGGGCCGTTGGGAAGTACCCGAACCTGAAGAATTTCAGCGGGAGGCAGAACGTAGATGCCCTGAGAAAGGCCCATGCCGATATGATCAGGAAACTCAGCACTGTGGCCAGGCGCATCGCTGACCTGTTAAAACAGGCAGCATGGCTCACTGAACATGAATATCAGACAGTGCTCTCGGAAAGAACTGGGAGTGGCATGATCGGTAAAATTCTGGACGGGCTGAGGAGAAGGGAGGAAAAGTATCATTTTCCTGTCTGGATAGGCCTGCTGCTGCAGCTAGTGGGAGATAACGAGCTGGGTCTGGACAGAGTGAATGGTTTCGTTCGAAAGGCAGAGGGCCAGTAATGCCCGGGGCAGCCAATCTGAAAATATTGTCAGCTTCCCCAACCCGGGTGTATTCTATGAATTCACTCAATTCCAGAGATTTCCCTACGAATGAAAATTACCGACAAAAAAGTCGCGCTGATTCACTACACCCTGAAGAATGATGGCGGCGAAGTGCTCGACAGTTCCGAAGGGCATGAGCCTCTGGCCTATTTGCACGGTATGGGCAACATCATCGAAGGCTTGGAAAATGCTCTGGTTGACAAGCAGGCTGGCGATAAGCTCAAGGTGTCCGTAGAGGCCGCTGAGGGTTACGGTGAGTATGACGAGAACCTGGTACAGCCGGTACCCAAGGAGCAGTTCGGCGAGCACGAAGTGGAAGTGGGCATGCAGTTCCATGCCGATACTGCTATTGGTCCACGAGTTGTGACTGTCACTGCCATTGATGGCGACGAAGTGATTATTGACGCCAACCACTCTCTGGCCGGTGAGAACCTGAACTTTGACGTAGAAGTGGTTGAAGTTCGTGAGCCTACCAAGGAAGAACTGGATCACGGCCATGTGCACGGGCCGGGTGGTCACGAGCACTGATTGCTTGACAGGCAGGCATTGTTCCTGCCTGCGTTTCCCTTCAGGACATTGCCCAGCCTTCGCCATTCGGTCCACAGGTCAGTACCACCGGCCCTGTTTCCATTACCGCAACACTGTGCTCAAAGTGAGCGCTGGGTTTGTTGTCAGCGGTTACCACTGTCCAGCCATCTTCCAGTGTGACCACTTCTTTGGTACCCACATCCACCGGCCTATGCCGTGGCCGACGAAGTCGGTGACAACGGAAAAGCCTTTGCTTTCCACCTGTTTCTGCCGTAGGCGTTTTCAACTTCAGCATCGATTTTCGCAGTGGTAATGCCAGGTTCAAAAAAGCGGGCGGCATGCTGGTGGACTTTCCGCAGCAGTAGCCCGGCTTCGCGCAGACGCTGGATATCGGAGGGGCTGTTTAACTTCATTGGGATCTACGCCGGAAAATAAGGCGGGGGATTTTGTCAGTTACGACGGAGAATTCAAGTAGAACTAACGGTCAGGAAGAACGGGTTTATTTTGCAAACATTCATGGGTGTATGTAATCTCGAGCGCAACAATAATAATCGCTGCTGTCAGCATCGCACGGCTGGTCCGTGAACAAGGAATACGCCATGTATAAAAAGATAATAGTGGCAGGCCTGGGAGTATTGGTTCTGGCTCTGTTCGTTTTCCGGTTCAATCAGTTCACCCGTGATGAGGCCAGTGTTCAGGGGGTGCTTCCTGTCCGGGTCGACGTGATTACAGTGCAACCTGAGCCTCTGTCTGTCTGGGTTTTTGCCGAGGGCACGGCTGAAGCACTGCGCAAGGCGTTCCTGAACTTCGAACAGCCGGGCAAGGTCGTCTATCTGGGAGAGGCTGATGACAACGGACAGGTACGCGAAGGCATGCGCGTCTCCGGCCCCTCTGAGAATATGCCCAAAGGACAATTACTGGCGCGGATCGACGACAGAGAGAGTTCAGCCGCTGTCCGGGCGCTGGAAGCCAGCCTGCAGTCAGCACGGGAGCGCCGCAAGGAAGCAGAGGCGGGCAAGGCCAGGGCGGAGAATGACCTGAAACAGGCCGGGCAGGACTTTCAGCGAATCGCCAAAATCTACGACAAAGGCGTGGTGTCCAGGGATGAGTACGAGCGTTACAACACCAACCTGAAGAATGCCCGTGTCAGCGTCGATGCCGCTGATAGTGTTCTGAAAGCGGCAACATCCCGGGTCCGCAGCGCTGCCGCGGAATTGAATGGCAGTGCTGTCAACCTGGAGAAAACCAGCCTGTTTGCCCCGTTTGGTGGCGTCATCACCGCCATGAATATTCTGGAAGGGAACTACTATTATCCGCCCGCGGCCGCTGGCAGCAGCCGGGAGCGGGAAGCCTCCAGCGCGATCGTGATGATTGACGACAGCTCTTATGAAATTCGTCTGGAAGTGTCTGAGGCGGATGTGTCCGGTATACGTGAAGGACAGGCAGTCTACATGGCCAGTGATGACCGGATGCTGTACGCCGCCGAGAAACAGGGCTTTAAAGGCACTGGCTTCGTCAAGGGCCGGGTATGGTCGGTCAGTCCGTCACAAAGCCTACAGCGTCGTTCATTCCTGGTGAAGATTCGTACGGAAGGCGACGCCAGCAGTCTGCGCGATGGTATGTTCATCCGGGCCTGGATTGCCACCCTGGAAAAACAGGAAGCCTTGACATTGCCCTGGCAGGTGCTGTCTTTCCGGGATAATAAGCCTTTTGTCTATGTGGTCAGGAACGACAACACCGTAGAAAAACGTGAACTGGCCATTGGTGTGCAGGGGCTGGACAAGCTGGAAATCGTCATGGGCATTAATGCCGGTGAGAGAGTGGTTGTCCGTGGTCAGCATCTGCTGGCACCCGGTAGCAAAGTCCAGGTGCTGGGAGAGCGGTAATGAAGAATCTGACGGACAACCTGTTCCTGAAAACCATCCTCGGACGCCTGCTGCTGGGGCTGTTTCTGTTGATTGGTATCAATGCCTACAACACCATGGTCAGGGAGAGCTATCCGGATCTGGATATTCCTGAAGCAGTAGTTACCACCCAGTGGCCTGGCGCTTCTCCGGAACAGATTGAAAAAGAGATTACCAAGCACCTGGAAGATGAAATCCGGAGCCTGAAACGGCTCAAGACCTTCTTCAGCGGTTCTTTCAACTCCTACTCCATGATTGCCGTCAAGTTTGACGCAGACGCCCCCGTGGCCGATACCATGCAGTTGCTGCGGGCAGCTGTTGACAAGGCGGAAAGCGAATTTCCTGTCGACGTGGGTGTAGAGAAGCCGGAAGTCGAGCAGATGTCCATGGCCGAGGCGCCGGTGATCAGCTGGGTGCTGCATGGCGATGTAGACGACATGGTATTGACGGACATCGCCAAACGGGTAGAAAGCCAGTTTGAGTCCATTGCCAATGTTAAAAAAGTCGACCTTGGCGGGCTGCGGGAAAAAAGCCTGCATGTGCAGCTGAAACCGGATCGCCTGCGTGCTCTGGGTGTTTCACCTCTGCTGGTTCGAGACCGGTTGCAGGCCGCCAACCGGGATATGTCCTGGGGCCGGTTTGAAGGTGATGACAGTACCCTGAGCCTGTACTTCTCCGGTCGCCTGGACACCCCTGAGAAAGTACGACAATTACCGATTACCCGTCTGGGTGATAACCGGGTGGTACGCCTGGGTGAAGTGGCGGAGGTCAATCTGACTCTGGATAAAGAGATCAGCAGAACCTATTTCAGTCTGCATGGCGCTGAGTATGCGCCGGGTATAACTCTGGACGTGGTCAAGCGACCAGGCTCGGATACTTTTTCCGTGATCAACGCCACCCAGGCCATGGTCACCGGGATCACAACCAGCCCTGACTGGCCGAAGGGTCTTTATATCACCCGGATAGCCGATGACGGCGAGCTGATCAACCAGTCTTTCGGTGAGATATCCAGCTCCATGATGCAGGCCGTGCTGCTCGTCTTCCTGATTCTTATGGTTTTGCTGTCCTGGCGGGTAGCGCTGATCGCCGGTATGGGGTTACCGGTGACGCTGCTGGCTTCCCTGGCGATCATTGACTGGCTGGGCTACAGCTTTAATACCACGGTCATGGTGGGACTGGTGCTGGCCGTGGGTCTGCTGGTGGATGTCTTTATTCTGGTGATGGAAGGTATGCACAATGGCCGGTTTGTTCGTCGTGAGTCTTTTGCCAAATCGGCTATACAGACGGTGAAGACTTATGGCCTTCCTGCTTTTGCCGGACAGATGACAACTATCCTGGCGATGATCCCGCTGATGATGATCGGCGGGGTGGACGGCAAATTTTTCCGGGTGTTACCGGTGACCATTACCGTCTGTCTGGTGATCAGCCTGGTGGTGGCGTTCCTGATCTGTATCCCCCTGTCCCGCTACCTGCTGGAGCATGCTGACATCAGCAATGAACCGATGATGGACCGGATTACCGAACGTTTCCGCAATCGTCTCCGGGATATGCTGTTAAATGGACCGCTCAAGAGCAAAAAACGTTCTCTGCTGTCGTTTGCGACCGCCATAGGGGTATTTATTTTCAGTATTGTCCTGGCTGGTTTCCTGCCGACACTGATGTACCCTCCGGCCGATGACCGCAAGGTGGGCATTGCCATTGAACTGCCGCCTGAAGCCACACTGGAGCAGGCTCAGCAAGTAGCTGACAAGGTCAGTGTGTTTTTCAGTGAGCAGCCCTATATCGAGAAATACATTGCTTATGTCGGCGCCAAGAGCCCGGTTACGCGCACCAATATCAGGCAGGTACTGCTCCCGGAAAAAGCCTGGAACCAGGTGGGTTTCACCCTGATGCTGGTGCCAAAAAACGAAAGAGAGAAGCTGTCGTTGGAATACCTGGAGCCGATTCGCCAGGGCATCCTGGAAAAACTTCAGGATGAAGCCGGGTTGCAGGTCTTTATCGCTCATGCCGGGGGGAACCCGGAAGCAGATGATCCGATACAGATTAACCTGATCGGACCTGACTACGAGGCTCTGCAGGACATTTCGGTGCAGGTCCGTGACCGTTTGAGCCAGCTTCCCGGGGTAGTGGATGCCCGCGACAACTTTGGTGTTCCGCTGCGGCAGGTTCGCTTCGAAATGCTGGACGAAAAGCTCAGTTTTCACGGCCTGAACGAGACCGCTGTAGCCCAGCAGGTACGAATGGCGATGGAACAGGACGAATTCGGCAGCTTCAAGGTGGCCGGCATTTCAGATGATCCGGATCTGCGCATCAGTATGCTGTGGCCCAGCCGGAACGGTGAGATGGGTGGGCCAAGCCATTTGTCGGAAATGAACCTGATGCAGGTGATTACGGATGATGGTCGTACAGTGCCTTTTACCGATGTTGTCGATTTCCGGATTGTGAATAAACCACAGGTGTTCAGCCACCTGGAAGGCAGGCGGTCGATTACCGTTCAGTCCCGCGCCGAAGAGCGCACGGCGACGCAGATCATGGAGCAGTTTATTCCGATCCTGGATGAGATGAAAAAGAAATGGCCCGCAGGCTTCGACTACCGGATGGGCGGCGAAATGGCCAAGAGTGACGATGTTTATGGCGACATCGGCACGGCGTTTACAGTGGCCATGTTCATGATCTTTATCCTGCTGTCGCTGATGTTTGGCTCCATGACCCAGCCGGTGATCATCCTGCTGGTGGTGCCTTTCGCCATTATGGGTACCTTTATCGGTTACTTCCTGTTCAATGTCTCCCTGTCAGTTTCCGGATTGATAGGGGTGGTGGCGCTGGCGGGTATTGCCGTGAATAACGGTATCGTACTGGTGGGAACCATGAACAAACATCTCCGTTCAGGCATGGATGTTGTTCAGGCCGCAGCCCAGGGAGCCAGTGACCGGCTGCGACCCATTTTGAGCACCAGTCTGACCACTATTCTGGGGCTTATGCCCCTGGCTACCAGTGATCCTTCCTGGTTCCCGCTCTGTTCGGCAATCATTTTCGGCTTGATCTCTTCCACAACGATTGCCATGTTTGTTGTTCCATCGTTGTATATTCTGATGACACGGCCTTCAACTGAGCCTGTCAGAGGGTAGAACCTATGCCCAGAAGAACCAAGGAAGAGGCTGAGGAAACACGTCAGCTGCTGTTGAAAACAGCTCTGAAACTGTTCAGTGAAGAAGGCCTGCAGAAAACGACGCTGGCACAGGTTGCCGAGGCGGCCGGTGTTACCCGTGGTGCCATCTACTGGCACTTCAGGGACAAGGCCGACATGCTGGAAGCGCTCTGGGAAAACATTGCCGCGCCTCTGCAGACTCAGTACCAGCAGATAATGAAGGAGCCATCTGCCAACCCCCTGAAGGTTCTGCAGGAGGTTGCGGCAGTCATGTTGAAGCTGGTAGCCAGTGATGCCCGAACACAACAGATGGTTCGTATTGCACGACAGGCGCTGAGTGATCCGCTGCTGTCGGAAAAAAGTCGCGAACTCTGTCGTCAGGATCTGGAAGACCTGATACCGGTGCTGGAGAAAGCCAGGCAGGATGGGCTGATACGGAATGACCTGACGGCCGAAGGAGCGGCGCTGGTGTATTACGGCTGCCTGGATGGTGTTATTAACTGCTGGCTGAATATTGATGATAGTGTGCAGCTGAGAGAGCAGGCGGAAACGCTGTCCGGAATCATTGTGCAGGGGCTGAGAGCACCCTGAGTTCATATTTATTCTACTGGCTCAGATGCTTCATCAGCTCCTTTGCTGAGTTCTGCGAGTCTGCCCCGGTAAATCTTAATGATGGAGTCAGTATCATAGTCTCTGAATGAAGGTAATATCTTTGTGACAGCAGGAGAAAGTCCGATCGCCAGCCTCATCAAGTTATAAACCAGGCGGTTGGTTCGTGTGTTTCCATCTTCAAAGGGTAAATAAAACAAGATGGTTTTAGTGTTGTAGATCAAATGTCTTTCTACTTCTATCGAGCTCTTGTTTGCTATCGATTTCAGGTACTGGTTAAACTGCCCCAGTTTTTCTTGTACCAGCGATGTTAGAAGAGGTTCAGTGACAGCAAATACATCAATTGGTTTTGTTTGTAACGCCGATGTCTGCTCTGTTTTGATTAACCTTGATGAGGCAGGGGTGTATTTATGACCGTAATACATGTCTAAATACTGTTGGCCACTGGGTGATGTAACAAGGTGTTGGTAAGGTATGTATGAATTGTAAGATTGGGCGACTTCCAAATTCAGATGGGGGGCATAATAATCCGTAATGAATATTTCGGCCTGATGTGTTTGATTTGCGTCCCTGGCGATGCTTACCAGTTCGTTCAGTATATTCCGGTTTGATGTATTAAGGTCATAGGAGTAGACCCTTCCGGTATAGTGTTCTCTGTAGTTATCGCTGCCCTTCAGCTTTTCATTCAACCGGCGGTATAGCGCAAGGTCCAGGACATCGGTTTTTTCACCTGATGCAAGCTCTTCAAGACGGATACGAACTTCCTCCACAGCTGCATTGCACCTGTGAACCCTGTCTTCCGGAATACTGGCTTCGTCCTCATAGGGCTGCTGACAGAGCACCGGGTAGAACTGATCTTCCGGGATTTGATTTAGAAGCTGAAGCCCCCTGGATGGGTCAAGACCATCAGCGAGTGCTGTCGACGTGATGATGATTGTGGAGAGTAACAATGATAGCCCGCTGTTTTTCATCATAACACTCACTCCTTGAGGTGAATCAGTTACAGCCCTTCAAAGGCTCAGTCCAATGTTCTGCTGATAGTCAGATTACGCGAGCCATGTCACCAATGGCATGACAAGAGTGTTAGCAGTGATAACAGGTTAGGAGAAGCCTTTGTCTAAAGGTAAGTAGTTACCACGATAATAAACATTCAGGTTTGTATGTAAATTCCGCTTCACTATCTACAACTGAATCTGCTGATCACCAACACTCCACGCTATGAAAAAGAAACTCCTGCTGTCCAGCGCAGCATTACTAATTGTTGCTCTTGCCGGCTATCGCATCAGCGAGCTGGGCGCTGAGCAGGTCCTGGCGGAAGTTCACCCGGTGAGAGTGGAAGTCACCACAGTTCAGCCGGAAAGCCTCTCCACCTGGGCCTTTGCTGAAGGTACTGCTGAAGCCCTGCGCAAAGCCTTCCTGAACTTTGAACAGGCGGGTAAGGTCGTTTATCTCGGCAGAATGGATGACGGTTCTACAGTTCGTGAAGGCGCAAGGGTGTTTGGGCCGAATGACGAAGTTCGCAACGGTCAGCAGCTGGCCCGGATAGATAACCGGGAGAATGCCTCCCAGGTGGAAGCCCTTGAAGCCCAGTTACAGTCAGCCCGCTCCCGAAGGAACGAAGCTGAGGCCGGACTGGCCCTCTCACAGAATGACCTTGAACAGGCACGGCATGATTTCCAGCGTATTGAAGAAATTTACAAAAAGGGCGTGGTGTCCCGGGATGAATTTGAACGGTTCAGAACCACTCTCAGAAATGCCGAAGTGGCGGTGGAAGCTGCGGGCAGCAGTCTTGATGCCGTAATCTCGGAAGTTAAGAGTGTGGCGGCCCAGCTCAACCAGGCCACCGTCAGCCTGGAGAAGACCAGCCTGTTTGCACCCTTCGATGGCGTGATCAGCACCATGAACATCAGGCAGGACAACTATTATTACCCGCCTGCCGGAGTCAACAGTAACCGGGAGCGTGAGGCCAGCAGCGCCATTGTCGTGGTAGACGACAGTCAGTACGAAATTCAGCTGGAAGTCACTGAACAGGATGCCATGAACGTGCGGGAAGGCCAGACCGTTTACCTGGCCAGCGATGACCTGGCTCTCTACAGGGCAGAAAATAGTGACTTCAGTGAAGGGGACTTTGTCACGGGAACAGTCTGGTCTGTGAGCCCTTCCCTGAGCCTGCAGAAACGTTCCAGGCTGGTAAAGGTCAGAACCAGTGGTGACTCCGCCCAGCTCCGGGATGGGATGTTTGTCCGCGCCTGGATTGCCACCAAAGTGAAAACCGATGTGCTGACCATTCCCTGGCAGGTACTCTCTTTTCGTGAAGGCCAACCTTTCGTCTACGTAGTGAACGACGACCAGCGTGTAGAGTTGCGATGGCTGGTGCTTGGCCTGCAGGGGCTCGAAGAGGTTGAAGTGCTGGGCGGTCTGTCGGAAGGTGAGCGGGTCGTTACCCGTGGTCAGCATCTGCTGAAAACCGGCAGCAGGGTGAAGGTGCTGGGAGACGCCTGATGAACTGGCTTACCAAAAAACTGTTCCTGGAAACCCTGCTCGGCCGGCTTCTGCTCGGACTGTTTGTGCTGGTGGGGGTGCTGTCCTACCAGTCCATGGTGCGGGAAAACTACCCGGATCTGGAAATCCCCATGGCCATGGTTATCACTCCGTGGCCCGGGGCGGCGCCTGAGCAGGTGGAAAAAGAGATTACCAAACCCCTGGAAGACGAAATACGCAGTGTGAAGGGGCTCAAAACCTTCAGCAGTGGTTCCTATAACTCATACTCCATGATTTCGGTGGAGTTCGATGCCGACATGCCGGTGGCGGAAGCCATGCAGCAGCTGCGGGCCAAGATTGACAAGGCTGAAAGTGAGTTTCCGGCTAACGTGGGCGTGGAGAAACCCGAGCTGGAAGAGATGTCTGTCTCTGACATGCCGGTGATCAGCTGGGTGCTGCACGGCGATGTGGACGACATGGTTCTAACCGATATGGCCAAGCGTCTGGAGAACCAGTTTGAGCGTATCCCCACTATCAAGAAGGTGAACCTGGGTGGACTGCGGGAAAAAAGCCTGCATGTCCGGCTGAGCCCTGATCGCCTGCGTGCCCTGGGCATTTCTCCACTGTACGTCCGTGACCGCCTTCAGGCTGCCAACGTGGACATGGCCTGGGGGGAGTTCGAAGGCAGTGAAAGCATCCTGAACCTCTACATGGCCGGTCGCTTTGACAACCCGGAAAAAGTCAAAATGCTGCCAATTATGAGACTGGACGACAATCGTCCGGTACGTCTGGGAGAGATTGCAGAAGTCAGCCTGCGTCTGGATCGGGAGGTCAGCCGTACTTTCTTCAGCATGAATGGTAACAGCAACACCCGGGGTATCACCCTGGATGTTAGCAAGCGTCCGGGCGAAGACACTTTTGCTGTCATCCGGGCCACCCAGGAACTGGTGAATGAAATAACCGACGGCAGCGGCTGGCCTGCAGGCCTTGAGCTGGTCCGGGTCACCGATGACGGTGAACTGATTGAGCAGGCTTTTGGCGACATTTCCAGCTCCATGATGCAGGCGGTGGTGATCGTCTTCTTTATTCTCATGTTCCTGCTGAGCTGGCGCGAGGCGCTGATCGCCGGGCTGGGACTGCCGGTGACACTGCTGGCGACCCTGGGTGTAGTGGCAGCCATGGGCTATACCTTCAATTCCATGGTTATGATCGGCATGGTGCTGGCACTGGGGCTGCTGGTCGATGTCTTCATCCTGGTCATGGAAGGCATGCACGAAGGGCTGTTTGTACGTCGAGAGCCTTTTTCCAGAGCGGCAGTTCAGACCGTCAGAACCTTTGCGCTGCCTGCACTGGCAGGGCAGATGACCACCATTCTGGCGATGGCGCCAATGATGATGGTGGGCGGTATTGACGGTAAGTTTATCCGTATATTGCCGGTTACCATTACCATTACCCTGCTGATCAGCCTGATGGTGGCGTTCCTGATCTGTATTCCCCTGTCCCGTTACCTGTTGGAAAAAGCCAGTGCAAAACACGCCGGGCAGCAGGAACTGCTGATGGACAGGATCAGCCAGCGCTACCGTGGACAGCTGGCCCAATGGCTGCAGCGCAGCCCGCTGAAAAGCAAACGTAATGCGGGCTTCTGGGTGGTGGGTGCTCTCGCTATGTTCATGCTGAGCATGGTGGTGGCATCCATTCTGCCATCGCGGATGTACACGGAGGCGGATGACCGGAAGATTGGTGTGGCTCTGGAGTTGCCGCCTGAGTCTACCCTGAACCAGGCTCAAAGGGTGGCGGACAAGGTTAGCAGTTTCCTTGGCGAGCAGCCCTGGGTGGAAAAATTCATTGCCTACGTTGGCGCCAAGAGTCCGGTCACCCGTGGTGACATCAATGCTGCTTTGTTGCCCGGGGAGGCTACGAATGAGGTGGGTTTCACCCTGATCCTGGTGCCCAAGGATGAAAGGCAAAAACTGTCGTTTGATTACCTGGAGCCGATCAGGAAGGGTATCGAGGCTGCCATTGCCGATGAAGCCGGGGTGCAGCTCTACCTGACCCATGTCGGCGGCAACCCGGAAGCGGCGGACCCGATCCAGATCGATCTGATTGGTCCGGATTATCAGAAACTCCGGAACCTGTCGGCACAGGTCAGGGCAAAGCTGAGTCAGCAGGCGGGTGCTGTAGGCATCCGGGATAACCTTGGCGCCCCTCTGCGTGAAGTCCGATTCGAGCTGCAGCAGGAAATGCTCAGCTTCCATGGTCTGAACGAAATGGCAGTGGCGCAACAGGTTCGCCTGGCCATGGAGGAAGATGAGTACGGCAGTTTCAAGGTGGAAGGTATCGAGGACGATCCCAAGCTGCGCATCAGCACCCAGTGGGCCAGTCGCGAAGGGCGCATGGGCGGTCCTCAGCATCTTGCCGAAATGAGGCTGCTGCAGATTATCACCGATGATGGACGTTCAGTGCCGTTTATAGATATAGCCGATTTCGCCATTGTCGAAACGCCCAGGGTATTTGTGCACAAGGATGGTCAGCGGGCAGTGACGGTGCAGTCACGGGCAGAAGGGCGCACCGCCAGTGAAGTTGTTGAGTCGTTCATACCCGTGCTGGATCAGATGAAAGCGGACTGGCAGGAGGGTTATGACTACCGGATTGCCGGGGAGATGGCCAAGGCCGATGAAAGTTATGCTGATATGGGCAATGCTTTCCTGCTGGCCATGGTCATGATCTATATCCTGTTGACCCTGATGTTCAACTCCCTGCGACAGCCGCTGATTATTCTGCTGGTAGTGCCGCTGGCCATGACCGGGACGTTTTTCGGTTACTTCCTGGCCAGTATTCCCATGTCCTTTGCCGGCTTGATCGGCGTGGTGTCGCTGGCAGGAATTGCGGTAAACAATGGCATCGTCATGGTGGAAACCATGAACAGCCATCGCCGTGCCGGCAGGAGTGTTATAGAATCGGCGGCCCTTGGCGCCAGTGATCGCCTGCGGCCGATCCTCAGCACCAGCCTGACCACCATTCTGGGCCTGATTCCCCTGGCCATGAGTGACCCGCAGTGGTACCCGCTCTGTATGGCGATTATTTTCGGTCTGCTGGCGTCTACGGTGGTGGCCATGGTGGTGGTGCCAGCGTTGTATGTATTAATGACCCGGGAGCTGCTGGAAAGCTGATTGATCTATGGTGCGTCGTACAAAGGAAGAAGCGGAAGAAACCCGTCGTTTTTTGTTGAAGACCGCTCTGAAGCTGTTCAGTGAGCGCGGGATCAAATCGGTGACCCTGGCGCAGATTGCCAAGGAGGCTGGCGTCACTCGTGGCGCCATCTACTGGCATTTCAGGGACAAGGCCGACATGCTCAATGCCCTGTGGGTGACCATTTCGGGTCCTCTTGAGACCATGTACAGGCCATTGATGGAATCCCTGGAAGGTGATCCGCTGGACCTGCTGGAGGAAGTGGCCCGGTCATTCTTTCTGCAGCTGGCGGATAATGATGATATGCAACAGATTTGCCGTATCAGCGCCCAGGCCATGGGCGACCCCGACCTGGAAGCAAGCTGGCGCTCTGTCTGTCAGAAGGAACAGCAGGGGCTTGAAGGCCTTCTGCAACGGGCAAAAGACTTTGGCAGTCTCGCCCAGGGTGTTTCCGCTGAATGCGCCAGCCTGGTGTATACCGGTTACCTGGATGGGGTGGTCGGCCAGTGGATGTTTGAAAAGCAGTCAGACCCTGACTGGCTTAAGCATGAGGCAGACACTCTAGCCAAATTGGTCATCAAGGGGCTTCGGTGTTGAGAGCGGAGTGAGTCGCTGATATTGCTTTTCGCTATTGCCAGATGGCGGTATAGTTCGCCGCCACTCTTTGCAATCTCTTTCTGCTGACTTCTTTATGCGACTTATTTCTGCGCCCCTGGCAGGCTGTCTGCTGGCGGCCATGGTCTTTGCCGCCAGAACCCACTTTCCCGGGTGGCACCAGGCCGCCTTCCTTGAAGAAGCTCTGTTGTTTATGTCGGGGTTCCTGGTCGGCGTACGTTTGCCTGACTTCGATCTGCTACTGCCCGGTTTCAGTCACCGGTCGGCGATAACACATTCCTGTCTGGCGGCCTTTGCCGCACAAATGCTGGGCTATCCGGCTATTGCCGGAGGTCTGGCGCTGGGTGTTGCCTTACACCTGTCGTCAGACCTGCAACCGAAAGCCTGGACTGGCGGCGCACTGATCAAACTGCCGGTAATGGGCAGTATCGGCCTGCTTTCACCACTCTGGCTGATTGCTAATATTGTGGGTTGTTTTGTCGTGCTGTTCACCACTATGGAGATGGAACCGAAGGCTGACCAACTGGCGGTTCTTGCCGTGATTCTTCTTGGTGGTGGCTGGTATTTCCACCAGGAAGAGAAAAAACGACTACTGCCCCTTGTCAGCCTGGCTTTCAGCCTTTTGCTGGTGCATACCCTCAGAGATGGACGGCTGACGGTTCAGATTGTCCTGCAATATTTTGTTTAGCTCAAGTCATGACTGTCCTGTTTTTTCTTTCGTAGAACTGCCTTCGATCAGGGACGTGATGCTTTGAAGAAATAAGCCGCCAGCGCCGGGTGCAGGCGGACTGCCGCCACCGGGTTTTCTATCCCAGCTTCTGATCTGATGAAACAGCTCCCTGCGCAGGCCATGGATCAACAGGTTGTTAATGATCAGTACAAATCCGCCATACTGCCTGCCAGGGGTAACGCAGACCAGTAGCAGAACCAGCCCGGGGTTGTTTCTGGCCAGCCGCCAGATATTACTGGAAGTCACCGCTCCACGGAAAATTCTTTGAAGGCGGTAATCCGGGGCAACGGCCATATTGCTGAAGACATGAACCGTCGGGAAGATTTCCTGGGAGCCAGTATTTTGAACAGCTCCCAGGTACTGCATACCCTGAAACACCGCCTGAGTATCGTCTTCGTCCATTTGTTCTGCTGCTTCAGGATGGGCCAGCAGGGCAGGAAGATTCCATGTTGTTGACAGGGGGGGAACCCACAGAGAATCCTGGTTTCCCCGGTATGGCACCAGGATCGAACCGGTAAAACTGGCATGAGCAGGCTGGGGCTGTGGGAGCTCTGCGGGCAGGGTAACGCCGTTGCCCTCGGTCGCCTGTTCATGGTTGTCAGGATCAAACAGATTCATGGTAACCGCCGGCCAGTTCGGGCTGGCCTGGTGCTGAATATCCATTGCAGGGTCAGGCATTGTCACGGTTTTCAGGTGAGCATCGCCGGCAAGAGGAGTGGTGACCTGCCCGGTGGTCACCGGATAAAAATGAAAGCTCAGCAGCCCCAGGAAACGGGAAAAAGCCGATCCTGCGCGAACGATAGGGGTAACGGTAATATAGAAGACATACGATCTGCCGGACGACAGCATATCTTCGCTGATCTGTTTTTTATCCGGTAGCTTCTTGACTGCCTGTGCTGAAAAGGCAAGAACCAGCAACAGTGGCAGAAACAGCCGGAGATGGCTTTGCAGATAGTGCAGCCGCAGACAGTCATTCTTGTTCTTCGATGCCATGAACAGACCCACCAGGTTATTACCGTGATAACGCTGCCGGGAGGGCAGCCTAGGAGCCTGACCGAGAATAGGCAGGTCGGCCTAAAGCCCAGGAAGATCGGCCACTTTTCGATAGAAAGCGGATGAGAGTCTCACTGAATTTGATTAAATAGGTCAACTATTCGCACAAATCCAACGAAAAATCTGACTCGCTCTACTGAATTT
>JBPCXN010000138.1:0-17889 GCA_051008495.1 Endozoicomonas sp. | reverse complement strand
CCATCGCCGTAGCGGAGGCAGTGGCGGAGGAAGAAATACCTTCCGAAGAGTCCCGCATGCCAGTTCCAGCCGATGTTGAGGCCACCAGAGTTGAGGTTGGTTCTATGGTTGAAGTCATCTGGCACAGTGAGCTGGGAATTGTGACAGTTGTACTTGCCATCGGGTCATTACAGGACAGGTCATCGCATCGGCCTGCTGCATACCATTCATCCGCTGGCCTCAGAATGCCGTAGTAGGTATTGCCATGTCTAATGACTGGAGTAGTGGTTACGGTATCCCAGCCCCAGCCATTACCATTGCTCAGACCGACAACCCCGATCACCAGTTGATCATCCAACTCGCCCTGAATTAATCCCATATGAGTACTGGAGATATCTTCTCCATGAATGTTTTCCACTCTGTTACAAGTGGAACCCGGCAGGAAGTTCACAAGAGTGTGATTGCCACGGTCATCCCCGTTAATAAAGAAAACACTGCCACTGCTTTCAGGTGTTGGTGAAGGTGTCAGGGAGTCTCCCGAACCAGAAGTACGATCATCAATAACGACCAGCGTATTGCTGATTCTTAAATCCGCTCTTCTCCCGGCCCCTTCACAGTTTTTTACAGTAATGGCATCTCCAGGATTTTTATGCCCGGTCGGATGAGTCAAGGTCAAGTCAATTTCGCTGTCGATGATCTCGTAACGGGGAGTCGGGTTTCCTCCCGAATAAGTCGAGTCCCGACAGCCAAGCTCAATGGCTCGGATGCCCATGATGTTTTCGGCAGGATCACGCACTACCGTGACATTATTCAGTGAAACAGAGCGGGCACCACCCAGTTTAAGCACAGTTTGGGGGCTGTGATCTCCCCCTGAATCCACTTCAAGGTCCGCCAGCCAGTAATCGCCGGTAGAGCTTTCTGCAGTGATGACAGAGGCAGTGTTGGGCATTAAATTTGGGTCGGTGTTCTCAATCAATGTCGTCAGACGTGGCAGCTGACCGGAATCAAGGTTCCCCGCAAAAGTACTCATGGACGGCATCTTGAATCCCGACCACAGGTCGTATTCAGTCACTTCGCCCTGAGCGTCGATGCTCTCAAAAATATAGAGCGTCTGGTTGCTCTGGTTGCTGGGCAGTTCCGTTCCGTCAATGATGTCCCTGGTAATCTGGGTCAGGTTATGAGGAATGACCTTAATGCCATTAATATGAGTTTCGTGCTTGAAATGCTTCTGGCAGGCAGTCCGGTTAGCCCCCTGTAAGTCTGGGTCATTACATGATGTGTAGGACAAGGGCTGCACCGTTGCTGGTGGTGTAGTACTCGGTTCTGTCATTGGCATGGCAGAGGACTTCTGGCCTGTAAGCCCGGCTACCAGAAAAAATAAAGTCCCAGAGAGAAACGTCCCGGCAACCGGGAAGGGCTTGAACAACTTCATGCTAAGTCTCCTGATAACGATCAGTGGAGCCAAAGCATCCGTACTGTGAAAAATCCTGTGGCGTAACGATTCATCTCAGACGAGTCATTCCAGACGAGACACCAGAAACTCTCCCTGGAACCACTAAGAGCACCAGGGAAATTCTGAAAACGTAATGATCCAGAATAATGAACAGTTACTTAAAAACGCAGTCATTGTTCAGGATAGGGCAAAAAAACAGGGATATTTCCCACTGCTTTGCACATTTTTTCACAATTACACTACTGGTTGCTGCCGTGAGGAATATAAGACGGCCTTATTGTAAATATGTTTTCATATTCATATTTTATGGGCTCGTCCATTCACCGGTAGTCAAAAGTAGCGTAGCCCGGATGCTTCATAAACTGCCCCAACTGTCGCGCAGAACCTTGTCATCTCAGGGAATTTGGTGAGGGAACGCCGTACCGGGGCCGAGCCAAACTTTCCTGGGGCGGGAAGGGGCAAGCGAGAGCCGGTAGCATGTTTATGAAATGTGCGGGTTAGCCCGGATATTTCATAAATTTGCGTGCGTCCTCGCTTGCCCCTTGCAGCACTAAGAAAGTTTTGCTCAATCGACCGTACACACCAGTACGGCGCTCAATCGCAAAATTCCTTAGTGCCACAAGCTTCTGCGCGATCAACGCAGCAATTTATGAAATATCCGGGTTAGTAATTCTAATGAGAATTTTCAAAATTTGAGGATGTGGAATCCATCCTTTTCAAGTTGAAAAATTCCCCTCCACCCGCTTTAGACCCCTGATAGAGCGCATAAAGCCAACTTACACCCTTCCACAGAAGCAAGGGGGTATAGATGCCAGTCAGTTTGGCAGTTGCCGCTACTTTCGGCCAGCCATAATGCCTTGCCAAAGGGTAAGCCACATGGGAAATGACCTGCGTAGTCACGATCAGGCTAGCGATTGTGTAGCCTGCAATCGCACCGGCAGAAGTAGCTGAATTGCCTGCTGACTTCGCTCCTGGTGTTGGTGTGATCGATGTGGTGCTGCCCTGTGGAGTGCCTGTGACAGAAGGTGTAACCACTGTTGGCATTGCTGCAACCGTTGGAGTACAGGCCGGGATTATGACTGAAGAAGACGGGCAACTCACATTAACCCCCTGGTTCTGCTGCCAGTAGCACCAGGGCTCCAGCTCTGGGTCATGGCCTCCGTGGGGAGATTTTGAAGGTCTCCAGCCCCAGCCCAATCCATTACTGAGCCCGAATACTCCGGTGATAACTCTCTCCCTGTGGGGAGGCCCATCAAGGACACCGTTTTGTCGTGTATCCGCGACTTCACCCACATGGCCTTCTGAAATATCCTCCCCACGCTGGTTGATCACCCTGTTGCAGGTGGAGCCTCTCTCAAAGTTCACTACAGTCCCCGTGCCGCCATTTTCATCCAATATTTTAAAGACAAAGCCACTGCTGTCTGAAACGTCTGGCGTTGGGGCTGGAGCCAACTCGCTTGTACTCAACCCACTGTCATCATCAATCCTGAATGTGTTGTTGCTGAGCAAGAGCCGCAGTTTTTTATCGGCTGTCTGACAGTTTGAAACCTTGATAGCCTGATGCTTGCTTACAGTCGTCTGACCTTCACCAAGCGCTGCCTCAAGAAGGTCCAGCTCGCTATCAGTGATAGTTACCCTGGGCGTACGTTCACCATCACTGCAGCCAAGATTGATAGATTGTAACCCAACCTTTAGCTCATCTTCTAAATACGGATATCCTCCTGGAACTGCTTTAATGAGAATGTTACTCAGATTCAGCTCTCGTACTCCCTCAAAGTCCAACACACTCAAGGGTATGTGAGAGCCTTCACTTGCAGAATCAACTTCGAGATCCGCAAGCAGGTAGTGGCCATCTGATTGATCACCTTTTATAACGGCTAGCAGCAGTCCATTGGAGTTGTTGGAATCAGGCACCCCCCTGGTCGTCAGACGAGGCTTTTTATTCCCAGCGAGGTTGCCAGAAATAGTAGTGTCTTTAGGCTGAACAAATCCAAAAGGGAGAATGTAGGTCACTTCAGCATTGTTACTGTCGACACTTTCGAACAGGAACATGCTGCTTGTCTTATCTCTGAAATCGACGCTTCTCAGATCCGTCTGATCATGCCGGATAACATAGACAGCTCTGTGAAAATCATGCTGGTGATGCTTCTTGCATGCTGTCCGGAACGGGTCATCCGGACTGCTGCCCAGCTGATTACAGCACTCCTCTTTTCCCAGATTTCCTCCCATGCCGGGACGGGTACATGAATAGCTGACGAGTTCTGCCGGTGGTGGGGTGGGCGTAGATGAGGGCAGCACTGAAGACTCTGACGGGGAACTCTGAACAGTTGTGGGCTCTGGCCCTGGTAAACTGGCTTCTCCGGTTTGCGTTGAGACAACAACAGTTTCAGCCGAAGCCGGTGTGCCGGAAGTAGACTCTCCTGAAGGGTATGTTGACAGAGTCGTGGCGGCTATAGACGATTCAGTTGGAGTAGCTGACACTGCAGTCATTGCTGCAACCGTTGAGGTGCAGGCCGGGGTTATGACTGAAGAACCCGGACAGCTCAGGTTAGCCCCCTGGTTCTGCTGCCAGTAGCACCAGGACTCCAGCTCTGGGACAAAGGTTCCCTGGGAGGAGTCTGAAGGTCTCCAGCCCCAGCCCAATCCATTACTGAGACCAAATACCCCGGTGATGAGGTCTTCCCTTCCTATCTGACCAGTGACCTCACCCATATGTCCCTCTGAAATATCTTCCCCCCGCTGATTAATGACCCGGTTGCAGGTGGAGCCACTATTAAAGTGCAGGGAAGCCCCTGTGCAGTGATTGTCAGGCCGGATCTCAAAGACAAGCTTTCTGCCGAATGAAACACCTGGTGCTGAGGATGGGGTTGGGGTTGGGACTCTTGTACTCAAGCCACTGCCGTCATCAATCCTGATGATGTTGTTTTTGGCCGTCAGATTCAGCTGACTACCCTCCGTAGCACAGCCGGATATATCAATGGCGCCCCGGGGAATGGTGCCTGTAACGGTAGCAAAGGGCAAAACCACTTCGCTGTTATAAATCTCAACGGATTGATTTCGAGCCGGAAACACAGGATTGTGTTTCCACCCCAGCTCTATAGCTGTTCTGACGTATTGGCCGGGTTTTTCAGCATGAATCACGACATTGTTTAGATAAACCCTATTGACACCGATGAAACCCAATACAGACCTGGAATGAGTCTCTCCCTTGGGGTCTACCTCAATATCTTCCAGAAAATAGTCACCCGTTAGCTCTTTTCCCCCAATTATATATTCAATAACAGTAAACATATCTAGAGCTTTTGGGGTCAACCTGGGGCGCTTATTACCCTTAAGATTTCCGGCCAGGGTGGTGTGCAAGGGTAAAGTCAATGGCCGTGGAAGACTGTACTCTATAACAGAACCATTGCTATCGACACTGTCAAACAAAAACAGGCTTCTCCCTTTGTCGTTGAAGTCTACACGGCTCAAATCGGTCTGGTTCTGGTCAATGATATAGACATTGTGATGATGATCTCTGTAGTGTCTTTTACAAGCATCGCGATCGTGCCCGGAAGGGATCTGGTTACAACAAGGGTCCTTCCCATGATTATCTCCTTTGCATGAATAGCCGGTGAGCGCTACCGGTGATGGGGTGGGCGAAGATGAGGGCAGCACTGAGGACTCTGACGGGGAACTCTTGACAGTTGTGGGCTCTGACCCTGGTAAACTGGCTTCTCCGGTTTGCGTTGACACATCAACAGTTTTAGCCGAAGCCGGTGTGACGGAAGTAGACTCTCCTGAAGGGTATGTTGACAGAGTCGTGGCGGCTATAGACGGCCCGGTTGAAGTACCAGCCACTGTTGGCATTGCTGCAACCGTTGAGGTGCAGGCCGGGGTTATGACGGATGAAGCCGGGCAGCTCACATTAACCCCCTGGTTCTGTTGCCAGTAGCACCAACTGAGCACATCGTCAGTGTATTCCCCTCCGTCAGCCCCACGTATTCCCCAGCCTTCGTCATCGAACAACCCAACCACGCCCAGAAAACGCTGAAGGTTTGACGCCAGTCCCGGAATATCGGGCTGCCGCATATGGGTTGCAGCGATATTAGCCCCCTGTTTATTCACTACCTTGTTGCAGGTTGAACCCGGAAGAAAGCGGACTGCGTCAGGTGCGTTGAGTGGCGTAGTGACAAAAAGTCCCTGGCTTTGGGCAGGCAGCTTGAACGCCACCCCAGAGGAGATATTGTCAGGGGAGTCATCAATCTTTATGGTGTTTCCACTAAACAGTATTTCGGCTTGAGCACTGCCTGTGCAGCCAGTGATCAAAATGGCGTCACCCCGAACAAACCCTCCAGCGACCGTCGTCTTTATGGCTGAAATATCCAGGAGACTGTCGGTTATCCTGAAGGTATGGATTTGCTGACCCTGAGTGCATCCCAGCCGAACGGCATCCAGTTCTGCTGGGCTTCCGGCAAGGTCACGCACCACAGTAACGTCATCCATCACCACGGTAAGGGCGCCCTTAAAGTCAAGCACTCCCTCAGGGCTGTGGGTTCCCCTTGAGTCCACTTCAATCCGGGCCAGATAATAACGCCCCCCCGCCTGATTTCCCGTAATGACAAACCCCGAGCGGGCCTCTGCCGATACTGTGAACTCAGGGTTCAGGCCACGCTTTCTGTTTCCGACGAAGGCGCTGCCACTAGGCATAGAAAAGTTTTGAGGGAGCCTGTATACCGCCTGCATAGGCTCAGCATTTTCCTCTGCGTTATCGCCCGCAGTGCTGTCAAAGATATACAGGGTATTTTCCAGAGTCAGGTGTCCGGCAGGATTGGTTATATCGCGGGGAATCTTGACGATATGCTGGAAATCAGAGCCCGAAAATTTCATATTCCCCTGAAAGTAATCACTGCAGGTATTGTTATCGTCACTGTCAGTCAGGGGGTTGACATTGTCATCACAGCTACTGAGAACCGGAAGGGACTTAGGCGTAGGCGTAGGCGTAGGCGTAGGCTTTGCAATTACGGCAGTCGAGCTGGCCAGGGTATTCCGGCTGGAAGAGACCAACACAGGTGAGCTGACGATTCCAGGCGAAGTAGTCAGGCCCATGACGGGAGTTGACGTGGAACGCGCCGGTTGGATGGTAGACGACATGGCGCAACTGGCTGGTAATGATTGTGAAGGCGACGGACAAAACACATCCACTGGCTCTGGGCCCTGAAGCCAGAAGCACCGGGGTTTAAGCACCCGGTCAATCCCTTGAGTCCCCCACCCCTTACTGTTCTTTAGTCCAAACACCCCAGGGACTGCTTGTGCAGCCAATGAAAGTATATAAATGTTGCGGTTGTCGGATATGTCCCGCCCGTTCACACCAGGTGACACTATTTCGTTACAGATAGAGTTGTTCTGTATTGTTAAAAGAGTGCTCTCCCGGGAAGCGAAGGGAAGAAAGAAAACCGAGCCTGATGATAAAAATGATGAGCCGCTCGCAGGCTGGATAATAACCCGGTTATTCGATAGCAAAAACTGTGCGGACTTCTCTGCTCCTTCACAATTCATGGCTGAAAAAGCAGCGCCAACGTATTCTATGTCTTGCATAACCCAGGGTTCAGAAATATCAATCACACTGCTTTTGACCGTAATAGAGGGCTTTGGGTTTCCTGCACAACCAGCTTGTATGGCCACATACCCACCCTGGCGTAAAATCAAATTAGCGACATTGGAGAGGGTTGCCCCCCCCCTTCTTACCAGCTTGACATCATCAAGCACGACATTACCGGCGCCGTTCAGGTTCAGAATGCCTTCTGCATGCCTGGGCTTAGGCACCGGACTGACTGAAGGTGAGGGCGTCGGGGTGGTGAGCAGGGTGACTTCCCTGGAATCGATCTCCACATGGAGGAAAAGAAAAGAGGCATTGGTGCTGTTCACTCGAATGATGTATTCGGAGAATACACCGTCTTTCACTGTGATTTCCGGACGCATTCCTCCTTTTCTGTTGCCGACAAAAGCACTGTCATCCGGCATGGTGAAACCGGCGGGCAGATCATATTCTTTCTGAACCAGGCTCTGGTCGCCTGATCCCATTTCTTCGCCCGGAGTCGGGGTTGGTGCTGCAATTGAGCTTGAGCCTGAATCCGCCGCCATTCCTGCAGCATCAAAAATATAAAGCCGGTTGCCTTCTGTGATGACACCGCTAAGGTCTGTCACCGTTGCAGGTATTTTGGTGATACCTCCAGAAAAATTCATTTGGCCATAAGCTTCATCACAGACAGCCCTGTCCCGCATCGTGTCCTCGCCGGTCTGGATTGTCTGACAGCTATCAAAATCCTGAACTTCAGCACCAGGCGGCAAGGGTGTCGGCTCCAGGGTTTCTGTCGGGGTAGATGTCACCGCAACCGGGCTGGATGAACGATTGAGAGACCCTACAGTACTTCTGGTGTCAGCCGTCGTAGGTGAACCGGGCAGCGCAGGTGTTCCAGTAGTCAGCATACTGTAGGACGAACCGCCCATCTCTGTAGAAGAGGGTTCCTGAGCAATTGAGGACGAACAGGCTGTTGGGGTCACGGTTACGGTATACTGGTTGAGGGTGTCTGGACACCTGAGGTCTATACCGCACTGCCGAATGGCCCAGTCATCCCATGAAATCAAAACTTCATGGTATTCGCTGCCACCCAAGTCAAATCCCCAGCCCCAGTTGCTGGCCAAGCCAACGACACCACTGATAACTTTATTAATGCTATTGAATGTATTAGTTTGATCTTGCAGAAAATTCTGCAGCTCACCGTGATCCGAGATCTCTTTTCTGGTTCCATCAGCAAGGACTTCAACAACCCTGTTGCAAATGGACCCCGGTAAAAATTCCAGTGCATCCCCTGTCGCGTTCTCAAGACTATTGACGTTGAAAACCGTGCCGGTGACAGCGCTAGCGTCAATCACTACATCTGTGTTGCTAAGTTTCAAGTTTGCCTTGCCTTCACCGGATCCACCACAGCCGGTAACATACAAAGCATCACCGGTACGAAAATTAATAGGAAAGATACCCCCCACTTGATAAGACCTGACTATGTCTATTTCACTATCGACGATTCGGTATTGCGGGCTTACTCCATTTGGACAACCCAAGGTAATAGCATGAATGATACCAGAAGGCGTCTCAGTATTAGGGTCCCTGACCACTGTGGCTCTCTTCAGGGTAACGGATTTGGCTCCCCTTAAGTCCAGGGTGCCCATAGGGGTGTGTGAGCCCCTGGAGTTAATTTCGATATCAGCAAAGTAGTATTCACTCTGTGGATCACTGGCCGTGATCACATAAGCGGAGTTACCACTGTCAATTATGGTGAGCTCCGGCAGCCGGTCCCCTTTACGGTTACCCACAAAAGCACTGTTAAAAGGCATCTGGAAACCGAGGGGCAAATCGTATTCTACCTGCAGTGAGCCTGAGCTCGCGCCAGGAGTTGGCGTGGGCATGGTGGTGACGGATGACGCCTTACCTGCACTGCTATCAAAGATAAACAACGTACAATTGTTATCGTCCAGAATGCAGGGGTCTTCCATGGACGCCATTGTTGCCGTTGGCAGAACACTGGGCTCAGGTCCGACCTGGAACAGCTCCTCCAGGCTGACTTTACCGGCGCCATTGCCGGTTATGGTTTTGATCCGGCGATGGATAGCCGGGTCAAAGGCACCTGTGCAAGCCTGCCGGTTCATAACGTCGAGCTGGGTGCAGCAGCTGGTTGAAACAGCGGGAGACGGCGTAGCCCCGGGCAACGATGAGTAACCGCTGCAATGGAAAACTTCCACCATAGCCGGTACTGCCGGTTCAAGGGTGGGAGAAGGAGTCGGAGCCAGGCTGGTGACATCCTGCCCTGAAACCATCACGCTGGTGCAACAGAACAACGAGGCAAGGGAAAGCCTCCCGGCAACCGGGAAGGGCTTGAACAACTTCATGCTAAGTCTCCTGATAACGATCAGTGGAGCCAAAGCATCCGTACTGTGAAAAATCCTGTGGCGTAACGATTCATCTCAGACAAGTCATTCCAGACGAGACACCAGAAACTCTCCCTGGAGCCACTAAGAGCACCAGGGAAATTCTGAAAACGTAATGATCCAGAATAATGAACAGTTACTTAAAAACGCAGTCATTGTTCAGGATAGGGCAAAAAAACAGGGATATTTCCCGCTGCTTTGCACATTTTTTCACAATTACACTACTGGTTGCTGCCGTGAGGAATATAAGACGGCTTTATTGTAAATGTGTTTTCATATTCATATTTTATGGGCTCGACAATTAGTCGGTAGTAAAGTGCACAAGTACAGTTTGAATGTCACAAAGATGAAACCCGGAAACGGTATTTCGATAATTTTCAGGCTGTTTTCGCTCACCAGAAAACCGGATTTGTGGTTATTTTCCTGACAAATACTGACAATTGACTGGATACTGTATGCCAAAGTCGATATACATAGCCTAATTGAAAACAGAATCAGGGAGGATACTGGATGGTCACGCTCAATAGTGATCGCCCCCGAATTCCTCACCCGCAACAACGCTTCAGCAAAGGAGATTCGCAACCAAAAGAATACGACCGGCTCAACGTTAACTGTGAGCGAAAAAGCGCAGTTTGCAGTGGGTGGACAACACTCTTCCGGCTTTTTGTATTTGCTCCTGGATCACTTTATTTCCCTGAAAAATGATTAAGGAATGGATATGGATATTTTAAGCATTAAAAATGGGGTGGCGCTGGCGCTTTCCCTATTACTGGGTATGGCGGCGTGGAAGGTGAATGCCAAACCGAGCTATAGCGTGGCACCCACACTGGCAAATGATACTTGCGAGTTTAACCCTGAATGGATCACAAGCCCCACTCTGCCAACAGAAGTACCTGAAACCACACTTCCGGATGGCTCCAAAGACAGCACTTTCTGTGACTTCTATAAGTTCTCCTGGCAGACATTTTTTTACCTGGTGAGCCCTGATGGCAATGTCGGCAATAACCTCAACAGTTACCCTGTGAGGTTTGAAAATCAGACTGACTTCCCATTGCTACTGACGGAAGGCAACTCATGTGCTGAGACTTCACAAAACAGAAAGCATGCTTTTTTCCTACGTACAGCCAAGTCGACCGATGCTCATTCGACGATGACTGCAGCAGGTGCACCAGAAAGAATTGGCCAGGCCGGTGGCGGCTCCGTCATTTATGACCAGAACGGTAATGCCGCATTCTACGAAGTCAGGTTCAGTAGAAATATGTGTAAGCTTGCTGATAAACATGGAATCCTGAGAAGGCAATACTTCCCGGCAGGAACAACAGAATTAAAAATGGCGTGGAAAGTGCTTAAAATAGGAGCAAAAGTATACGATAACAACGAAAACAACTATTTTACAATAACCACACCAATTGATGGTGTAGAAAACGGAAAGCCAATCACACTGGGTATGATCGGTTTTCATATTGCCATAGCAACCAAAGCGCATCCGGAAATGATCTGGATCACTTTTGAACAAAATAAAAACTCTCCTTTCTGTACAGAAGCCGGTCAGGAGCAAACCGGCTGGTCATTTGCGAGTAAGGAGTGCACCAAAGCCCTGACATCCTCCGCAGAGGAGGAAACCTGGCTGCAAAATAGCAATTGCAATTTCAACAACCCAACTGTAACTGCCCAAAACGCTGATAAACTTATCGATACTGACAACCATACCAACATATGTCAGGTCTATAGAAACGGAACTTTATCAGTACAGCAGAAAGAACAGAATGATGAGCCTATAGACGAACTCTACAAAGGTTTGCAGAATGTAGAGATAAAAGACAGTGATAAGTGGGCCAAAGTCTGGCAAAAGAATTACAGAATGATCGGGGCTCTGTGGCTCTCTCAGCCAGATGATAAACCCAATACCTTCAGTCCTTCAAATCCAGTATTCAAGCAGAGAGGTTCTATAGCCCTTGCCAACCCGGTTATGGAAACCGACTTTATGTATATGCCGTTAAAAAACTGTTTCACTTGTCATGGTTTCTATCCTGAAGGACTGAAAGAGCCTGCCAATGACGATTTCGTTGAGGTTACGAGCACCAGTAATGTTCTCAGCCATATTCTGGATGACATTATGAGGCAGAAAGAATGGTGCACGCTAACAGATAGCGATGATAAACCTGCCACTGTTTATTCTGATTATTCTGTTCATCCACTTGGGTTAGAAGATCAAGAGTATCTGTTTTATGAATGCAATGACGCCTGTATAAGCTATACCAAACCCAAAAGCCTCAAATGGAATGGAAACTATAAAACTAACGGACAAGAAATCCATTGCCAATGCTGTTGATTATATCGTTCCCATGCCTGTGTATGAGAATGCAGTAGCGTAGGCCGGATTAGTAGCGTAGGTCGGATTAGAATCGAAGATTCGTAATCCGACATGACCAGAATATTGAAATGAGCCATTAACGCTGTTTTCAACAATGTCGGATTACGGGCAAATGCCCTAATCCGACCTGCAAATCTGACGTAAACTCAACCAGATCAAACCCCACTCTCCCGAATCACAACCGTCCAGATATTCTCCCAGACATAATCCGCCAGACTTCGGCCTCTGGCATCCAGGTTCACAGAGCCGGTCAGAATACGACCTAAACTGACTGCTTCTGATTGCTCTGGCTTCAGAATAATCCGGTACACGCCATCCTCCGGCACAGCATTGCCCTGGTCATCTCTCTGCACAGCTACAGGGCCGCCGTAATCGGAGCTCAGGTATTCTGTTTCCATAACCGCACTGTTGACCAGGCTGATATCCGTGACTGTCAGAACTGTTGGCGACAATGTCGTATCATCGCTGTAAAAGCGTGCACTGCTGCCCTGCACTACCCGGTCAAGGTCTGTTTCCGGAACATAGGCTTCCGCCTGCGAAGCTTCAATGTTCACCAGTCGCAACAGGCCATCTCCCGCATTGACCCAGAGCCCATCTCGTAGAAGTGGATCAAGGAATGTCACCTGGCCGGAAAATGGAGCAGTAATCACCAGCTGTTCAAGCTGCTTGTCGATACCCCGCAGCTCTTCCTGCAGGGATGCCATCCGCCGTTTCAGGACAGGAGCGGCCTGCATGTTTTCCTCGTCCGTGGCGCTGCGGTTCAACAGAGTCTGTACCAGACTGATCTTTTCCTGCGTCATCTGCCGTTTAAATTGCAAATCCGGGCTGTCGAGCAGTATCAGCATTTGCCCGGCATCAACCCGGTCACCGACAGCCACTTGCACTTCCCCTACCCTGCCGCCGGAATAGGGCGGATAGACCATGGTTGTTTTTTCGGCGGTCATCACCGCCGGCAGGCTCAGTGAGTTATCCACAGGCAGAAAAAACAGCAGGGTAAGCACTGTAATGACAGCAGCCGTAAAAAGAGTTTGTCGGTTCCAGTTCATGTTTTCACGCTCCTGCCACCAGTGCTTGATTTCCTGCCAGATGGGCAGACCGATAAACCAGATAATCTCCACCAGGAAAAGGATCACGCCCAGCGCTTTGAAGAAGAAGTAATAGACCAGCAGTGCTATTCCGAGAAACAGGAAAAAACGATAGACCCAGGTGCAGTAGGCATAAATCAACAGTTTGCGTGCCTGATAGCGACTCCAGGGTTCCGGCATCGGTTTGCCGAGCCCGAACAGCCACTCCCGCAGTCGCCAGCGCCCTAGATTAAAAGCCCTCTGTTGCAGGTTTTCCACCTGCCACCAGTCTGACAGCAGGTAGTAGCCATCAAACCGCATCAGGGGGTTGAGATTGATCAGGAGAGTCATCACCCAGGTGACGGTTGCCAGGACAAACACAGCGCTTCTCAATCCGCCGTCCGGTAGAAATGACCAGAGAAAAGTAGCGACACAGGCAACGGAGAGTTCCGTCAACATACCGGCAGCGCCAATAACCATTCGCTGCCGATACGATGGCAGACGCCAGGCGTCAGTGGTGTCTGTGTATAAAACCGGGAACATCACCAGGAATGCCACACCCATGGTAGGTACACGGCAGCCAAAATACTTGGCAGCAATGGCATGTCCCATTTCATGCAGAACTTTACTGAACGACAGCGCCACAGCAAACCAGACAAAGCCTTCAACAGAAATCAGGTTAACGGCTGTGGTCAGAAAGGTATCCCACTGGCGAAGGCTGAGCAGTACTCCGGAAACACCGAGAAGGACAATGACAGCCAGCAGTTTCCTGTTGATAAGAGGTTTAAGAGCTGGGGTCAGCCAGTCAAGAAAACGATCCGGGCGTACCAGTGGAATGCGGAAAAACAGGTAGCCGTGAATCAGTCGGTTGTACCAGCCCTGTCTATCTGCCTTCCTCTTAACAGCTGCGAGATTTCCTGCCTCTTCGGAAGTAGTGACCCGTAACAGCTGGTTCTGCTTCAGAAACTCTACAAGTCTGTCCACTTCTACCGCTGAAACCTGTCTACCCAGGCTAATTGATGCCTCCGAAATGACCTTTTCTGACAGCAGACAATGCCAGTGTCTGAGCAGCTCAACCGTATCCTGCTGAATCCGGAAATAGCGGTTACGCAGTGGATCGTATATGGCCCAGGATGAACTGCCGTCCATGTTTTTTGGGCCTGGCAGCAGCTCCAGGTCTTCCCGCAGTGGTGGCAATGGCTCCATCAACGCACCATCAAAGTCCGAGCCATTGTCGGACATAAGACAGCGGCCGGCGGAACAGGTACATAAACAGCGTCGCCTTTTCACCAAAAAGTTTGGCGGTTCCCCGCAAACCAATTCTTGGCAGCTCCATACTTTCTTCGAATTGCGCAGTAAGCCGATAAGCCAGCAACCCATCAGGAGTGACTTCGGCATCGTAGGAAGCATGCGTTAATACTGCGGTCACAGGCGCCAGGGGACTGACATCCAGAAACAGTTTAACCGGAGTTCCGGCTTCCAGGGTAATGGCGTCCCTGGCGGGAAGAAACACCCTTAATTCAACTCTGGCAGGATCTGCCAGGTAGATGATTCGTTCCCCCTGCCGGACAGGCTTGCCGTTCCAGTCGTTTTCATCCCGAAAAACAACTATCCCTGCCTGCTCGGCCCTGATAGTCGAGCGTCCGTATAAATCTTCTGCATAAGCCAGCTCCGCCCTTTTCAGCCGTGTACGGGCTTCCAGCTCAGCCACCAGAGCTGTTGAACGTCCATCGGTAAACGATTGTTGCCTTGTTTTTCGCAGTTCCGCCGCCGCAACAGACAGTTCTTCCCGGGCCAGGTTCACTTGATTGCGCAGGCCGGTGTCTTCAAAAGCCACCAGGGTTTCCCCGGCACTCACCAGTTGATTGGGCTGCACCAGGATCTGGCTGACCACGGCGTCCATGGGAGCAGACACGGCCACAGGATCATTAGCCACCACTTCTGCCGGTGCCAGCACAGACAAACGAACAGGCATCAGCATCAACAGAACAATGAGGCCCAGGGCCATCCAGCGATAAGGCTTACGACGAATCACCGTCAGCCATTCGGCTTTTCTTGGCATGCGTGCCAGCCAGGCATGGGCAAAAGCTTCGGAAAGGTGGCTGGCAAGGGTTATTTCATGCTGGCTGAACGGTTCATTCCGGGCGAGCCACAATACACCCAGCTGCTGACCGTCTGGATGAACCAGTGGAATCCAGAGAGTATTGGCCGTTGACCACTGCCGGGATATCTGGGAAAGCTCAGCTGAAATCTCTTCCCCCTGCCACTGTTGTGGCTGATTCTGGCTTTCACTCCCGGTTTTAAACCGCTCATTGGCAGCGGTTTCCAGGGCCTGAATAAGAGGCGAATGTTTTTCGATAACGGGTACATCAGCACTCACGCAGACACGTAATGCCTGCCCACGGGTCACACGTAACAGCACCGACTGGCGACATTCGATCAGGGTGCGGATTCGATTAACCATGAGGAACTGCAGCGCTGTTTCGTCAGACGCCTGACGTACTTCCTTTTCCAGCTGGATGAGCTGCAGATAGGGAGTATCCCTGGTCGAGGGTCTGTCTTCCGCGAGTTTTTCCCTAATCATCAGCAGCCTGCCTGCTGAAAACTGCCGAGCCGCTCATGCCGGCAATCAGCTCACTGTGCCTGTTTTCAAGAATGCCGGTGACCCTGACGGACTGACTGACGGCGTCAACCCTTGAGCCAATTCTGGCAATGCTGCCCTTGTACTCCTGGCCGTTTTCGTCAACGGTTAACCGAAATTCATGTCCGGCTTTCAGCCAGCCCAGCCAGCTGGAAGGCAGCACCAGGTTCACCTCAAGACTGGAGTCATCCAACAGCCAGACCAGTTTGGTGCCGGGCTCAACACTCTCATGATTATTGACTGTCACTTCCACAACACGGCCATTAAATGGTGCCCGAATAGCACAACGCTCAGTCATAACTTTTGCAGAATGAGCCCTGGCTTCCATCCGCTCAAGGTTAAACTGTGCCAGTTCCACTTCCATGCTGCCTACAGAACGCAGCTTCAGCAGATCCTGTTTGTTAGCCAGCTGGACCTTTGCCGCGCCAACTTCAGCCCGGAACTCCTTGAGCCTCGCCTGGTAAATAGCACAGTTAAAGTTAATCAGGGCCTGGCCTCTGTGGAACCGATCACCATTGTTCACGGTAATACTGGAGATGCTGGCAGACAGTTCGCTGGAGATCACCGCTTCCCGAACCGGCTCCAGCATGGCTCGAACGGTCAGGGCCTCAAACGTATCACTGGCCTGAAGGGAGGGATTAAGACCACAAAACGTTATCACCAGAAGCCTGGAAAGCAGATAACGGAGAGACAGAGACATCCTGGTCATTATTATTTTCCGTGAAAACAGATTTTCACATTATCTTATCTATACTGTCAGGCGTTTTGTAGGTTGGGATGTATGCAGCCTGCAGGTCGGATTAGAATCACAGATTCGTAATCCGACGTGAGTTATCCGATTTACGGAGAAGCAAGCATCGTTATTGTCGGATTCGACCTACTTCCCGGCCCAGCCAGCCTCACCACTGGACAGGGCGTCAGCCAGGGTATTGATATCATAATTCGCTATGCTGGCAGGCAAAGGATCTGCACCAATAGAGAGATACACCTGGCCGTAAGCCGTCTGCATTTCTGCATAGCTTTCGCCCTTGTACAGCTCTGCCAACAGGGCATTCATTTCTTTCTCTATGACATCCAGCTCATTGCCGGAGTTGCTGCTGGCCGCTGATGAAGCGTGATGCAGCAGGCGGTTTTCGACCCTGTCGAGGGCGTTATCCGTCCTGTAGCTGGCAGAAGCTTCAGCAAAGTTGATCAGGGAAATATGCACCTGGCTGAGCACCGCCATGTTCAGTGCCATACGCCGGGTGTCGACAACCTCGCCCTGGGCCCTGGCCACGTCCATACGCTGGGGCATGGTAAAGATATCCATCAGGTTACCGGAGATCATGGCGCTGGTATCAAACCACGAGCTGTGGTAGTTGTACCGGTTACTGTCGTGACTGTAAGTGGTGTTCAGAGTCAGCGATGGCATCAGGCTGGCCATGGTGCGCTTGATTTCCGTGGCTGAAATACGGTTGTGGTAACCCTCTTCGCGGAGCTCTGGCCGCTGCAACAGCGCCAACTCTTCCATCTCAGTCACTGACTGACCAATCTCTGGCAATCCGGCGCGGGTCTCAGCCAGTGAAAACTGAGTCCCAGCCGGCAGGCTCATCAGGGTAGCCAGCTCGGTCTTGGCAGTCAGCAACTCTTTTCGGGCTTCATGCAGTTGCCGCATACTGGTCAGCAAACGACGCTGGTAGGACAGGCTCTCTTCCGGTGCCTGCAGTCCACGTTTTTCCACCTTGCGGGCAGCATCCAGAGCTGACTCCATACGCGCCATTAAGGGTTCTATGTCAGAAAGTACCCGCTGCGCCGTCACCGCACGCCAGTAGGCTCCCCTGACATCCTGGATGATGTTGTGGATCACCTTGCGGCGACGTTCAGCAACAATCATCAGCCGGTCAGCCTGCTGCTTGGCACGGTAATAGGAGACACCAAAATCCAGGATGTTCCAGGACAAGCCCAGATCCCCGACCAGCCTTTCCTTCTCCTGGGAAGTTGATACCACCAGGCTTTCGGTGCCATCCAGCAGAGAGCGGGAACTGGCGCCTGTGTAGTTATTTCTGCCACGGTAACCGGCGTTGTAGGTCAACTGTGGCAGCATATCGAGGCGGGAGACTTCCAGCATATCGCTGGCCAGAGCCTCTTCCATAACCTTCAGCCGGTGATCCAGGTTATAGCGGATCGCCCGGGCCATGGCCTGGTACAGGGTCAAAGATTCGGTGATAGCCTCCTGGTCGGCATACATCTGGGTCTTGTCTTCAGTGATCCGCGCCTGGTGCTCGTTTTCCGAAATCACCACTGGTTTGACCGAACAGGCCGCCAGGAAGACCGCCGAGGCCAGCACCGAGATTTTCATTACGGTCTTGCCTGGTCGATTCAGACCTGCCTTCGCTGATCTTTGTATAACCTGTTTTCCATCGTAGCTTTCAAG
>JBPCXN010000137.1:0-21714 GCA_051008495.1 Endozoicomonas sp. | reverse complement strand
TAACGCAAATTCCACACTTCATATTTCAATAAATGTTTGGCATAAAATTTAAGTAAAGATTGGCATTTTCTTGGTATTAGCAGCCTTCACCTAATCACTGGACGACTGATTATCTCATTGCCGATTTTACTACATGACCGCCCATAGCCCTGAACGCCAGTCTTTACATATTTCGAATAGTAAAGAATAAGACTATCTTTACTATGAATCATCCGTTGGGAGGTCAACACCATGCCAAAAGTCAGTGCCAAGCGGCAAATCACTATTCCGGTGGATCAATGCGAAGAATTGGGCATACACCCAGGCGATGAGGTTGAAAGTTATGTCGCCGACGGCAAAATCACCCTTATCAAAAAGGTTACCGGCGCAGCTGAGGGCATTCTGCAGCACGTAAAGGCCAAGAATGACATGTCCGATGATGAGTCTCTGCAGAGCGCTCTGTGATGATAGCAGTGGATACCAATGTGCTGTTGCGGTACATCCTCCAAGATGACCCAATACAGTCTCCGCTGGCAGCTTCTCTGATCCGGGGAGTGCATAAAGTACTTGTTACTGATGCGGTTCTGGTTGAAGTGGTCTGGACGCTGGTCGGCAAGAAATACCAGCAGAAAAAAGCCGATATTATCAAAGTGATATTGGCGCTATTTGCTGAAAGAAATGTGCAGTTTGAAGATGGGCAAGTGGTTTGGAAGGCTCTGAACGACTACAAGAAAGCGCAGCCAGTTAAACGCAAATATGCCGATTCCGCTGATGCCCTGATCATCAATAAATCACGTTCAGTCATTGAAAAACTGGGACAACAATTTGATGGCTCATACACCTTTGACAAAGCGGCTCAGAAGCTGTCCGGTGCCAAAATACCGCAATAAATATTCAGGGGACTCGAGTTTAGAGTGAGCGGGCTTTAATAAATACCAAAAAAAGGCGCAAGATGGCGGTTCCGAACCCACTAAAGCTGGAACCGCCACACATCAAGAAATTTCCACCAGATCCCCTTTGGATTCCAGCCAGGATTTCCTGTCACCACTGCGCTTCTTGGCCAGCAACATATCCATCTTCTGAGAGGTTTCATCCTCTTCATCATCAAGCGACAGTTGAACCAGGCGACGAGTGTCGGCAGACATGGTGGTTTCACGAAGCTGCAGCGGATTCATTTCACCCAGACCCTTGAAGCGTTGCACATTCACCTTGCCACGTTTTTTTTCTGCCTTAATGCGTTCCAGCACGCCTTCCTTCTCGTCCTCATCCAGGGCGTAGAAAACTTCCTTGGCTACGTCGATGCGATAAAGCGGCGGCATGGCAACATAGATATGCCCCTGCTCCACCAGCGGCCGGAAGTGCTTTACAAACAGTGCGCAGAGCAATGTGGCAATGTGCAATCCATCTGAGTCAGCATCCGCCAGGATACAGATTTTGCCGTAGCGCAGGCCGTCCAGTTGGTCAGAACCAGGATCAACTCCCAGAGCAACTGAAATGTCGTGTATTTCCTGAGAGGCCAGTACTTCGCTGGAGTCCACTTCCCAGGAATTCAGGATTTTACCACGCAGAGGCAGAATAGCCTGGTATTCACGATCCCGTGCCTGCTTGGCCGACCCACCAGCAGAGTCACCCTCTACCAGAAACAGTTCCGTATATTTGATGTCCTGACTGGCACAATCAGCCAGCTTGCCCGGAAGAGCAGGTCCCTGAGTGACTTTTTTTCGAGCCACCTTTTTGGATTTGCGCATTCGCTTCTGGGCGTTATTGATGCACAGTTCCGCTAACTGCTCTCCCTCTGCAGTGTGCTGGTTCAACCACAGACTGAGGGCATCCTTGGCAACACCAGAGATGAAGGCAGCGCATTCGCGAGAAGACAATCGCTCCTTAGTCTGGCCGGAGAACTGTGGATCAGCCAGCTTGGCGGACAGCACATAAGCACAGTTTTCCCAGATATCATCCGGCCCCAGCTTCACGCCCCTTGGCAACAGGTTACGGAATTCGCAGAACTCACGAATAGCTTCCAGCAGGCCGGTTCTCAAACCATTGACGTGTGTTCCGCCCAGGGGGGTTGGGATCAGGTTGACATAACTTTCTGTGAGCAGTTCTCCGCCTTCAGGCAACCACTGAACGGCCCAGTCCACCGCTTCCTTGTCACCCTTCAGGGAACCGGTAAAAGGCTCAGCTGGCAGAGTTTCATACTCATGAGTGGTGCCCTTCAGGTAGTCTTTCAGGCCGTCTTCATAATACCACTCCGTGGTGTCGCCGCTGTGATGGTCGACAAACTCAACACGCAGCCCCGGGCACAGAACCGCTTTTGCACGCAGAACGTGCATCAGCTTCGAAACAGAGAACTTTGCAGAATCAAAATAGCTGGCATCAGGCCAGAAGCGAACAGTCGTACCTGTATTTCGACGACCACAGGTGCCGGTTTCGTGCAGATCAACATCTTTGAAACCGTCCTTGAAAGTGATCAGGGAAACCTTTGCATCCCTGCGCACTGTCACCTCAAGCCTGGTGGATAATGCGTTAACCACTGACACCCCGACACCATGCAGACCACCGGAAAACTGGTAGTTCTTGTTGGAGAACTTACCACCGGCATGCAGCCTCGTCAGTATCAGCTCTATACCACTGATGCCGTGTTCCGGGTGTATGTCCGTAGGCATACCGCGACCGTCATCCGTCACTTCCAGCGAATTGTCCTTGTGCAGGATAACCGTAATTTTGCTGGCAAAACCGGCCAGGGCTTCGTCCACACTGTTGTCGATGATTTCCTGGGCCAGGTGGTTCGGGCGCGTGGTGTCGGTGTACATACCCGGGCGTTTGCGAACCGGATCCAGACCACTGAGTACCTCAATGGCTTCCGCTGTGTAGTCGTTACGCATGGATTCCCTAGTTATAAAAAGAGCATATAGAAAGCATGGTCAAAAAGCGTTTAACCGCAAATAATAACAGTAGCCTGTGCCAAGTCCCAAGAACTGCGACTTCACTTCTGACTTGATCTGGCAGCCTGCCGGTTCCCGACCAGTCTCCTATACTTTCGTCCATCTCCAGACAAGGCGAACCGTCCGATGCCCTTTCTGTCCCAACTGATAGGCCACCCGGCTGACCGGATAGCCATAATTGATAGCGAAGGAGAACACAGCTATGGCGCGTTGATCCATCGGGCCCGGCTACTGGCCAGCACTCTCAGGGAGCACACGGAGCCTGGCCAGACAGTCATTGCCTTTCTGGCCGAACGTGACGCCTCATCGCTGGTAGCGTTGCTGGGCATCTGGCTGGCAGATGCTGTTGCTGTGGCCCTGGACCCGCTGATGGCCATTCCGGAATGGGAGTGGCGAATACGGGAACTGGGGGCGACCATCCTGGTTTACGCACCCGTTCGGGAAAGTGAAGCCCGTTACCTCGCCAGCCTCAGTGGCATCCAGCGAGTCTGCACTGTCAGACATCACAACGAACTGACGCCACTGAAGTTTTCAAACCTTCAGCAGAACGCCCTGGTGCTCTACACCTGTGAAGAGGGGCACTCCCCCAGGGGCGTCATCCACTCATTTTCGTCTCTTGATGCCCAGGTCAAAACCCTTTGTCATGCCTGGGACTGGCAGCCCAGGGACCGAATCCTTAATATACTTCCACTGTCTCATATTTATGGACTGGTCGAGGGGCTGCTCTGCCCCATGGCGGCTGGTGCCAGCACGGAAATACTCCCTTCCTTCAAAACCGAGCAGATCTGGGAACACCTGGCATCAGGCGGCATCACCCTGCTCAGTGCTGTTCCGGCAATATACCAGTACCTGATGGATAACTGGGACAGGGCTGGGGAGAGTGATCAGCAGCGCTGGCAGAAAGGGGCCAGAAAGTTACGCCTGGTCAGCGTCAATATCTCCTCACTGCAAAGCAGGAATCAGAACACCCTTTACGAACGGTGGCGCAGGCTGATCGGCAGGGGTTTTCAAGTCAACTATGGCATGGTCGAAACCGGAGTTATTTTCTGCCAGCAGCCCCACAGTCAGCAACGACAGAACTACCAGGGACAGCCGCTGCCAGGTGTCAGCATTCGTCTGGCAGACGAAGAGGGTAATGAGGTGACTACTGGTTCAATGGGAGAACTGCTGGTACGCAGCCCACAAATGTTCTCTGGCTATTTTGGTCGGCAGGATCTGATCAGAAACGCATTCCTGCATGGCTGGTTCCGTACATTCGATCTGGCAGTCAGTACTGATGGTGGTTATCAGCTTCTAGGGCGCTGTAACCAGAACAAAACCACTGACGAAGGTGATCTGGTCGCCGCCAGGGAAGTGGAAACTCTTCTGGACACACATTCGGGCATCAGGGAGTGTGCCGTTCTCAGCCTGCCCTGCAGTCACCAGAGTGAAGCGGTTTGCGCCTGTATCGTTCCGGTCAGCCCTGACCTCAATACCACCAAAGTACGACAGTGGCTTCATAATCGGCTGGCCACCCGGAAGATGCCCACTCGCATAGAAGTCATGCCCCGCCTGCCAAGAACCGCCAAGGGCGCCATTGACAGGCAATGCCTTCAGAGAGAGCTAGGAGCCTGTCGGACTTAAGCTTTCGAGCATGAAATTTAGTAGAGCGAGCCGGTTTTTTCGTTGGATTTGGGCGAATAGTTGACCTATTTAAGCAAATTCAACGGAAAAACTGGCCGCTCTTTCTGGATTTCAGGCCGAAATTGCCTTAAGTCCGACAGGCTCCTAGGTTCGCTGACATAAACGGGCTCTGAACAGTATATTGCCCGGTCAACCTGACAGATCAGCGCCTTGTCGCCGGGTAAACATGGCCAGGATTTTGACCAGCCTGCCCTGTCTTTTTTCATCTGCTGCGATTGGTACGGTTACCGGCTGTGGCTGCAGCTGCAGCGTTGGCTGGGGGTTACGGTTTTCCCATAACCAGAGCAGAAGCAATAAAGCCAGCGCCAGCAGGCTTGCCGCCGCCAGCAGTTCGAAGCACGCATCCCAGCCGTAAAGATCCAGAACTTTTCCGAGAATCAGATTGGCCGAAGTGGCGCCAAACAGGTAGCCAAAGAGACCGCAGAACCCGGCCGCTGTTGCGGCAAACGACAGTGGTACCAAGTCAATAATGTGTACATGAACCAGCATCACAGGCCCGTATATCAGGAAGCCTGTAGCGATCAGGGACAGAACGGCATAAAGCGTCTGCCCTGGTGGACTCTGCCAATAGGTGATCATGGAGATCAGCACCAGAGTCATAAACAGAGCATTGACTGGCGCCCGTTTGCCACGAAAGTGCCGGTCACTGAGATAACCACAAACCAGGGTTCCCGGAATAGCGGCATACTCAAAAGCAAAAAATGCCCAGCTTGACGCATTGAAGCTGAAACCCTTGGCCTCCGTCAGGTAAAGAGGAGCCCAGTCAATAATGCCGTAACGGATGAAATAGGTGCAGGCGTTCACCACTGCCAGAATCCACAGGGGCGGCATTTTCAGGCAATGGTTGAAAAACAGTTGCGTATATCGCCAGAACGAAGGCCTGTGTCGTGTGATTTCAAGATCTTCCGCCATGTCCGGACTGGGAGTAGGAAGTCGACAGCTTTGGGGCGAATCCCTGAGCAGAAAGTAAGAAGCAATGGCAATAACCATGGCAATGGAGGCCGGAAAATAGAGTTTGCTCTGCCAGTCGCCAAATATCATCATCGCCAGAATGGCCAGGGGCCCCAGTAAGCCACAACCGACATTATGAGACAGGTTCCAGAGGCTCATGGCAGTGCCCCGCTCCTGCCGGACAAACCAGTGGGCGATGATCTTGGCGCTGGATGGCCACCCCGAGCCCTGCAGACAGCCATTGATGGCCTGGATGAATACCATCAACATCAAAGGAAACTGCAGTATTGGCATAAAGCCCATGACCAGCGACAGGCAGCCTGAAAAGATCAGACAGATCGGCATCAACTTGCGCACATCGATATGATCAGCCAGATAACCCATCAGAAAATTACTGATGCCATAGCTGACCGCCAGGGCGGAAAGAGCCAGTCCCAGTTCGGATTTGCTGTACCCCTGCTCCACCAGGTCTGGCATGACCATGACAAAATTCTTTCGCACCAGGTAATAGGCTGAGTAGCACAGAAAGGCACCGCCCAGAACCTGTAACCTTAATCTGGAATAGCGTTCATGTTGCGCTCTGGTATAACCGTCAGGTACGACAGAGCATTTCAGGAATGACTGCATAGACTGCGTCCAGAATCGTTTAAATGGTTTGAATTGGTTACGTGAGGGGTGAATTGTCGGGCTGCTTGTTAGTCCCTCGAATGCATAGACATACTGTTCGCTGTCGAAGACGGCATGCCATTTTGCGTAAGAGATCAGGCTTCCGGAATAACCCGGACGGCCAGATCCCAAAGTTGAATTATTATGTAATGTAGCACTGTATTAAGAAGCTGCAGGTATAATTACAGGAGAACTGTTCCAGATTAAGTGAGTCAGAGAGATGAGCATACTTGCTTGGAAGCCATACTACTCTGCGGCCCCCTTTGAGGGGAGGGAGTCGAGAAAACATTTCGCATCTATTTCGCATCTATTTCGCATCTATGTGAAAAATAGTGGGCAGCTCTACACTATATTTTAATAGGGAGGCTTTCCAGACAAGAACTCAAAAACGGCGGGCAGGATGTCCTGAAAACCCTCAAAGGCATGACTGCCGCCTTCCTGGGTAATTGCGTGGCAGTCCCGGTATTTTCTCTGTGCCTGGCGGTAATCAAGCGTCTCATCACCGGTCTGCACCAACAGCAGGGTATCTTCCGGACGTCGGATGTCGTCAACATCCAGCTTCCTGAGCTGCCCGACATGATCCATGGTCAGCAGCCACTCCTCGCCACTGTGATAATTTTTCTGCAGGCCAAGATATTCTTCAAACAGCTCATAGGGGCGAACCGCGGGGTTGATCAGGACAAGGTTGACCTGGCGCCCCGGATCCAGTTTCAGCAACTGCTCCATCAGCCATGTGCCATAGTAGCCTCCAAGAGAGCTGCCCATGATGTAGATGGGCCGGGTCGTCAGCTCCCTGAAGATTTTGTTGAGAAGGAGGGTCTGGACCTCTTTCGGATCATTGGGCAACTGCGGCACCCAGGTTTCCATGTCCAGGCGGTTACTGTCGATGTGACTGATCGTCAGCTGGGCTTTCTCTGAATGGGGAGAGCTATTGAAGCCATGAAGGTAAATCAGCAATGGTGTTTTTGTCATAGTGTCAGCTTCCCTGCAGGTGTGAAGACAACAACTCCCGAACCAGCGCTCCAGGCTCTTCCCTGACGATCAGGGCTTCCAGCCAGCGGCTGTTGATATACCCCTGGCTGCGGGCATGCTCAAGAAAATTCAGCAAGTGATCATAGTAATGACAGGTGTTGAGCAAAGCCAGCGGCTTAACGTGAAAGCCTGTCTGGATCAGAGCCATTTCCTCAAACAGCTCGTCCAGGGTGCCAATTCCCCCTGGCAGCGTGACAAAGGCATCGGACAGTTCCGTCAGCATTTTTTTTCTTTCATACATACTGTCAACGACATGAAATTCCGACAAACCATGGTGGCCAATCTCCATTTCCATCAGTTGCCGGGGCATGACGCCTATCACCTTTCCGCCCCTGGACAGGGCCCGTTCTGCAATGGTTCCCATAAGCCCCCGATTGCCACCGCCGTACACCAGTGTAATGCCCTGGCTGACCATCTCGTCCACCAGCCTGATGGCGGCCTCCCTGTACTCAGCCAGCACACCATCACGGGCTCCACAAAAAACTCCTATGGCTGTCATCTCGTCATCCTGTTAGTTGTTTTTGGGCCATTATTCGCAATCATTGTTGCAGCATTTATCTAGCCTTTGTATATCCAGTGTTTCAGGAATTTTGGCCGGCTCAGTGATGCAGAGGCGTTTTTCCCGGGACAGTTCACCGGACACAATCTTCACCCTGTTTTTTGCCACACCAAACGCTTTTGCCACAAAACGAACCAGGTACGAGTTGGCCTTGCCATCCACCGGCGGAGCAGTGATGCGTATTTTCAGGCTGTCACCGTGCAGACCGGTAAACTCGTCGTTCTTTGCCTTGGGTTGAAGGTGGCAGGACAGGTAGAGGTTATCGTCCTGCCAGCGGTAGTAAGTCATTGCACATTCTCTATTGCCGGGTAAGACATTTTACACCATGCCTCGAAACAGGGGACAGGGATGAAACAACCTTGCTGTTCATGTGACATCGTAAGTAAAAAAAGGCCGCATGATGCGACCTTTTTTGGAAGAAAAACTGCTGTGCTCAACCGCGCTCGCGCAGGTGTACAAACCAGTTACTCAGACCGACCATGGCGCCACCACCAATAATGTTACCAATTGTCGCCGGAACCAGATTCATGATCAGAATGTTATAGATGTTGATATTGCTGAAGTAGTCCGCGCTGTAGCCAGTAGAAGTCCAGAACTCAGGAGTGGCAACTGAGTGGATCAGGTAGCCCATGGGCAGCAGGAACATGTTGGCGACGGAGTGTTCAAAACCCGCAGACAGGAAAGCCGCAACCGGCAGCATGCAGGCGAACATCTTGCCCGTGGCTGTACGGGCGCTGAGTGTCATCCAGTAAGTCAGACAGACGACCAGGTTACACAGAATACCCAGCACCAGGGCCTGGAAGAATGTGTGGCCCAGCTTGCCATTGGCGATATACATATAGTTAATGCCCACTTCGCCTCCGGCAGCCAGATACTGGCCAGCGGCCATCAGCATGGCAACCATCAGGAAAGAGCCCGCCATGTTGCCAAAGTAGACAATGGTCCAGTTCCTGGTGATCTGGGCAAAGTTCAGGCGCCCAGTTGCCCGACCCATCAGCAGCAGGGTGTTGCTGGTAAACAGTTCCGCACCACATAGCACCACCATCATCAGACCCATACTGAAGCTGAGACCACCTACCAGTTTTACAAAGCCATAGGGAAGGTCTGCTGTGCCGGTGGTGACAATGGTGTAGAACATGCCGGCCAGGGAAACGAAAATACCGGCCAGGATCGCCAGGACGAAAGTCACTTCCGGGTGTTTCTTGGCCTTGCCAACCGCCGTTTGTTCCGCCAGCTGGGCAATTTCAGCCGGGGGGACGACGCCATAGTGGGATGAGTTATCAGCTTGCATGATCTGTACCAGTGCCTGAGGAAAACAAAACGGCGCAGTGTACCAATGGATTTCACAGAGGGTCAGAAGGGGAAAGCGCCGGACAATTTCGGCAATTGCGTAGAGAATAGTTGATTCAGATCAATTTTCCGGCGAGGATAGGATGACTGACTTGGGAAAACCATCTGCGGAACATTGTTCAAAGGGATTGAATAATAGCAGACGGTTTTCTTCAGGCACGGGCGTTATTCATCCGAATCATAAGCGGTCGCTCATACCGGGGCTATCACTGTCACCCATGGAGAGGGTAATGAACGGTCGTCCATTAGTCATTTGTCTTGCCTTCCTTCTGACGCCCTGGGTCTCTGCCGATACTGTTGAGCAGCTGGCCGATGAGCATACTGATGCTGAAACCGGGCAAACAGCCAGCACCTTCGGTCTGCGAACCTATTCAGCTGAACCTGATTACAGTGTTGACTGGTCAGGGAAAGAACCTTCAGTGGCCAGTACTGAAAACAAGCGTGTCCTGGTCGTCGATTACTATCCTTTTGACAGCAGTGGTTTCAGGGTTTCTGCCGGCGCCTATTCCGGTGAAAGAAGCTCTTCCAGTAGCCATTACAGCCTAAATGACGGCATTGCCTATTTTGGTGTTGGCTGGAAGGCCATGCTCGGAGAAGCGAAAAGACTGGACCTGAGTGTGGAAGTTGGAACCTTTTTCGGCTCCAGCTACGAGGCCACGTCCAAAGGTGAAGAAACAGGTTCTGACAGTACCCAGACATTCAAAAAAATCAGCGAGCTGGATGAATCCGGAAGCAACCGGCCAGTCATCAGCTTTGGCATGAACTACCGGTTTTAAACGATGCGGCGCGCAATCTTACCTTTGCCCTGTTCTGCCTCATCATCTCCATGATCGCCGCCATAATTGCCGCCATGTACGACTATTGTATTCTAGTCCGCAACCCGGGCAGCGAAGTGGGCATTCTGGGTTTTATCCCGAAGGTCATCTTCAAGATCGGGCGAATTCTGATCGGTTAGTGACACGGACAGGATACACCCCCCTCTGCATAACCTGCAGAGGGGGTGTTTTTTTAGCTGTTACTTGGCAGGAGTCGCTTTTTCCTTGGCAGGCTTCACATCACCAGATGCCAAAGCCCTGATCGCGGGCTCTTTCTTCAGTGTGGCGATATGCATGCCTTTCAGTACGTTAAGGGCCTGACTCAACTGATAGTCCTGCTCAGCAAGGTTTTCCTCTTTATTGCCCTTGGCGTTTTTACCAGCTTTACGGTTCTTGTCGTCCTTGTTGCCGTTGGTCAGGTGTCCCTGCAGGTCGGCTTCTTTATACTGGGTCGGCGCATCAACCGGTGTCACCCTGGCCCTGTTAATCAGGATATCCGGCTTGATGCCTTCCGCCTGGATTGAACGACCACTGGGTGTGTAATACAGGGCAGTGGTCAGCTTCAGGCCTTTTTCAGAATCAATGCTCAGGGGCAGAACCGTCTGCACGGAGCCTTTACCAAATGATTCAGTGCCAAGCAGAACGGCCCGATGGTGATCCTGCAGCGCTCCGGCAACAATTTCAGACGCTGAAGCGGAACCACCGTTGATCAGGACAACCAGTGGCACACCACCGGATGGATCGTTGTCTGTGGCGTTGAAGCGCAATTCCGAGTTGGCAATGCGTCCCTTGGTATAGACGATCAACCCTTTATTGATGAAAGCATCGACAACCCCTACAGCAGACTGGAGTACCCCTCCGGGGTTATTGCGAAGATCCAGAACCAGTCCTTTGAGTTCAGTATCTTTCTTCAGTTTCTTGAGATGATTGAGAACTTCCTTATCGGTATCGGCCTGGAACTGACTGAGACGGATGTAGCCATAGCCGTCTTCAAGCATCCGCGACTTGACGCTCTGCACCTTGATGACGGCGCGTTTCAGATTGATTTCGAGAGGCTTGGTCCTGCCTTCACGGACGATGGTCAGCTTGATGGGTTCTCCCGGCTTGCCGCGCATTTTGTCGACAGACTCCATCAGGGTCATCCCTTTCACGGAGGTCTCGTCCAGCTTGATAATCAGGTCGCCGGCCTGGATGCCGGCCTTGTCAGCCGGTGTGTCGTCTATGGGGGAAATAACCTTGATGAAGCCGTCTTCCATACCGACTTCAATACCCAGGCCGCCAAACTGCCCGGAGGTGTTAATCTCCAGCTCCTTGAAATCATCCGGCTTCAGGTAGGCGGAGTGCGGGTCCAGCCCGGAAAGCATGCCCTGGATGGCATTGTCCAGCAGGGTTTTATCATCCACTTCTTCAACATAAGCGGTTTTGATACGCTGCATGACTTCAGTGAAAGTACGCAGCTCTTCCAGTGGCAGACGACCTTTTTTATCCGCTTTCGCAGCTTTCTCCTGCTGCGGGCTGACCTCTGCTGGCTTGGCGGGGACCGGCGCTTTTTCTTCCTGTCCAACGGGAGCTGTCAGGCCAGGGACTGCGTATCCGGTAACCAGAGCGAGAACACCCGCTTTCAGCAGCCGGTTAAAACGGAAAGTCATTGTCATGGAAGCTCCTGCACGCTTGTTTCGAGAGTAGAAGTATAGGCGGCAATATTCAGTGCCGGCCGCCAGTGGGCATGCGAATCCTGGAATGCCCGTACTCCCATTCATTGTTTATGGTGAAAATGCCGGCGATTATTCTTGGTTCCTGCAAGCGGCATTTTCGACTCGGTGATGACCTAGGAGCCTGTGATAAAAACAGCACAGGCTCTCTTGGTTGTCAGTAACGGAATGTCCGGTCTTCGTTCAATGTTGTATCGGTTGGGTACAACGATTCTGCAGTGGGGCTGCACCCGGCCCCTGAACTGTGAATCACGTGCCAGAGCCCAGCCAGTCATGAGGATTTTGAGGTGTGCCATTATGACGAACCTCAAAATAAACCCCGGGTTTTTCCTGGCCGCCACTCTGTCCACTCAAAGCCAGCGCCTCCCCCGCCAGCACGCTCTCGCCTTCTTTTTTCAGTAGCCACTGATTATGGGCATACAGTGTCAGGTAATTATCACCATGATCGACAATGGAGAGCTGTCCGTAGCCCCGCAACCAGTCCGAAAAAATCACCGTGCCATCATGAACTGCATTGACCCTGGTTCCCGGCTCTGCAGCAATCAGAGTGCCCTGCCAGCGCATACGGGTGCCCGGTCGTCTCTCATTGTACTTATACAGCACCCGGCCACTGACGGGCCAGGGCAGTTTCCCCTTCGCTTTGGCGATAGGCTGTTCCGGCTCTGCCCGAGACGCCAGCTGTGAAAGTATCGTTTCCAGCTGGAGTTTCTGCTCATCCAGTTGTCCCAGCTGTTTGCCACTGGCGCTGTAGCGTTTGTTCAGATCACTGATCAGCTTCTTACGTTCGGCCTGGGTCCTGGCCAGCTGCGTACGTTTTTCCTTGAGGCTGTCACGCTGCTGCTGTAACTGCACATTTAATCTATTCTGCTGTCGCTCCAGGCTGTCGAGTTCCGCCAGGGTCTGCTCGAACTGATTGATTGCATCAAGTTGGGCTTCCTGGAGATACTTCAGATAAGCCAGCTGTCGTGAAAGCTCTTCCGGGTTTTCCTGGTTCAGCAGCAGCTTTAACTTGTTGTCACGGCTGGCCAGGTAGACCGAGTGAATGCTACTGGCAATCCGGTCTTTCTCACTCTCTTTTTTCGCCATCAGCGCCTGCTGACGGCGTTGCAGCTTTTTTATCTCCGACTGCCCCTCCCTATGGCGCTTTTCCAGGTTTCTTATGGATCCCTGCACCTCGTTCATCTGTTTTTCAGTGGAGTGCAGCTGTTTTTCTGTAGAGGAGCGCTCCCGGTTCAGCTTGTCGAGCAGCGTACGAAGATGCTGGATATCTTCATTAACTGTTTCCAGCTGGGCCTCGGTGGCAGCCTTTGTGTCAGCGCTGTCAGCCACACCAGGGAAACTGAGCAGGGACAGGGTTGCGGCAATAAACAGGGCCTGGGCAGTGAATTTCATAAAGTGGACATCATTGATAACTTGTCTTACTGCCAGTATGCCTTCAAGGGGGTGGGAGACACAATCGTTGCCTTTGAGTTGTCTATACTGACCAGCCAGGGCGGGGATTGTCAGGCCAATACTTAGTTCATTAAAAGAGCCCCTGTGGAGCCAGTCAGGGAAGTGGCGGCAGGGTACCTGATTAACAGGAGATTAAGATGTACCCTTTATTGCCAACCCCAAAAGCAGCATTTTTAGCAACTTTTTTAAGTTTTTCCGTTACTGCCTACTCTGAACAGACCTCTTTACCTGTAGTAAACGAACCATGCAAGTCTGCTTTAATGTCTATCCTTGGGCCTAACTGGATAAGGGTGACTATCAATATGCCTGAAAAGCAGGTTATTCTTTACGAATCATCACTGAGCGAATTTGCTGCAATTGGAGTCCTTTCAATCTGGCTAGACAAAACCAGCCAGCAAAATAATCACCAGAGCGGTCAGGCAAGCTGGTTAAACCTTTTTAGTGCACTGTCTTCTATCGATGAACTGTCAAACCTGGAGTATGAGTACGCAAAAGCCCGCTTAATCGGAGTCACTAAAAAACTAACCATTGTGGATTTTCTACGCACACAAAAAATCAAGCTTGATTTCTCATCAAAAGTACTAAGGTTTCAATTCAAGGAACGTATCAGGCCTTACTGGAAGAAAGTTGCGAGAGCCCTGGGGTTGGACAGTAAAACTATCGACGCCATAGAGGCCATGTATACCAGGGAAGAAACTGAAGTCAGGAAATCCGATTTACAGCGGAGCCTTAACGAAAATTATGACGCGGTTCTGAAGGCTGCGAGGATGGAACCGGACTTAAAGGAACATCTTGAACAGGCTTTCACCATAAATCCCGCCTTAGAGACTTGCCCCGCCGGGCAGGCTGATGAAGTGGAACTGCCCGAAGGCAGCCTCATTCAGCTAGACGAACTGCCCACCCTCTCACAATTGAACCACCTGTATTTTGCAGGGGTTGATTATAGCCTGATTAGAATCATATCCCCCCACTGGCAACGGCTTGCCAGGAAACTCGGAGCAAAATACTGGCATATAGAAGCCCTGGAGTTGGATTACCGGGAGTCTGTATTTGAACAGGTGGTTGGCTTCCTGAGCGGTTGGAGGCATGGCTTATATATGCCTCCGCAAGAACCAACATTGCCACTGCCATTACACTGGATTGATTTAATCAGGGCCATGGACAGTGTTCCTGAGATTGCAGGGCTGGAAAGCTACCAGAACTTAAGGGCCTATTTGCCGAAAATCCCGTTAACCCCCTCTCCTCAGTTGTAGAACATCACTTTCAGATATTATTTTACCCACGGTCAACTCACAGGGTTAATGTTATTATCTGACAATCGTTGTTCTGGACACAGCTGAGGCCACATGAGACTGACTTTCCTGGGCACTTCTGCCGGCATGCCGACCACTGAACGAAATGTCACCGCACTGGCCCTGGCGCTCGACGACAGTCGTGACTGGTACCTGGTGGATTGTGGAGAAGGAACACAACAACGTCTTCTGCGATGCCGTTACACCCTGTCCGGCCTTAAAACCATCTTCATCACCCATGTACATGGCGATCACATGTTTGGTCTGCCGGGGCTGATTACCAGCGCCAGCATGCAGGGACGACAGGAGCCGTTAACCATCTGCGCTCCGGAAGGTGTAGAGAGCTTTGTCCGGCACTCCCTGGCCTGCGCCGCTGTCACAGAACTTCCTTTTGAACTGGAATTCAGGCGCACAGACATGGACGGATTTCAGCTGGATGATGATCATGTCACTGTCACTTCCCATGCCCTTTCTCACCGTGTTCCCAGTTATGGTTTCCGTTTTACTGAAAAGCCCGGAAGCCGACACCTGGATACCGACAAACTTGAGCAGCTTCAGGTTCCCAAAGGGCCGCTCTGGGGCGAGTTGCAGCACGGCAACAGTGTCACCCTGGAAGATGGCAGCATCATTGAGCCTGCAGATGTGACATTGCCTGCTGCTGTCGGGCGGGTTGTTGTCGTTGCCGGAGATAACGATCAACCGGAACTCTTGCACGACGCCATGCAGGGTGCAAACCTTCTGGTTCACGAAGCGACTTTTACTGACGAGGTTTACCAGAAGGTCGGCCCCAAATACATGCACAGCACAGCACGGATGGTGGGAGAAGCGGCAGAGCGGGCAGGCATTGCCCATGTTATTTTGACGCACTTCAGTGGGCGTTTCCGACTGTCACCCCATGCCGGGGAGTCCAGCGTTGAGGTGCTCAGACGGGAAGCCCAGCAGTTTTACTCCGGTAATGTTGAACTTGCAGAAGACTATGGTTGCTGGGAACTGAACCGGGAGCGCCAGCTGAGGCGGGTCTGATGCTTATCATTACTTATCATACGTCCACTCTCCACCCAGGTCTTCAGGCGACATGACATCACTGCTTTTCATGGCAGCCTCAAGTTGCTCATATGAGATCATGTCCTGAGATTTCGGTTTGCTGAGGATCTCATGCGCCAAGGCGAAAGCCTGCTGCCGGCGCTCCTTCTCAAAATCAGACCAGCTCTTGCCTGGAAACTTTTCAGCGTATCCCTGCAGGTGGACTATGCGGTTCATCTCCGCATTGAGATAATACGACGACTGTTCAATGTAGAGCTCTTGCTTACCATATCTGAGCGCCATATATTGCAGGCAGAAATCTATATAAGCATCCAGCTCGTTGCCGTATGCACCCCCTGTACTTTTTCGAAGTTCCAGGCGTTGCCTTAACCAGTTCATGAGCTCGGTAAAGCTGCCTTCCTTCTCGTTCCCTACAGCGTTCCCCTGCACCATTTCAAAAAAGGCCACCAACTGATCCCACTCATAGTCTGTAAGACCCATTCCTCTCAACTCCGGGTGTATGTTTGTGCCTGTAAAGTAAACCTCTTTAAACCCCATTGCATTGGCTGCTGCCATCAATGTCCCGGTAGTGTGGTATGTAGATACTCTGAACTGCGGCTCACTCACTTCTGTTTTGACTTGACACTCCAGCTCATCAGAATCCTGTGACGAAGTCTGGCACTGCTGATCAACAACGGCTTTTCTGTCGACCCTGGAAAGAACCAGCTGAACGTGTTTCTCTTTTACATCGGTTAGCAGCTCATTTATCGAACCATCCAGAACCATGATGGCAGGAATGACCGGGCTTTTTCTCCTGCCTGGTGCAGTGCGTTTAACTACCCTTCCTGGATTATTGCCGCTGTTGCGGATTCTGACTCTGCTTTCGGGTTTCCCGCCCTTGCCTGGCGGCTTCCGCTGGGCCTGACCGCCTTTTGAGCTAGAGCCAGACAATTTTCTGAGCCCGTAACCTGCAGAGTCTGTGTTGACCCGGCCATTGGAGCGCAGAGATCTCCCACCTGCCACTATGTCCCTGGCAGCCTCAAGCACTCCTGGAACAGAAAACATTGGGCTCTGTCCGGGAGAAAGCATGATGACCGATTCGCCAGTGGACGCTTTCTTGATCACGATCACACTGTTCTTGTTGAGCAACACTGCCAGCTTGTTATAAAGCTTGTTCAGCCCCGGCGCCACCCTCTCTTCTGATTGCTGAACCCGGCCGTCAACAATGGCAAAGTGAAGCCGGTGAAGATTACCGTTTTCATCTTTCCAGTAGATCTCCTGTTTGTCCGGCTGTCCTGGCCTATCATCTTCCCGGCGCACCTCTGCTTCAGCCTCGACATGAGCTTCATCAGGATTGATGGGGCCAAAGCTTGTTACCCCGGCAGAACGTCCGACCTCATCAAGTGAAAGCCGGGGCAGAGGTAGCACTCCTGCCCTGTCGAGGCCCGCAGGCCGAATGGGTGGAGCCAGCAGGCCATTCATTCCCGCAGACAGATAATTGCTCCACAACATCACTGTTATTATCAATGAGGGTGAGAGTCGATATAGCATGGCTCTTCACGATCAGGGGAGTGGTAGGCCTGAAGCCTAGCCAAGATTTCCACGGGAGTAAAAAAATGAACGCGTTCTTCAAACAAAAAAATGCCGCCATAGAAACAGCGGCTAGGAGTCTGTCGGACTTATGCTTTCGAGCATTCTCTTCATGATAAGAGTCGGTAGGGCGAGTCAGATTTTTCGATGGATTTGTGCGAATAGTTGACCTATTTAAGCAAATTCATCGGAGCTGTCCAGAACGCTCAAGGCTGCGGCCGCTCTTTCCGGATTTCAGGCCGAAATTGTCTTAAGCCCGACAGGCTCCTAGACGGCACCTTTCGTCTCGAGCTACGGTGGATTATGCAACCTGTATTAAGTGAAATGATACCCGGCAGTCGATGACTATCTCCGCGACTCCGTCCATTGTCACTTTTGCAGTTTGTGGATAAACCGGCAGTCGGTGTCTCCTTCGGTTAACAAAGTGACGATTTCCACCTGATAATCGTTGTTCAGAGTCTGGCCGGTGTTCTGTTCCAAAGCCATAACCATATGACGGCAGAAGTCGGAATGGCATTGCTTGTCGTCGGTCGCGGCCAGAAAGAGATCACAACCAACACACTGGGCTTCAACCCGAACGGATTCACCCTTGTCATTGGTTTCCCAGTGACCGGTAATCCCGAAGATGGGATCCTCAAAGTCATGGTAACTGCCCAGTGAACGCGGGTCCTGTGGATTGATATTCATTTTTTTTGCCAGATAGGGAGCGCGTATCCGGCCCCATTCGGCAAAAACCGGAATCCAGAATTTGCGCCAGCTGTCCAAGCCTTTACTCTGATAAAGGCTCACCCAGTGCTTCACCATCAGGGTATTGCTGAAACGGAACAGGCGCGTCACCAATCGACTGTGATGTGCCATAACCATGCTGAAGTGCATGACATAGGCCAATATCTTAACCATTTACATATTCTCTATACGGGGAAAAGTCAGCGGGTAAAAAAATGCCCTCTCATAAAGAGAGGGCATGTTTGACTAACTGATAACTTAGTATTCGCCGGTCAGAACAATCGGCAGGTCCAGCTTGCCTTCCAGCACCATTGCGTGGGTCAGCATCCAGTTACGGGTGTTGGACGCTGTTGCCTTCTGAGCCATTTTACGCAGGGCATCGGCTTTTACCTGTTTGGCTTCTTTGCTACCGGAACGGATAGCGTAGGTCGCCTGCTGTGCGGACCACTGATACTCGCCAGCCTTGAAGGCTTCCTTTGCGTTGGCGATCACAGTGTCGATGCCACCCATGGCTTTCACCATCCGCTGGGCTTCATCGTTGCGCTCCAGGGGGTGCAGGTCGATGGAGTCATTACCAAACCAGTGCATAGCCTGACTGTAGTAACGGCGAGTGTGATAAGTCCATTCACCATAGTTCTGCTCAACGTAGGGAGAGTCCGCCAGTTCCTGTGGGAAGGTCACGCTGTACTGGATCTCATCCATGGACATGCCCTGACCAATGGCCTTTTCGGTTTCACTGATCAGCAAATCGATCGAACGCATCTGGGCAGTCAGCTGCTCTTTGAAAACTTCGCCGGTGACGGGCTTGCCATGAACCTTCAGGCTGTAGTCAATGTCTTTGTCCAGCAGCCACTGGGTGGCTTTGGCCAGCATCTCAGTGTCACGCCAGCGGTCACCACGCAGAGTGGAGAAGTTGAACAGGCCATGGGCCCAGTAGGTGTTATCAATACTGATCTTCTGGTCTGGCAGGTAGATGCTCAGGCCGTCCATAGTGTCAGAGTGAGCACCGGAGGTGGTAATTCTGATGCCATCGATTTCGAAGTCGGTGTCAGCGTCGTCAACCAGCTTGTTCGGCGGAACGTATCCGGAGATATCAGAGAAATCGATATTCACAAGTCCGGTAACGGAGGGAGAATCCTCACCTTCTTTAGGCAGGAAGGAACCCAACTGGATAGCACCACGCATAACCCGGGCCGGGCCAGTGGGAGAAGAGGTGTCAGTGGCAGTCTCAAGCTCACGCTGGTGGTTCTTGTGAGCAATAACAACGGTATCTTCGTTAACGTTCCACTCCCCCATACCCATGATGTAGTGCCAGTGGGTGTAGACCACGCCGGTAACCGGCTTTTGAGCGATTTCAGGTGGCAGAAGGGAGATGGCTTTTTTGGCATAGTCACGGCTGATACCACCGTCAATCACGATCAGGCCGGTGTCGCCTTCAATTACGTTGACGTTATCCATGCCCAGACCGGTCAGGGACCAGACGCCTGGCTTAACCTGGTAAGCACCGTCGGTGTACTGCTGATCTTTGTTGTTCAGGCTTTCAGCGACTATGCCGCCAGTGGCACTGACAACACTGGCTTCATCAACAGACAGGCTGGTTGCAGCGAGCAAAACCGGAGAGACGAATGCTGCGATAACCGCAGCAAGTTTGGTTTTCTTCATCATACTCATCACCTTGATCAGAGAGGTTGGATCAATGTGGGTGAGCTTACTGAGGGAAAGGACTAAAGAAATTGCGCCCTGCAATTTTGGGAGATTAAAGGGTCAACTTTTTTGAAAAAAGCTATGTCGGGGCCGATGAACTCTTTCCCTGGATTTAACAATGCAGAGTCACCACCCCATAGCCGGTGGTCAATGCGCCTTCGGACTCCAGCTTTTTCAATATGCGGTGAATTTTGTATTTGCTGACTCCCAGATACGCCGCCATCTTTTCTGCCGTGATCCGGACTTGCCCCTGTTCGCCCTTTAGTGTCCGCAGGCGCCGGACAACCCTCTCTTCAAGGGGCAGCAGCATGGCAGAAGAAAAAAGTCGCTCAAGGAGACGGTACAGCCTGACAGAACAGTGGGCCACAAGGCGGGTTGCTTCGATATTCAGTTCTGGCTCACGACGAAGGTATTTATAAGGTAGAAAGATAACGGTGCAATCCTCTGTAGCGACTACATCTGCAGGAGAAGGGCCGTTATCGAGATAACTTGCGGCATTAAGCACACTGCCACAGTCAAAACGTTCGGCAATGATCCTGTCCCCTTCGCTTGAGGTGATATGTATCTCTGCACTGCCCTGCTTCAATATCCCGAGTTGGTTTATCGTTTCCTGCTGAAAGACGATGATTTCGCCACGGCTATAAGTTCGGCGTGTTCCCTGTTTGACAAATGCTCCGTACAAACAGGGGTAATGTTCGGGATCGAGTGTGTGAAAGTGCTTCTGTGAATTTTCAGGATTAACAGTGGGCATGTACAAAAAGCACTCCGGGTAGGCATCGAGGGAGGAAAGACTGGAAAGTACAAGAGGTCCAGTAAAAGGTATGAAATAAGAAAAGTCGCTGCGTTACGGATATCCCAATCCCTGGAACGTGGATAATGAAACAGCCCCCGGAAAAACCACTTATTCCAGGGCTTACATGACTCACGACCTAAATGGCTCCTGTAAACAAAACCGGCTTATAGTGCCTTATCCAGCTTATGCATTTCTGGCAGCTGGAATTGCCCCTGTACGACTTCGTCTCTGGGTTCGTAAAGACGAACCTGCAGCATGAAATCATCTTTAGGTGCAGGTAACCAGTTTGACAGCTGCTCTGCGGATGCAGGCTTGGCATGGCTGAAATAAAGCGTCAGGGAGCCGTCTTCGTTGAAAGTCAGGTCTTCAGTCATGGAGCCTACTTTGAAGCGGTTGATTTCGTTTTCAACCATAAAACGATCTTTGGCATCGTACATGGTGACAGACCAGAAGCCGCCCAGGCTCTCATTAATCGCCATATCAGCCGGGAAAGTAATACTGTAGGCATTATTTCCGGACAGCTGCTCGCCGTTACTGTCCAAATAACGCTTGGGATACATGGCTCGTTCAGGAGAGTTCAGGCCAATAGAGTTCATATTAACTGCAGCTCGCAGCAGGTAGTCGGTACCATAACGGCCTGCATCATACTCCCAGTTCCAGCCATTTATGGGTACACCGGTGTTCATGGCTGTGTCGCGTACAATAGCGAAACCGTCAGCGAATGCAGCCTCAAGAGCAGCCCTGCGGACATCACTCAGGGATGCAGTACCGCCATTGCCAATACCAATGTATTGGAACGAGTCGACCAGCTGTTTGTCTGACTCAAGGGGGTTCTGAGCCAGAACTGTATCCAGTCGGTCAAACCAGTCCAGGCCTCTCGGGAATTGCACCTTGGGCGCGCCTGTGGCCACTTGAGGTTCTGGCTGTCGGGTTGTATTGGGGTATTGGTCCAGGGTCGTTAACCGGAACTGTTGCTGCAGTTCGCGCGCGGCATCTTCATCACTGGCATTCTTTACACCAAGACGCCCGGCCATCCAGATGTAGCGGGTATTGGAGTAGTATACTGGCAGGCCTTCAGGCAAATCACCTTCATAACCTTTTTTCGTCAGTACGAAATCTCCTCCCTGTTCGCCAACAGTGGCGTTACCCAGATCGACAACGGCTTCTGTGTACATGTCGATGATCTGGGCGATCCAGTAACGGTTTTCAATTTTGGGAACACTCAGAACAATAGGCTGCTCTTCGAGATCACCCCACATCTGCAGGTAAAGCGTGTCATTATTGGGTGTGGTGTAGGAACGGTCACGGTAATCCCACAAACGAGTGATGGATCCCAGCTGATTCAAAGGTGCCTGGCCGTTGTTCATTGGCACATCAACAGATGTTTGCAGATCCAGAGCAACATCCATCATCACGGGAGCCCAGCCATAAACTGTCGCCTG
>JBPCXN010000136.1:0-35137 GCA_051008495.1 Endozoicomonas sp. | reverse complement strand
AGATCGTCTTTAACTTCTTCAAAGGCATCAAAAAACTGCTGGAATACCCACTCCAATCGCTTCTTGGGAGCGCCCTGGAGCGCTTCAAGCCAGACATGAATCAGCTCAGGTTGTCGACTCTCCTTTGCCTGCGTGGTTAATTGTTGGAAGTAATGAGAGGACAGCCCATAACAGAACTTGTTCATTTGCAACTCAAACATGGATTGATAGCAGCTTCGGGGTTGCTCTTTACAATAAAATCCCGGATAAACTATCACCTCTTCCTCTTCCGATCCCGTCAGCTTCGTATACAGCTTATTGACAAACAGTATTGCGCAGGCAAAACCTTTCCCAATATTCTCCCTTGCAAAATCTGTGGCAGATATAAGGTTGGAGAAACAGGGTGCCGCCGCTCCCTTTTTAATAGTGTCCTGATCGAAAACAACTTCCTGGAGGTCAGGGTCTTCTTGCATGAGTTGCAGGACATTGGGCACTCGTATTGGGTTAATCATGGTCAGTAATGCCTCTACATGACCAGATAGTTTAAACTCTTTGGCCAGTTTAGCCTTGTAGTCGTCATGTATGTTTGACAATCTACCGCTTGTCTGCCTCTTCAGCAAACACAACGCCATTAATAAAGGGGCTTCCTTACACATCCTGTGAACAAGCCCGTCTTCAGAGACACGCCATCGGGAAACAGTGGTAAAAAGGTGAGCTAATGTCCCTGTGTGGGGGCTGGTATCTGCTTCGAGGTATTCTGCGAACTCAACCTCACTGAAGTCAAGAAAATTGGGGCCAATGTTTGTAGAATGCTTTAAAAATAGATTCAATGTCGTGTAATCTTTATTACGCAAAAGCGCTTTAACCCATTTATGATAGTTACCCAAAGCCTGCTCCTCATTTTCATGAGATAAACTGATAATGTACTGATATAGCAGCATTACCTTGTTTTCAGCAGTGGCAGGGTCATCTGATACTGATCCTGCCGTTGGCATCATCTGACTGACTTTATCTTCACAAGATTTCAAAGATAGAAACCTTAAACAGCTCCGATAAACCTCGCTTTCAACCTCAGTATGGTCAGCTAAGCTGGTGGCTTTTGCGCTGGCACTGCTTGGAGAAAGGGCAGGAAGAAGCAACATACAGTCGCCAAAACTCTCCTTTTCCAGGCACTGATGATATGTTTTTTCAGCCAGTTTATTTTCTTCTTCAGAATATTGCTGTCCACATGACAGTAAGGTCGCCACTTTTAGGTCAATACTCTGAGGGAAACGTATTGATAACTCCCTAAAGACTTGCTGGTCAGTATTTATGAAAAACGGCTGTACTCTTATTAAAGCTCTGCAAAGAACAGAGCTCTCCTGCTCTGTAACCCGTTGCAAATGAAATGTTTCTGGAAGGAGTATGCAGCGACTTGAATTGAGGAACCAGAGGAATAGTTGCTCGCTATCGCCAAACCTCATGAGAAATCTTATGGCCAGTTTCATGGTTTCCAAGTCTTCAGCAGACTCGGATAGCTGAATTTGTTTCTGGATGGTTTGTCTTGTCTGTTTAAAGGCTTTCGCAGTGACCGGGTCAGGCTTGTCAGGATTGTACTGGAGGGCCAGTTTTAGCTGGAACAAACGGGACTGACACAAAAAGGAATCTCTTGCCAGCGTTTCTCTTTTTTCATCCGATAGAAAGGGAAACAGGCAGAGCAGTAGCTCTGTACCCAAACCAGTCAGGCTGCGGTCTTTTTCACGTAGCCATTCCACCAGTTGCCAGTAATAGTCTTTCTCCAGATGAATATCTGACAGGCGATGCAGCTGTTCGATGAACTCTGGCTGGCCTGCCTTCATCGCTGTATAAATGGCCTGACGAATCGCTTCTGTGGTGTTGGACAGGTTTGGCAGCAGTTCGGGGATTATCTGGCAGTCCCCGTCACTGGCTGCTTTGATCAGGGCCTCGTCAGTGCTGGCACCAGCCCCGAGCAGGACACGGCCTGCCAAGCTCTGAGGTGAATTTATCCGGGCAAGCAGGTAAGAGAAAATGCCGCGATTCAAAGGCTCACGGGCATGCAGTGAATGAGTTGTTACCTCAGCTGGTGCTTCAGCGGCCTGAACAGTCGACGGGCCAAACTGCCCCCGGCTTGTCTCTGACGAGATCGTTTCCTCGCCTTCAGGCGAGCTGCCAGAAGACGTTACATTAGAATGAGGCCTGTCTGAGGGAGGAATATCCATTGGTCATGATTTTACCTGGCGACTCAAGTAATTCTCGGCCTGGTGTAGAGTTTCCTTATGGGGGCGGGCAACCTCAACACAAAAATGATTAACTCCTCAGCCCCTTGCCGGACTTCAACAGATAGAGCGCCCAGGCTGACAGCAGCGCGATAGCCAGAGCCATCACAGCAAAGGCCTGGTAAACATCAATCCCCCCGTCGACACCCAGAATACCGTAGCGGAAGGCATTCACCTGGTAGAGGATCGGGTTCAGCATCGACAGTTGCCGCCAGGGCTCGGGCAGTACAGAGATGGAGTAAAAAACACCGCCAAGGTAAGTCAATGGTGTCAGGACGAAGGTCGGGATGATCGCCACATCATCGAATTTCCGGGCAAAAACCGCATTGATGAAGCCTCCCAGCGCAAACAGCATAGCCGTCATGATCACGGCCATCAGGGTTATCGCCAGGCTGTAAATCTGTAGCTCCACGAAAAAAGCTCCCAGGAGCATGACCAGGATACCCACATACAAACCGCGCACCACTCCGCCCATCACGTAGCCGGCCAGGATAATCCAGTCCGGAACAGGCGAAACCAGCAGTTCCTCTATACTCTTCTGGAACTTGTTACTGAAAAAGCTGGAGGCGACATTGCTGAAGCTGTTGGTGATGACCGACATCATCACCAGGCCGGGCACAACAAACGTCATATAGTCAAAGCCACCCATTTCACCGATCCGGGAACCGATAACAGCGCCGAAAATGACAAAATAAAGCGCCATGGTGATGGCTGGCGGCAGCAGGGTCTGGGGCCAGATCCGCATAAACCGCCGAACTTCCTTGATAAAAATGGTGTTAAAGGCAACCCAGTGGTACTTCCATTCGCTCACGGCCTGTTTTCTCCCCGGGTTGCCCTGTCAGCCCCCTCAGACGTCAATTTTACAAACAGCTCTTCCAGACGGTTGGACTTGTTTCTCATGCTGGCCACTTCTATACGATATTCGCTGAGCTGCCGGAACAGGTCATTCACCCCCTGGTTTTTGGCCACCTCCACTTCTATGCTGCCACTGTCCACTTTCCTTACCGAGTAACCGGCAAACATGGGCAGAGCCTGAACCGGCTCACGCAAATCCAGCACAAAGCTTTCCTGCTGCAATTTGCCCAGCAGGGCTTTCATCGAGGTGTTTTCAACCATTTCGCCACGATCAATGATGCCTATGTTACGGCATAACTGCTCCGCTTCTTCCAGGTAGTGGGTGGTGAGAATGATGGTGGTGCCCTGTTCGTTGATCTCCCGTATGAATTCCCAGAGACTCCTGCGCAGTTCGATATCGACGCCGGCGGTGGGTTCATCAAGAATCAGCAGTCTTGGCTGGTGTATCAGCGCCCTGGCAATCATCAGTCGGCGCTTCATGCCTCCGGAAAGCATTCTCGAAACCGTACGACGTTTGTCCCACAGCCCCAGCAGCTTCAACAGCTGGTCACAGCGCTTCGACGCCTCCCTGGCGGGAATCCCGTAATAGCCGGCCTGGGTGATAATAATGTCTTCGACTTTTTCGAACTGGTTGAAATTGAATTCCTGGGGCACCACGCCCAGCATCCGTTTCGCCCTGACCAGTTCATGATCAATGTCGTAACCGAAAACGTCTACGTGACCGGAAGTTTTTCGCACCAGTGAAGAGATGATACCAATGGTCGTGGACTTGCCCGCACCATTGGGCCCCAGGAGAGCGTAGAAATCGCCCTCAGCCACCGACAGGTTAATGCCTTTCAATGCCTGAAAGCCGCCATCATAGGTCTTATAGAGGGATTCTAGGGTTAATGCCTGAGTCATTGTCCTTTGCGCAACCTTTGTCAGGCTACCGGAGTCGCCTGTTTTTTCGTGGAATGGCAGAGGCATTCTATTACAAACAGCGATAACAAATAACGGTTATCCTGTTTTTTTACTGAAACGATGTTTATTTCAACAGATTATCAAGGGCTGAACGCAAATCCGGGTACTGGAAAGAAAAGCCTTCCCTCTGCAAGCGGGTCGGAATCGCGGCCTGTCCTTTCAGAATCATTTCCGACGATTCGCCCAGGATCATTTTTAACAACGGTGCAGGCATCGTAAAAAACGACGGACGCCCGAGAACGGCTGCCAGCTCCAAACTGAACTCCCTGTTGGTCACCGGCAATGGCGCCGTTGCATTGTAAAAGCCTTCGGCTTCTTCATGGTTGAGAAGATGGACCAGCGCCTCGATCATATCGTCCATATGAATCCAGGACAGCATCTGTCGACCCTGCCCCAGGGCACCGCCCAGGCCAAAGCTGAATGCCGGCATCATCTGGCTGAGAGCCCCGCCACCCGGGTGCAGAACCACACCGGTTCTGACAATACAGACCCTCACTCCCAGCTGCTCCGCCCGCAACGCTGTCTGTTCCCAGCGAAAACAGAGTTTGGCCGGGAAACCTTTTCCGTGGGGAGCTGTCTCGTCCTGGCCACCAGTCTGCTCCTGCAGGGTGTCGAAACTGCCATAAATTCCTACAGCAGAGCCACTGATCAAACGCTTAGGCCGGTTTTCCATGCGCTCGATCAGATCAATAAGTTCCGTAGTCAACCCTACCCGGCTGTCCAGTAACTGCCGTTTGCGCTCTCTGCTCCAACGCTTGTCCATGATCCCCTCGCCGGCCAGGTTGATGATGGCATCATAGGCCACCGAAGGGTTGACTGCGGACACAGAGGCAATGGGACGCACTTCGGTGGAAAGCTGCCGGCGAACTTCCCTGGCGTCCTGACGGCTGAGAACAGAGATGCGATGCCCGTCCCGAAGCAGGCGCCTGACCAGCCTGCTACCAATAAACCCGGTACCGCCCGTTATCAGTATCTGCATGTTTGTCTGACCCTGTACCTCTGGAAACCCGAATAAACCCGTGTGTAAAGAAACGCGCCTGCCATGCCCGGCTACGTGGTTCAATTAAACCCGGAATCGACTAAATACTATCGACCAGCCAAAAGGCTTATTGAAAACACCCAGGAGCCTGACCAGTGAGGTTTCGACAGACGTCACACGGTCTAAGCAAAAGTACACTGCGTGTATGCACCCTATCATTGATAAAGCCCTGAATGCATCCAACAGGAGACTTGTCATGAGAAGGCAGCTGGATAAAAGGGCAGGATCTCTGATCCCTGTGGCAGCAGGCAAAAAAAACCGGATCCCCTCAAACCCGGTTATTCACTGGCTGGCTCTATAGACGGTTCCCGCTTCTTTACTTTTTCCCTATCAGGAGCAACCCGGCAGGTCTTGCCCCTCTATGACGGGTATTTCTGACCTACCTGACTAATGAATCGTTCACGCCTCAAAGATACGTAAAAACACGTATCTTTTATTTGATGCAGATCAATATCCGCTCCTCTCTAAACAGCCAGATCAGTCTTACGCCTAATTTACCCACAGACCTTCCACCTAAAGTAAGCTTCCGTGCATGACCTGTTGGCAAACTGACATCTTTCACTACAGTGACACAGATTTGACCAGCGACAGCATGTCGCTCCAGTGGCGTGATACACTGGATGATGAATTTTTTCTAGCCGCCTCCCGGCATGCTGGACTGGCCCAAACAGTCTAGGAGCCTGTCGGGCTTATGCTTTCGAGCATAAATTTCAGTAGAACGAGTCCAGTTTTTCGATGGATTCGTGCGAATAGTTGACCTATTTAAACGAATTCATCGAGAAAATAGGCCGTTCTTTCTGGGATTTAGGCCGAAATAGTCGTAAGTCCGACAGGCTCCCAGGAGCCAGCTACCAGTAATGATCGCCAAAGAACGATCATCCCAGGGAAGGATCTGGCCGCCTTTAACCAGGAATCAACCCATGGCCACAATCAAAGACGTCGCCGATCGTGCACAGGTGTCCCGCGCTACCGTTTCAAGAGTCATTAACAATACGGCGCAGGTCACTGACGCCACCCGGGAAAGAGTCAATACCGCCATCAGAGCACTCAAATACAGCCCCAGCCCCGTTGCCCAGTCACTGGCCAGCAACACTTCCAACACCATCGGCCTGATGGTTTCATCCTACCTGGGTGGCTTTTTCGGTGACCTGATGGATGAAGTCGAGCACGTCGCGGATGCTTCTGGAAAACTGATGATCGTCACCCAGGGCAAACATTCTGCTGAATCAGAGCGTGCAGCCATTGAACACCTGATCAAGATGCGCTGTGACGGACTGATTCTTCATGTCCGTTATCTCAGTGATGCAGAGGTGGCCGAGATCGCAGACAGAGCCCCCCCCATGGTCATACTGGATCGCCACATTGAGGCCCTGGCTGACCACTGCATCACTTTCGACCACGTCGAAGCCAGTGAAAGGGCGGTGGGCCAGCTGATTCAGAGTGGTCACCAGCGGATAGCCTGCCTCACCGGCAAACTGTACAAAACCAATGCCCAGCTGCGCTTTCAGGGTTACGCCAATGCCCTGAGAAACAATGACATCCCCCTCGACTGGACGCTGGTTGTCGAAGGGAATTATGAACGTCAGGCCGGTTACCAGAACACACTGCAGCTGATCAACAGCAGTCTGCCATATACGGCCATCTACGCCTGCAGCGAGGAACTGGCCGCCGGCTGTATGGATGCATTCCGGGAAAAAGGCATCCGTGTGCCTGACGATGTCTCCATGATCAGTTATGACAGCGTAGATCTCTGTACATTCCTGACTCCCCATGTTTCAGCCATACATTTTCCCATCACTGACATGGCCAGTGTTGCCGGGTCTCTGCTGCTGAATGAGCTGGGCCAGAAAGATATTGAAAAGCCTTTCTCCAGGCATTTCACTGGCGATTTGCGCCGGCGCGAATCTATAAAGAGGCTGGGCTGATCTTTACCCTGCCGTCAGCGCTTTCTGACTGACTTTCTGGCGCTTTAGCCAATATACGGAAAGCGTCAGGACATTGGTCTATTCTTCAGAGGTTTTACTTCAACTGCCCATCTGAACTGCCGCATTGAACAGCATTTCTGGAGTCTCCCATGGTTAAAACCGCATTTGGCAATCTGCAGAAAATCGGTCGTGCGCTGATGTTGCCTGTCGCGGTCCTGCCCGTCGCCGGCATTTTACTGGGCGTGGGCAGCGCCGGCTTTTCCTTCATTCCGGATCTGGTCTCAAACATCATGGCCCAGGCGGGCGGCAGCGTCTTTGGCAACCTGCCGATCATCTTTGCCATCGGCACGGCCATCGGGCTGTCGGAAAACGACGGAGTGGCTTCGGTGGCCGCCGTGGTTGGCTATGTGGTCCTGCTTGGAACCACCGGAGTAATGGCCAACCAGCTGGGAGTAGAACCCAGCAGCATCATGGGCATCGATGCCATTGAAACCGGTGTGTTCGGTGGCATCATGGCCGGCATCCTCGCCTCCTACCTGTTCAATCGCTATTACAAGATCAAACTGCCGGACTATCTCGGCTTCTTTGCCGGAAAACGCTTTGTCCCGATCATCACCGCCCTGGGGGCCATTGTCCTGGGGATAATCCTGAGCTTCATCTGGCCACCCATTCAGGCCCTGATCGATAATTTCTCGCAATGGTCGGTGACCGAGAACCCGGTTCTGGCCGGTTTTGTTTACGGTGTCGTTGAACGCGGACTGATCCCTTTTGGCCTGCACCATATCTGGAACGTTCCCTTCCAGATGGAAATGGGGCAGTTCGTTGACCCTTCCGGCCACGTCTACACCGGAGACATAGCCCGGTTCTTTGCCGGCGACCCCACTGCCGGCTTCCTCGCAGGCGGTTACCTGTTCAAGATGTTCGGACTTCCTGCTGCGGCCATCGCCATCTGGCACTGCGCCAGGCCTGAGCACAAGGCCCGGACAGGTGGCATCATGGTCTCAGCGGCACTGACGTCAATGCTGACCGGCATTACCGAACCCATAGAGTTTTCTTTCCTGTTTGTGGCACCGATTCTCTATGGCATTCACGCTCTTCTGGCCGGGCTGGCTTTTGCCATCACTAACTACCTGGACATCAAGATGGCCATGTCCTTCTCCAATGGCCTGATTGATTATGTGCTCTATTTCGGCATTGCCACCAAACCCTCATGGATCATAGGTCTCGGGGCAGTCTATGCAGTCGCTTACTACTTTATTTTCCGGGTAATGATCACCGCCCTGGACCTGAAAACCCCCGGCCGGGAAGAGAAGAGCGAGGTTTCCGCCAAGGTCCAGGTGTCTTCAGAACTCGCCAACAACCTGATCAGCGCCTTCGGAGGCAAGAACAATATCAAGAACCTGGATGCCTGCATCACACGCCTGAGAGTGACAGTGAACAAACCTGAAGAGGTCGACCAGGACAGGATCAAGGCCCTTGGCGCTACAGCAGTGGTCGTGGTTGGCCAGAACATGCAGGCCATATTCGGTACCCAGTCTGACAATATCAGGACTGAAATGCAGGAAACCATGAAAGCCATGTAGTGGAGATCATTATGCCAGGGCAATCCCTGTCGTTTTCAGGTAATGATATGCCTGATTACTATGACAGCTTTATCTTCCCGATCAATGTAAAGTCCCTGGCGATGGAGGTCGCAGACAGAGTGCTGGCCCTGAAGCCCGGGAAGCTGCTTGAGATTGCCGCCGGAACCGGCGCAGCCAGCGAATGCCTTATCAGCCGCCTTAACAGTGCGACAGACTATACCCTCACAGACATCAGTAACGATATGCTGGAGAAAGCCCGACAGCGGTTCAAATGCAGCCCTCATGTTGAATGTGCAGTTGTAGACGCCACCTCTATTCCCTATGCCAGTGCCACTTTTGATACCCTGGTCTGCCAGCTTGGATTGATGTTTTTCAGTGACCGGGCCCTGGCCTTGAAAGAGTTTCGACGTGTGCTGCAACCGGGCGGAAAGCTGGTTTTCTCGGTCTGGGACAGTCTCGAATACCATGCCCTGATCAACAGGATATTACAGCTCCTGGAAGAGAAGTATGAGCTGACCGGCAGCCAGCACCTGGGCATGCCCCACTGTTTTTTCCAACTGGACACCATGAAATCCATGCTGGAAATGGCAGGATTTCAGCGCCTGTCCTTTGAGGTGGTCAGCCTGACCTGCCCTGATGCTTCCATCACTGACACACTGAGGGGCACTCTGAAGGGAATACCCCTGGGTGAACAGTTACTGGCTTCTGGCGTTGAAGATCTTGAAGGAGTGATTGAGGCCATCAAACCATCGATTGAAAGGGAGTTTGGAGACCCCCTAACCGGGATACAACGACAGGCAATCATTGTCTCTGCAGCCTGATTACCGGCCCGCTTTTCAAAGGCGGGCGTCCACTGCCTGGCAAAGAGCTCTGACCAGCTCCCTGGACACTTCGCCACCCATCATCACATTACTGTGAGCATGCAGGCTGACAACTCCCAGCTCAACCGGTAACCCTGAGAGAATTACCAAAGCATTTCCTGGAGAGACGCCGCCACCTACGTTAATTTCAATCTGCTTTCCGGCTCTGCGAACCAGCTTTTCCAAAACACTCAGCCCAGTCATGGCTGTGCCACTGGAGCCCCAGGCTGTACCACAGGTCAGGATACGGTCGACACCAGTTTCTATAAGGGTTTCGAGAGATTCCAGAAAATCAGGGGTAGCGTCAAACGCCCGGTGGAAGGCCACTTTCAGTCCACACTCTTTAGCTACCCCAATCAGACGCTCAAGGTTCTGTTGATCAATAGAGCCATCAGCTTTCAGGATACCAAGGACAACACCGTTGGCCCCGGCCTCGGAAGCCATCCGGATCTGCGACGCCATCAGGTTAATTTCATCTTCAGAGCAGACAAAATCCCCTCCCCTGGGGCGGATCATGCAAATAAGGCCCGGAACGCTGCCCATGGCCTGCCGGGCGGCAATGATATGCTCTGCCGGGGGAGTCAGGCCGTCCTCAGCCATCTCTGCACAAAGCTCGATTCTTCTGGCACCGGCGGACACTGTCCGCTCTACAGATCTGGCTACATAATCCGGATCACGACTGTCTACACAGATCTCGATATCAATACTGGACAACTGCTTAACTCCCAGAATAAAAAACGACAGCGCCATCATATAAACCCAACAGCTTCTGTCCAGCAGCCGTCATACATTAGCCCGGAAATTTCATAAAGTGTCGAGCTTCTCGCTCTGCTATTTTTTCGCAGCCTTCAGCTTGGTCAAAGCAGCTTTATGAATTTTCCGGGTTAGATACTAAGGTGCTTTCAGACTCCCCATTCGCACCACATCGTCAATCAATATCTTATTCAGCTCCTGAACCTGCTGATGCAGTTTCATCCTCCCCCGCCTGACTTTCACTTTCATCCTGTTCGGCTGTTTACTGGCGGAATTGTCCGCTGGCATCTCAAGCACGTATTCAACCATGTCATCATCGTTCTCCCCGGAGGTTGGATCAGCCTCCCGTGCTGCTCCTGAAGCTGCTTTTCCATTTCGCCCGTGACGATCTATCTCACGCACCTGGTCCCGGAACTGGCTTCCGAATAGACCCTGCGGCAAAGGCGCTGCTTTTCTTTTGGCAGAGGTTCTGGATTCGGCCTTCGGCTTGTCTGTTTTACGGCTGGCACCCGTCACTTCCCCGGGCATGACATCAACCAACCGGGCGAGCCGATCCAGCTCCTCCAGAGTAAGCCTGTCGTGCTGCTCCCGGGCTTCCTGCCTGCGTTTTTCCCTGTCCTGATCGCCGGTATTTCCTGTCATCGGGGCAGCCTTCAGACTGCCTGCCAGCAGAATGGACAGGAGTACGGGCAAGAGCTTGTTCAAAGTTACTTCCATTGGTCTTTCTCCCTTTCCTGGCAGACAGCCTAGATGAGGAGAAGGAAGTGCGCACTGACAAGGCAGTCAGTGATACTGACAGAAATCGTTGTGGAAGGCGGTGAAAGGAAGGGCTGCCCTGCCTGATGCGTGGCCATGGAGCCCACCCGGGGGCAGGCAGGCTCGTAGTACATGGTTTCAATGGATTTGACGCGTTCAGCCTGAGCGAGAGCTTTCTGGCGGGGGCGCTTAGCCAAGGCGCAAGTGTGCGGGAATACTGGACGTCTTTCAAGCACTTGGAACGCTGGCACGGAAGCTCTCGCTCGCCCGAAGGGTGGTTCATAAAGCGGCCATCTGAACCCATCAAACTCATTGAAACCATGTACTAGAAGTATTACTTCATTTTGACAACCAGCAGGTTGTCGCTGCCATGCACAACGGAACCGGAGGACTTTTCCATGGAGGCAACGTCATCCATGTTGGAAATCACAACGGGGGTAATCACGCTCTTGGCTTTCTCTTTCAGCAGGGCCAGATCCACTTCAATGACCGGGTCGCCCGACTTAACCTGCTGACCTTCACTGGCAATGCGGCGGAAGCCTTCGCCTTTCAGCTCAACGGTATCAATACCGAAGTGGACAAACAGTTCCACACCCGTGGACGTCTCCATGCTGAAGGCATGATTGGTTTCAAAAATCTTGCCGATTTCGCCGTCACAGGGCGCCACCATGACATTACCTGTCGGGTTGATGGCAATACCATCGCCCACCACCTTGTCAGCAAATACAGGGTCAGGTACTTCTTCAATAGGAACGATATCACCCGTCAGGGGCGCCTTGATGACAGTACCTTCATCGGCACCCAGTCCCATGCTTTTTTTGAGAGAATCGAAAAGACCCATTGTGTTTACCTTACATCTGGTCTGGTCTGATTGATTGTAGACATATCTCTGCAATAGCTCCGGGATAACTGCCTTGGCATTTCCCCGGCTTCTACGGCCTGCCATACATTCGTCGTCAATACCGCCCATCTCTGGGCATGCCCCAAAAAATTGCTCCTGCATTTTTGAGATACCGCCCATCCCTGGACATGCCTCAAAAAATTGCTCCTGCATTTTTGAGATACCGTCCATCCCTGGACATAAAAATGCCCCGCATTGGCGGGGCATAATCGCTCACTGTCTGATCAGACAGTAACAATATCGGCCACACGCAGCAGGTTGCTGTCGATGGCATTGTGCCTGCTGATGGCTTCTTCCAGTGGGGTCTTTACCACTTTCTGGTCACGTACACCGACCATAACACCGCTCACGCCTTCCCTGAGCGCTTCCACTGCAGCCACACCCAGACGGCTGGCCAGTACCCGGTCATGACAGCTTGGCTTGCCACCACGCTGGATATGGCCGAGAACCGTTACCTTGACTTCATAATTCGGGAAGCTGTTCTCGATGGTACGGGACAGCTCGAAAACACCGCCAGACTGGTCGCCTTCTGCCACCACAACAATGCTGGAAGTCTTGCCTGCACGGCCGCTGTTTTCCAGGGAGTCCATCAGTTTTTCCACGGAAGCAGTATCTTCAGGGATCATGATTTCTTCTGCCCCGGAAGCGATACCGGTGTTCAGGGCGATAAAGCCAGCGTCCCGGCCCATTACCTCAATGAGGAAAAGGCGGTTGTGGGATGTGGCTGTGTCACGAATTTTGTCAATGGCTTCGACAACGGTGTTCAGGGCTGTGTCGTAACCGATGGTGAAGTCGGTACCGAAGATATCGTTATCAATGGTGCCTGGAATGCCGATACAGGGCATACCATGCTCTTTTTCCAACAGCATTGCGCCGGTAAAGGAGCCGTCACCACCGATAACAACAAGGCCGTCCATGCCGGCAGCCTTGGCGTTTTCAAAAGCCTTTGCGCGACCTTCCGGTGAACGGAACTCCTGGCACCGCGCAGACTTCAGGAAGGTACCACCCTGGTTGATGATATTAGCCACAGAGCGGGCATTAACCACTTCCATCTGGTTATCGATCAGCCCTTTATAGCCTTCACGAATAGCCACTGGCTCAATGCCGTAGTAGATACAGCTACGTACCACAGAGCGGATGGCAGCGTTCATGCCCGGGGCGTCGCCACCGGAAGTCAGAACACCAATTCTCTTTAACTCTGCCATGTTCTGCTCGTCTCCTTAAGTCCCAGAATTACCGGAGGCTGCCTTCACAAACACACGACGGCGGTGCAAAGGCAGCAGCCTTGTTAAACAATATCAGGCCACCATGGCAGTCTGATTATTTGATGTTCACAATCTGCATGGTGTTGGTGCCGCCTTCCACTTCACCCGTTTCACCCTTGGTCAGGATGATTCTGTCGCCCGCCTCCAGCAACCCGCGTTCTTTCAGCTCTTCAATGGCGCGGTCATTCACCTCAGGGCCGTACTGGCTGCCACTGTCAAAGGCAACCGCCTCGACACCCCGGTAAAGGGCTACACGACGCTCGGTCGTTTTATAACGGGTCAGGGCGTAGATTGGACGACTGGTATTGATTCGGGACACCCACAATGGTGTCGCGCCAGATTTGGTCAGACAGACAATCGCTTTGACATCCAGGTGGTTGGCCGCATAGGTTGCCGCAAGAGAGATGGCTTCATCGGTCTCTTCGAAAACGCCGACCTGGCGCTCCACCTGAGCAATCAGTTCGTGATTCTTTTCTGCACCGGCACAGATCCGCGCCATAGCCCTGACCACTTCATGAGGGCGCTTGCCTGTAGCGGTTTCACCGGACAGCATGACCGCATCGGTGCCATCCAGCACGGCATTGGCCACATCGAATACTTCAGCGCGGGTTGGCTGGGTGTTGTGAATCATCGATTCCATCATCTGGGTAGCCGTGATCACCGGACGATTCAGACGACGGGCCTCGTTGATCATGTGCTTCTGGACACCGATCAGTTCGGCATCGCCAATTTCCACACCCAGGTCACCACGGGCCACCATCACAGCATCTGAGGCACGGATAACTTCTTCCAGGAGATTGTGGTCTCGAACCACTTCCGCACGTTCAATCTTTGACAGAATTGCGGCCGAGCCCCCTGCTTCTTTCAGGAGCTGTCGGGCCAGTTTCACATCGGCGGCACTGCGGACAAAAGACACGGCCAGGAAGTCAACGCCTATGGAAGCCGCCAGCTTGATGTCTTCCCTGTCTTTCTCGGTCAGCGCGTCAGCAGAAAGGCCACCACCTGCAAGGTTGATGCCCTTGTTGTTGGATAGCTCGCCACCATCGATGGTTGTGGTGGTAATCTTGGAACCCTGAATATTTTTGACCTGCAAACTCAGACGACCGTCGTCCAGCAATAGAACGTCGCCCTTTTTGCAGTCTCTGGGCAGGCCTTTATAGGCCAGGCCTACCTGACTCTCGTCGCCGGAATCAATGGGCAGCTCGGCGTCCAGGACGAACTCAGCGCCGTCTGGCAGGTTGATTTTGCCATTCTGGAAGCGGCCAATACGGATCTTGGGACCCTGCAGATCTCCCAGGATTGCGACGCTGCGACCCAGGCGGGTGGAAATGGTGCGAATGCTTTCTGCGCGAGCCCGGTGATCTTCCGGATCACCGTGGGAAAAGTTCAGTCGGACAACGTTAACCCCGGCTTCGATCAGCCTGGTCAGCTGTTCGTCGGTCTCTGTGGCCGGACCAAGCGTGGCAACGATTTTAGTGCGTCTGAGCATGATATCCTCTCATTGATGGAACTTTCACCGACAGGCAATGGCGAGAGACTGCAAGGTGTGCGACTGTCGCTGTGAAAGCAAAGACAAACAGCCACAGAGGAAGGTTCAGATGTCATATTATGTTACCGGTTACAAGTACCGGCCTGACAAATTGCACTTCCATGACAGCCAGGCTTCTGACAAACAACCAAGTCTCCTGCCCAACCATGACGACTTCCACAGGAGAGAAAAAGACGACTACTGGTGCACTACTGAATATCGGCAGCGGAAACCAGAGTATAGCCACCAGTTATCCAGCCCGGCAGCCGCCTACATTTGTCTGCGAATTACGACCTGTGCAAACAGCCATTAACGGAGAAAGCTTTTTTCGTTACACCTGATGACAGGCAACTGAAGCCTATAGGAGTAATGAAAAAGTCTTTCACCAGTAATACAACAAACATGGGCCCGCAAAGCGAACCCATGCCATCTTCTATACCATCAGGGTACCGATCAGGCGTTCATGAACGCTTTGGCGGTATCCAGCATACGGTTGGAGAAGCCCCACTCGTTGTCGTACCAGGACATAACCTTCACCAGGTTACCCTGTACACGGGTCTGTGTGGCGTCAAAAGAAGAAGAGAACGGGCTGTGGTTGAAGTCCATGGACACCAGTGGCTCGTAGTTAACGTGCAGAACCTTGGCCATGGCTTCGTTGGACTTGGAAGCAGTCGCAATGATTTCGTTCACTTCTTCAACAGAAGTCTCACGACCGGCAACAAAGCTCAGGTCAACAACGGAAACGTTTACAGTCGGTACACGTACCGCCATGCCGTCGAACTTGCCTTTCAGCTCAGGTACCACCAGGCCTACAGCGGCTGCAGCGCCAGTAGCAGTAGGAATCATGTTCATGGCTGCAGCACGGGCACGGTACAGGTCAGTGTGATAAACATCACTCAGACGCTGATCGTTGGTGTAGGCGTGAATAGTGGTCATCAGACCCTTATCAATACCCAGTGCATCGTTCAGAGGCTTGGCGATTGGGGCCAGACAGTTGGTGGTGCATGACGCGTTGGAGATAACGGTCATGTCAGAAGTCAGTGTGTTGTGGTTAACACCGTAAACGATGGTAGCGTCAACGTTGCTGCCAGGAGCAGAGATAATAACTTTCTTGGCGCCAGCGTCCAGGTGAGGCTTGCAGGCATCCTTGGAACGGAATACGCCGGTGCATTCAAACACAACGTCCACACCCAGGGCTGCCCATGGCAGGTTGGATGGGTCACGCTCGGAGAAAGTCTTGATTTCGTCGCCATTGACGAACAGTGCGTTCTCACCTTCCTCAACCTGAGCGTTGAAACGACCGTGAACGGTGTCGTACTTGGTCAGGTGAGAGTTGATTTTCGCATCGCCCAGGTCGTTGATAGCAACGATCTGGTATTCATCGCGACGACCAGCTTCGTACAGTGCACGCAGGACGTTACGGCCGATACGGCCATAGCCATTGATTGCGATTTTGATCATGACGTCTCCAATACCCTTAGTCGCAGCGGACAAGCCGCTATCTCTTTAGTAAATAGGATTTTTGACGCGAGTGCAGCCCAGTGAAAATACTTATCCAACACCCTTCTAAACCCTTATATATCAAGGACTTACATGGAATACAACAAACACACAAAGACAAACATTTTACAGGGCAGACACTCACATTTCAGGACGTCTTCTGCTCATTTATTAACTGGCTGGCCAGCTAACGTTTTCGGTGGAACCCAGAGCACAACCTGAATTCACAGAATCAAACAAAAGACACCCAAACCAGATCAACCAGAACTTGACAAGAATGTGGAACGACGTTACAAATAGCTCTGCACAAAAATGAACATGTCGTAACACCGACAAACAATCTAGTCCAGAATCCGGTTTTCGTGTATCAGCACAAATACGCGAAAAGCCGGGTTTTCTCCTGTTACAGAGATAACCCGGCATGATCTAACTATAGTTTTTACCGGAATAGTTTTTACCGGAAGTCTCCGGTGAAGCCGATCACTTCAGAGTGGTAATGAACTCTGCCAAGTGAACAACCGCACCTTCAGCTCCTTCACCATCACCGATAATGGTCACTGTGGAGCCTTGAGTCAAGCCCAGGGTCTGCAGCTTGAACAGGCTCTTGGCGCTGGCCTGCTTGCCGCCCGTTTCCAGCTTGATTTCACACTCAAAGTTCTTGGCTTCCTTGACAAACTGAGCGGCCGGACGGGTGTGAAGGCCATTCTCAGCAGTGATGACAACGTCTTTCTTGAACATATAACTCTCTCAGGGTTTCACTTCCACCGGATTCAACCGGAGATTTATTCGGCAGAGCGGTGTCTCTCCTGAACATCCGCTCTATAAATCAAGGATCTACGACTATTCTCTGCAGGGGTATCCGTAATTATCCAGTTTTACCCCGGCACTCCGCCTCCCTGTATATGATACGTTCAGCTACAGAGTGTCGGAGTACTTATTTCAGCCCAGTTCGGCCTTGATTTCACTGGCAACAATCTCGGCCTGAGGTCCCAAAATCACCTGCAGGTTATTCTCTCCAAGCCTGACCACACCCTTGGCGCCGATGGCCTTGAGACCGGCTTCATCTACCAGGCTGCGATCTGTCAGGATCAGGCGCAGGCGAGTGATACAGGCATCCACCTGCTCCAGATTACCCTTGCCTCCGAGCAGCTCTACATATTTCATGGCACGCTCAGATTTGCTGACAGCGACGGTCTCACCCTGCTCCTCCAGCTCACGGCCAGGGGTCTGCAGATTGAAGGCCTTGATGGCGAAATAGAAGATGCAGAAGTAAGCGACTGCGAACACCAGGCCGATAAACACCAGGGTCACCGGCTTGGTGGCCAGCCCCCAGTTCAGCACCATGTCGAAGGCTCCTCCAGAGAAGCCAAACCCGTGCAGTACGCCCATCATGTTGGTGACAACCAGGGACAGACCTGTCAAAACCGCATGGACAGCATAGAGCCCGGGAGCCAGGAAGACAAACAGGAACTCCAGTGGCTCGGTGACACCGGTCAGGAAGGCAGTAGCCGCTACAGAAGCCAGTACACCACCCACTTTGGCCCGGTTCTCTTTATGTGCAGTCATATACATGGCCAGGGCCGCTGCCGGCAGACCAAACATCATGACCGGGTAGAAACCAGCCATGAATACGCCAGCAGTGGGGTCACCAGCAAAGAAACGTGGCAGGTCACCATTCACAATTTCTCCGGCAGCGTTGGTGAATTCACCCAGGCCGAACCAGAAAATAGAGTTCACAACATGGTGCAGGCCGACAGGAATCAAGCCACGGTTAAGAACGCCGTAAACGAACTGGCCTACAGGGCCAGAATCGGAAATCCCAGTCGCAAAAGCATTAATACCACTTTGAATGCCAGGCCATACAAAGCCAGCAACAACTGACACCGCCAGGGCAATCAGACCCGTCATGATGGGTACAAGTCGTTTTCCGCCAAAGAAGGCCAGGTATACTGGCAGCTCAGTCTTATGGAAACGATTGTAACTGTGGCCAGCAATAATACCGGCAATAATGCCGCCAAAGAATGACATATCGATGCTGGCGTTAATGGTCTTGGCCGCCGCAGTCAGCACGAAATAACCCACAGCACCGGCAAGCACTGCAGCGCCAGCATCATCTTCGGCCAGTCCGGAGGCAATACCCATGGCGAACAGCAGAGGCAGGTTGCTGAAAATGGCGTTACCGGCTTCGGCCATAAAAGCAATATCAAGCAGGTCGGGCTGACCAACCCTCAGAAGAAGGGCTGCAACGGGCAGAGTGGCAATCGGCAGCATCAAGGCCTTACCAAGTCTCTGCATATATCCCAGTACGCTCATGATCATACTCCTCACTGATCATTATTATTCAGCAAAAAGCTCATTAAGGGCTCACTTTTGGCAACCCAGAGCTTCAAACACGCACAAATGTAAACGGCTACATGCGCTAAATTCAACCAAATTCATGCGCTTCCACACAGACAAGCTTTTTTTCTTGATCCAGAGCAATATAAGCTCATCCACACAGGTTTGCCCCATCCTTTACCAGAAGAAATATAGCGACATTTGGCATCAACGCTAAAGGGAGTCGTGAAGAGACAGCAGGCACATTGCCAGCTGCAACAGGAAAATGATCTTCAGTCAGCAAGGAACAGGCGCACTAGGAGTCTGTCGGACTTAAGGCAATTTCGGTCTGAAATCCAGAAAGAGCGGCCGCAGCCTTGAGCGTTCTAGACAGCTCCGTTGAATTTGCTTAAATAGGTCAACTATTCACCCAAATCCAACGAAATACTGGCTCGCTCTACTGACTCTTACCATGAAGAGCATGCTCGAAAGCTTAAGTCCGACAGGCTCCTAGACGCCTGCCCCATGATTTGACCAGCTAAGACTTACTTGCCGTAGTATGCCTTTTTCAGCAGCCCTTCCAGCTCTGTCACCAGAGGCATACGAGGATTCGCCGTTGTGCACTGATCTTCAAAAGCATGGTCAGCCAGCATCTTCACCTTATCCAGGAAGTCACGCTCGGACACACCCAGTTCTTTCAGGGACAGCGGCATGCCAACAGTTTTCATCAGGTCGCGAACAGCATTGGCCAGAGAGGCAACACCCTGCTCCGGAGTATCAGAAGGCAACCCCAGGGTCTTGGCCACTTCTGCGTACTTCTCGTGCGCGATGTAGTGGTCGTATTTAGGGAAAGACGCAACCTTGGAAGGATTGCTGGTGCCGTTGTACTCAATCACGTGAGGCAGCAGCAGGGCATTGGCCAGTCCATGAGGAATCTGGAGCTCATGACCCAACTTGTGCGCCATGGAGTGATTGATTCCCAGGAAGGCGTTGGCGAAAGCCATACCCGCGATACAGGAAGCGTTGTGCATCTTCTCACGGGCACGCCTGTCAGCTTCTTCATACGATTTCGGCAGGTGTTCGAACACCAGCTGAATCGCTTTCATAGCCAGGGCGTCGGTGTAATCGGAAGCCATGATGGAAACGTAGGCTTCCAGTGCATGCGTCAGAACATCCAGACCGGTGTCTGCCGTCACTTTCTTCGGCACAGTCTGCACCAGGTTTGGATCAAGAATCGCGACGTCCGGAGTCAGCTCGTAGTCTGCCAGTGGATACTTGATGCCTTTTTCCTTGTCGGTGATTACCGCAAAGGAAGTCACTTCAGAACCCGTACCGGAAGTTGTCGGGATGGCCACCATACGGGCTTTCTTACCCAGTTTCGGGAACTTGTAGACCCGCTTACGGATGTCCAGAAACTTCTGAGCCATGCCGGCAAAATCAGCATCAGGCTGCTCGTAGAAGAGCCACATGCCCTTGGCCGCATCAATCGGGGAACCACCACCCAGGGCAATGACTACGTCAGGATTGAAACGAGCCATATCCTCAGCACCGGCACGGATCGTCGCCAGGCTTGGATCAGGTTCAACCTGATTAAACACACGCACCTGAACAGGTACCTGACGTTTGCTCAGGTGGTACTGAACCTTCTCAACATAACCCAGGCTCTGGATCACTTCGTCGGTCACGATAAATACACGAGAAATGTCAGGCATTTTCTCGAGATACTGCAGGGAGTTCGCTTCAAAGTAGATTTTACGGGGTAGTTTGAACCACTGCATATTTACACGACGCTTGGCCACTCGCTTAACATTGATGAGGTTAACAGCAGAAACATTCGATGTTGTGCTGTTACCACCATAAGTACCACACCCCAGGGTCAGGGAAGGCATATTCGTGTTATAGATATCACCGATAGCTCCGTGTGTACTCGGGGAGTTTACAATGATACGACCCGCCTTCATGGCCAGGGAGAACTCATCAATCACCGCATCGTCCTGAGAATGCAGCACTGCAGAGTGCCCCAGACCTCCGAAATTCAGCATCTTGTCAGCGAGTTCAATGGCATCCTTGGAGTCACGAGCCTTGAGAATACCCAGAACCGGTGACAGTTTCTCACGTGACAGCGGGAACTCCGGCCCGACACCTTCAATCTCGGCAGCGATGACCCGGGTTTCTTCCGGAATCTTGATACCGGCCAGAGCAGCGATCGCCACAGGCTTCATGCCGACAATTTTGCTGTTGACGTGACCGTCGATGATCACAACCTCAGCCAGACGATTGGTTTCTTCCGGGCTGGTGAAGTAGACGTTCAGTTTCTTCATCTCAGCGACGAACTGCTTGTAAACGCCTTCATGCACGATAGCCGCCTGCTCAGAGGCGCAGATCATACCGTTATCAAAGCTCTTGGACAGCACCAGGTCATTGGTGGCCTGTTTGATGTCGGCAGAACGGTCAATAATGCAAGGCACGTTACCCGGTCCAACGCCCAGCGCAGGCTTGCCGGATGAGTAGGCCGCACGAACCATACCGGAGCCGCCAGTGGCCAGAATGACGGAAATTTCCGGATGCACCATCAGCTTCTGGGTGGCTTCCAGGGAAGGCTTTTCCACCCAGAGAATACAGTCTTCGGGCGCACCTGCTTCAATAGCTGCATCCCGGACAATACGGGCGGCTTCACTGGAACATTGCTGTGCGGAGGGGTGGAAGGCGAAAACGATGGGGTTGCGGGTCTTGGCGGAAATGATGGACTTGAACATGGTGGTGGAGGTCGGATTCGTCACCGGGGTTATCCCGCAGACAATCCCCACTGGCTCCGCTACCAGCATGTAATCCTCTTCAGCGTTATCCTCAATGACCCCCACAGTTTTGTCATACTTGACTGAGTGATAAATGGACTCAGTGGCAAAGATATTCTTGGTCACCTTGTCTTCAAGAATACCCCGACCGGTTTCTTCTACCGCCATTCGCGCCAGCTGCATGTGCGCAGCCTGACCAGCAAGCGCCATGGCCTTGGACACTCGATCAACGGCTTCCTGATCCAACTGAAGGTACTTCTCCCGGGCAACCTTGGCCCGGTCAAGCAGTGCATCCAATTGCACTTCGACCTCGGTCCTTTCTGGTCCTTGTTTCGCTGTTTTGGCGGACTGTTTGTCAGTTGCCATTTGCATCACCTCATACTTGTCATAAAAAAATCGTTCTTGGGTTCGGTCACTCTATGGAGCCGACTCCCGGGAGCGGATCTGTTGCCCGCCCTTTATAAATTCGTCAGACCCGTTTCTCTTGCGCCTCGCTACGAAAACGAGGCAAGCCTGGCCTGGTCTGTGGCCATATGCACCTGACGAAAAACCCTTCTCCTCAGCTTGTCATCAGAAAAGAAGGGCCCCTTATATCGCCCGGTGTGATTTACTGGTTACGACCAATAAAGGCATCCAGCAGGGACTTGACGTCTTCAGTAGTCGGCTGGTTCACGGCCTCCTCAGCTAGCACCTTGAGCTGCTCAAAGCTTTGTGCACGAAGAGCTTTCTTGACCCGTGGAATGGATGTAGCACTCATACTGAACTCATCCAGCCCCAGGCCGGCAAGAATCAGCGCAGCACGCTCATCACCCGCCATCTCCCCACACATGCCTGCCCACTTGCCGGCAGCGTGAGAGCAGTCAACCACACGCTTGATGGCACGCAGTACGCTTGGCGCCATTGGGTCATAGAGATCAGCGATCATCTCGTTACCACGGTCCACCGCCAGGATGTACTGGGTCAGGTCGTTGGTACCGATGCTGAAGAAGTCCATTTCCTCGATCAGCAGGTCTGCCACCATAACAGCCGCCGGAGTCTCTACCATGATGCCAACCTCAACGGCGTCATCGTAAGCGACACCTTCTTCCTTCAGGCTGGACTTGACTTCGGCCACCATGTTCTTGAGACGACGAACCTCTTCCACGGAGATCACCATCGGGAACATGATCTTCAGCTTGCCGAAAGCACTGGCGCGGAAAATAGCGCGCAGCTGGGTGTTCAGGATCTCCGGCTTGTCAAAGCACATGCGAATGGCGCGCCAGCCCAGGAAGGGGTTCAGTTCCTGGGGCAGATCCAGGTAAGGCAGATCCTTGTCACCGCCGATATCCAGGGTACGAATGACCACTGAACGGTCCGTCATGGCTTCAGCCACGGCCTTGTAGGCCATGAACTGCTCTTCCTCAGTTGGCATCTGGGTACGGTCCATGAACAGGAACTCGGTGCGGTAGAGACCAACACCTTCAGCACCATGACGCTCAGCACCTTCGACATCCTTGACCGTGCCGATATTGGCGCAGACCTCAAAGGCCTTGCCGTCTTTGGTTTCACAGGGCAGGTCTTTCAGCTTGGACAGTTCCTGACGCTCTTCCACCAGCTTTTTCTGCAGGGTGTGATAGTAATCCATGGCCTCGGCGTCAGGATTCACCAGCACCTTGTTGTTGATGGCGTCAATCACCACCTGGTCGCCATTCTGGATCCGGTCAGTCGCCACTTTGGCGCCAACAATGGCTGGCAGCTCAAGGGAGCGGGCCATGATGGCAGAGTGGGAAGTCCTGCCACCGATATTGGTGACGAAACCCCAGACACGTTTCAGATCAATCTGGGAGGTTTCGGAAGGCGTCAGGTCGTCGGCGATAATGATGGAACCTTCTTCCACTTCTTCGAGGGAAGCCACTTCGATGCCCAGAAGGTTTTTGAGCATACGTCGGCCAACATCCTTAATGTCCGCCACTCGTTCACGCAGATAGGGATCGTCCAGCTCTTCCAGCATGCTGACGTTGGCGCGAATGGCTTCATCAAGAGCAGCATCAGCAGGCTTCAGGCCCTTGATAGCGCCCACTACTTCGCCTTCAAGCTCTTCATCTGTGGCTACAAGAATATGACCTTCAAAAACTTCGGCTTCTTCTTCACCCAGCTTTGCTGCAGCCTTGTCACGAATGGCTTCCAGCTGCACAACGGTCTGCTGACGGGCAGACTTGAAGCGGGCCACTTCGGACTGCACTTCAGAACTGTCCAGAGCCACTTCGCTGATCTGGATATCCACTTCCTTGAGGACAAAGGCCTTGCCGATGGCCACACCAGAGGACGCAATTATGCCTGAAAACATGATCCCACCACTTCTTAATATCTAAAACACAAATAGCGTCCGCATATAACATAATCGCTCAATGCGAAACGCTGAAAATAATCATTTATTCAAATCCAGACCTGCTGACAATGACCAGGGATACAGATTGAGACGATAATCGATGAAATTCTTTACGGGCCCGGAGACTCTATAAATGACCTTTTAAATCAACACCAAGATAGTGCAACATTTAATGTCATGCCCAGCCCACACCAATTAACAAGGCTCAACCATAAAAAAACACCATTCAACAAACCTAACAACTGCAGGTAATATGAAATCGCATGTTATATGATGTTTCTTTATTAGTTGATTTGCTCCCTACGGATCATTCCAGATATGGATCATGCTACAGGCTTAAGAAGAACAAAAAAAAAACAACTCAGCAATACCACCAATCAGCCCTGATGAGTGTTCACCCGCTTCTACATAATTACTGCCTTGTGCAAAGCTTATTTCTATCCCCATTCAACCAACATACGTATTAATACTCAGCAGAAGCTATAAAGAAACCTGCGACTTTTGTGTATAATTGCCCGGTGCCTGACGACAAAGCGAATCCGCGTCTGCCTGTATCCTGATAAATGGAATGATCCAGTAGCTAAACCAGAGTTCACTGCCCGTGCATTCAACTATTGTTTCTCCAGAATTTACCGGAAATAAATGCAGGCGGTTATCAAACCGATAAACGCACAACTCGCTAAGCCAGTGCAAGAAGATACAACCTGAAATCAATTCCTGACTTCAGCGAGTGTCTCTGCAGCCTGAATTTTCAAAACGAACGCCAGTGACAGAAACCTGAACCATTGTCGTTGGTTTCTGAAATCACTGAAGCAATCCGTTTCTGGAATGCACAACTCTTACTAACACTGATCGAGGAACCCTTCATGGCCCTGGCATCAATGACTGAAATGCTGAAAAAGGCGCTCGACGGCAAATACGCTGTTGGTCAGTTCAATATCAACAACCTGGAATGGACTCAGGCGATCCTGGCTGCCGCCCAAGAAGCCAAGTCTCCTGTTATCCTGGGTGTGTCAGAAGGCGCTGCCCGCTACATGGGTGGCTTCAAGCTGATCACTGCCATGACTTCCGCGCTGATTGAAAGCATGGAAATCACCGTCCCTGTTGCTATCCACCTGGACCACGGCTCCAGCATCGAGAAGTGCAAGGAAGCCATCGACGCCGGCTTCACCTCCGTAATGATCGACGGCTCCCACGGTCCTTTCGAAGGCAACGTGGAAATGACCAAGACTGTTGTTGAATTCGCTCACGCCCGTGGTGTATCCGTTGAAGCGGAACTGGGTGTTGTCGGCGGTCAGGAAGACGACGTTATTGCTGACGGCTGCATTTACGCCGACCCTCAGGAGTGCAAGGAACTGGTTGAGCGCACAGGCGTTGACTGCCTGGCTCCGGCCCTGGGTTCCGTACACGGCCCATACTCCGGTGCGCCAAACCTGGGCTTCGAAGAAATGCTGAAAGTCAAAGAGCTGACCGGTGTAGCCCTGGTCCTGCACGGTGGTACTGGTATTCCACTGGCTGATATCCAGAACGCCATCAGCCGCGGCACTGCCAAGATCAACGTCAACACTGAAAACCAGATCGCCTGGACCAATATGGTGCGCAAGGTTCTGGCAGAAGACGCTGAAGTTTACGATCCCCGCAAGGTGATCGGCCCAGGCAAGGAAGCCATCAAGGAAACCGTAATGGCCAAGATGCGCGAATTCGGTTCTGACGGCAAGGCCTGATAGCCGACAGCCTTATCCGGCAGCGCAGCTGCCGGATTCCTCTCCCCCCACACACATTTTTCTCCCTCTTTAACTCTCCTGCCACTTTGCATCCACTCCCAAGCGAGGCGATAATAGGCATTTCTACCTATTATTCCCACGACCCGGAAGGAAGCAGGCAATGGCCCTGATCAGTATGAGACAGATGCTCGACCACGCTGCCGAGCATGGTTATGGCATACCCGCATTCAACGTTAATAACCTTGAGCAGATGCGCGCCATCATGGAAGCCGCTGACGAAACCGATTCACCGGTGATTGTCCAGGCCTCTGCCGGGGCCAGGAAATACGCCGGAGCGCCCTTTCTCAGGCATCTGATACTGGCCGCCACTGAAGAGTTCCCTCATATTCCTGTCGTTATGCACCAGGATCACGGCACCAGCCCTGCTGTTTGCCAACGCTCCATCCAGCTGGGTTTCAGCTCGGTCATGATGGATGGCTCCCTTATGGATGACGGCAAGACACCTTCCAGTTACGACTACAATGTAGATGTAACCCGTCGTACAGTTGAAATGGCCCACGCCTGTGGTGTGTCTGTAGAAGGTGAACTCGGCTGCCTCGGCTCCCTGGAAACCGGTCAGGCCGGAGAAGAGGACGGCGTCGGCGCTGAAGGCACTCTTTCCCATGACCAGCTGCTCACTGATCCGGACGAAGCGGCTGACTTTGTCAGCAAGACCCATGTTGACGCCCTGGCCATTGCCTGTGGTACCAGCCACGGCGCTTACAAATTCACCCGCCCACCCACCGGCGACATCCTGGCCATTGACCGGATCCGGGAAATCCACAAGCGCATTCCTAACACCCACCTCGTCATGCACGGCTCTTCCTCCGTTCCCCAGGAATGGCTCAAGGTGATCAATGAAAATGGCGGCAGCATTGCCGAAACCTACGGTGTTCCGGTGGAGCAGATCCAGGAAGGTATACGACACGGCGTACGTAAGGTGAACATTGATACCGACCTGCGCCTGGCTTCCACCGGCGCGATCCGTCGCTTTATGACCGAAAACCCTTCAGAGTTTGACCCCAGGAAATACCTGACCGTCGCCACTAAGGCCATGAAGGAGATCTGCCTGCAGCGCTACCAGTCTTTTGGCACTGCTGGACAGGGCTCAAAGATCCGCGCCGTTAACCTTGAAACCATGTTTAACCGCTACAACAGTGGCGAACTGGACCCAAAGATCAGCTGATCCATTGTCCGAGCAGCCCTCTAGGAGCCTGACCGAGAATAGACAGGTCGGCCTAAAGCCAGGAAGATCGGCCACTTTTCGATAGAAAGCGGGTGAGAGTCCCACTGAATTTGATTAAATAGGTCAACTATTCGCACAAATCCAGTGAAAAATCTGACTCGATCTACTGAACTTTATCCTCGACCGCTATTCTCGGTCAGGCTCCTACGTGTGCCGGAACTGCCGGCACACTTATCCGAAACAACAAGACAATTCCGTGTCCCAAGTCATGATATACGACGCCCGAACAGTGATATAACGACAACGAGCTGCGCCAACTGCTTCACCAGCTTTACCTGCCAAGAAGCGTCCTCGCACACCCGATATAACATCATCAGGATTAGTCAGACATGCTGTATGGACTAGACATCGGCGGCACCAAGATTGAGCTGTCCGTTTTCGACCACAAGCAGAATAAAATCACTTCGAAGCGGGTTTCCACACCCACCGAGTCTTATGACGAGTTCAAAAAGGCCATCAAGGAACTGGTTCTGGATACTGACGCCGAGCTCAACACCCGCGGCTGCATCGGCATCGGCATACCCGGCTTTATTGATCCGGACACTTCCCTGGCAAAATTCGCCAACATAGCCTGCGCTAACGGCGAGCACCTCCAGAGCGACATGGAATTCATCCTGGATCGCCCGGTGAAAATCGAAAACGACGCCAACTGCTTTACCCTCTCTGAAACCCTCGGCGGGGCTGCCGATGGTTTCCAGAGTGTGTTCGGAGTCATTATCGGGACAGGCTGTGGCGGCGGGCTTTATCTGAACAACAAACTCTACCAGGGCCGCAACAACCTGGCCGGTGAATGGGGACACACCCCTCTGCCTGTGCACGCTTTCGAGCTGGCTGGAACCAGTTTCCCCATCGTTTCCTGCGGCTGCGGATTACAGGGCTGCCTGGACAACTACCTCTCTGGCCGTGGCATGGAACTAATCCACAAGCACTTCACTGGCTCGGCCATTGATGCAAAGAAAATCGCGCAGCTTTACCGGCACAATGACGAGGATGCGGAAAAAACCGTTCAGACCTACTGCGAACTGCTGGCCTGCGGCCTGGGCAGTATGATCAACATTCTGGATCCGGGGGTGATCGTGTTAGGGGGCGGGCTATCCAACTTCGACGAGCTCTATGAGCTGGTGCCACCACTGCTGAAGAAGTACACCATGGCTATCAGCAAGCTGCCGGAAATTCGTAAAGCCGCCTTCGGCGACTCTGGTGGAGCCCGCGGTGCAGCTCTTCTGAATGCTTAACCCACAGCGAGAGGCCCGGAACGGTCTCTCTAATACGAACAATAACGATTCCTATTAACTGGACAAGCCACTAACCCCATCTATTCTCTTCATTTCACAATCCTTCAATAACAAACAAGGATTTCACAATGAAGAAGAATGTCACACATAAACTGGCTATCGCTTTATTGTTTTACTGGCTTACAAACCCGGGCATTGCCAGCTCCAATAACAATACACAGGTAACGCAGTACACCCTAGCGGATGTAGATACTATTCCCATTTATGACACGACTGGTCACGCAATGGATGTCATACTTGGCAACAAGGATTGCCTGGTTGACGCCGCTAAAGTGAAGCATTGCCTGGTGGAAATGCACACCAACCCAGAGGATGATCAGCGAGCCATCTATCCAGAGCCACTGCAGAGGCTAGGTAAGTCAGCAATCAAAACTAATAGTCCCATTTCAGCAGTATCAGTTGGAACACTGACTGTCCGCAAAGACTCCCCAGCCCAGGAAAGCGTGCTCTCCTACTACGCAGACTTCAGCAAGGTCATAGAGTGGATTGAAAAAGACCCCATCCTGGCGACACTGATGATTTCACTTCACCCAGTTCTTCTCGAGCCGGCACTGAATCACCTGAACCCCTCGAGTCAGAACGACACCAAACTGGCAGATCAATATGTCTTCAAGGTAAAACTAAAACACATCCCCATACCTGAAAAGTACAAGGACCAAATCAGTGACGACGTAAGCAACCAGACACTCATGATCGATTTGGGCGACCACTACACCATGCTGATCAGGCTTACCCCTTTGAAAGTGTATATTGGCGACAGGCTTAGCAGCGCAAAAAGAACCTTAAGGAACTACCTTGCCTACGTTCATCCAGGCCTCAACCTGTTTGAAATGTTCATACACACCAGGGAGTTTGGCAACTACGCTCTTGATTTCGGAAACATGTTTACCAAAAGGACTTATAAAGATATCCCTTTGATAGCGGCTGGAATGACACTGCACTCCGTGGAAACATGGGATCACTTTCAACAGGCTCAGAAAAGTACTAGCTCCCATCTACTTTTGGAAGAGGAGAAACAATCCTATTTTAAATGGTTCGTAGAAATCGCTCACCCCTTCCACTCTGCATATGAGTGCAGATACGCTTACAAGCACCCAAATGAATTCACAAATTTTCACATAGGGCTTCGATACCTGAGTCTAGCCCTCACCACGGCCAACCTGATCAAGGACCTGATCCCCGAGGATTGGAGTGAATCCTATCCAGATCAGTTGCTTGAAGTGTTCATGAAAAACGAATATGGCATAACACTAGAGCCAAAAGAAAAAGATGAAAAAGATGAAACAGATAACAATGAACTTTGATCAGCGGATCACTCCATCAACAATTGATTAAACAGCCCCTGGGACTGCTTTACCTCCCAGGCAGCCTTGTGAAACAGCATATTCACCTGGACCGGGTCCAGGTGAAGCTCGAACATGGCGCTGAAATGGGGAAAGCGGCTGCCTGAATTCACGCACTGTTCGGCACGGCAGGAAAACCTGCTGTCTCGAGTCAGGGTTGCCTGCAACTCTTCCGACAATTCCTTCCTCCAGCGTCCGGGCAATTCGTTATAGACCCAGAGAATGTCGACCTTGTACTGCCCATCAATGCCATAGAATGCATTGGGCAACACCTCCACCCCCTTCTGCAGATAAACGACAGGGCCATCAGACTGCCTGGCAGCCCACAACCCCCGAGCCAGTTTCACATAGGCTATTGAGGGGAATACCTGATTATGCTTCATCACACAGAAGTCTCCACAACCACCGCTCATTAAATGATATTTGCCTCTAGCCGCCTCCTCATCAGGCAAAAAACCAAACAATGGTGCAATGGCTTTCTCCATTCCAACCACCAACGACTCTTCACCCACCCTCAGCGCCAGCGGTGTGTCGGTGTTTACAAAAACGATTAATTTTTTCACCCCCCTTCCCAGTAAAGGCATGACTCCGAGATAATCCAGTGGGCCACCGTCAACCAGATCAAACCGCCTGTTAACAATCTCTCCGGACTCCATATACATTGGGTACCAGTAACGGGGAACCACCCAGCTGGGCGGCATAAGATTTCTGCCCCAGACAACGGGCCAGCTGCTGAAAAAGCCACCGAAATGGGCATAGTTGGCACTGGTTACCGCCAGCATGTCGGCGAGACCAAAATCGCTTCTTTCACTTTTCAGACGAAGCCTGCCTTGCTTGTCTGAAATCAGTCTGCGGCCAAAGTTTTCCGGCGCCACCATGTAGCCACCTACCTCACCAATTCTTGCCCTGACCCCCATGGATATGGGCGTCATTTCAAAGGGGTAGAGTCTGCCCTGCCCATCTTTCAATGCCGCATTGACAATGATCTGCTGGTCCTGACGCCGAAAGTGAAGGCTGCCACTGGTTAAAGGCGACGAGCTGTCAATTCCATAAGGGTGCAAAAGTACTGATGCCAATATCTCTCGCCAGACCTGCCGGGTGTCCTGCCATGAATTCCAAACACCACTGATAACCCATGCTAAAGACCACGGAAGATCTGGCACTCTTCCCGGCACGTTTCCCAAGCTACCTGGATCGAGCCAGCTCAGGTTAGCTGGCTGATCCTCATCCGCTTCACCCAGGTATAGATCCCCTGCCTCTGCCGGCTCCCCCAGAAAAGCCTTCTGCTGTGCATCATCCTGGAGCGCATGGTAAACGACGCTGGCCCATGCACCTCCCGAAACTGCGGAGTAATAATTCACCCGCTCATCAATCCCAAGCAGTTTCAGTGCTGCCAACTGCCCGCGTACCAAAGAAAGCGAGCGCGATCCGCCTCCCGAGAAACTGACTCCCAGCAGGCTCTTGCCTTGAAGCGGAGGCACCTCGATTTCCAGAGCCTGAAGACTGACGGCATCAAGCTGGCCAATGGACTCTTTTTCCCAGCCAGAACAGGCCACAAACGAGCCATTCCCATTTTTACAAAATGCTCCATAAGCAGCCGCCCATGGAATCAGCAGGAACACACCAAACTTCTTCAACATGACTTCTTTTTTTTCTTGGGTTGTAGTGTTTCGCCAGAAAGCCTGCGCTAAATTGGTGCAAGCCTATGCGCCCTGATGGTGCTTTCCTGCACCCAGACCATGAAGGTTAGTCGCAATTTCGCCCAGGTCACCACTGCAGCGGGTCATTTTCAGATTGGCACAGGCGTTGCTTTATCAATCAGCAATGCTTGAGATCCTGGTCACCTGGGTGACATAGGAACAGAAACCCAATAGATGACTAGGGTTCCGGTTATTTCCATGAGTGAACTAACGACTGGTCCGAGAGTTATCGACCTCCCTCACAGGGGGTTACACGGAGGGATAAAAGCCCGGGAGACCAAGAACTGGATCTCTTGCGCCAACCTTGAACGTGCAACTCCCGGGAGGAGTCTTATGAAACAACGTCTTTCCATTCACCGTCTTTTCAAAGCGGCCGCCATGACAGTGGCAGCCTCTGTTGTCAGCCTTGCCGCTCACGCTGCTGAACCTCTCAAAATTGGCTACAGTGACTGGCCAGGATGGGTGGCCTGGGAAGTGGCGATCGAAAAAGACTGGTTCGAACAGGCTGGCGTGGACGTCGAGTTTGAATGGTTTGACTACGTCGCCTCCATGGATGCTTACGCTGCCGGCAAACTGGACGCCGTCACCATGACCAACGGCGACACCCTGGTGACGGGCGCTACCGGCGCACAGGGCGTGATCATTCTTGTGAACGATTACAGCAATGGCAACGATATGGTGGTGGCACGTCCCGGCATCCCATCCGTTGCAGAACTGAAAGGCAAAAAGATTGGCGTGGAAGTGGGTTTTGTCAGCCACCTCATGCTGCTCAAGTCACTGGAACAGGCCGGCCTGAGCGAAAGTGACGTAGAACTGGTCAACGTACCCACCAACGAAACTCCACAGGTCCTGGCTTCAGGGGATGTTGACGCCATCGTTGCCTGGCAGCCCAACTCCGGTCAGGCCCTGCAGCAGGTCCCTGGCTCCAGGGCAGTATCCACTTCCAAAGATGCTCCCGGTCTGATTTATGACGTACTCACGGTAAATCCTGCGTCTCTTGCCAGCCGTCGTGCTGACTGGGAGAAGGTGGTTAAAGTCTGGTACAAAACCGTTGATTATATCCTGGACGAGAAAACCCAGGAGGACGCCCTGCAGATCATGGCAGCACGCGTCGGTCTCTCTCCTGAAGAGTACAAACCTTTGCTGGCAGGCACCAGACTGCTTACCCGGGAAGAAGCCCAGGTCGTGATGAAAAACAGCGAGGGCTTTGAGTCCCTTTACGGCTCCTCAAAAATATCTGACGACTTCAATGTGAAATACAACGTCTATTCCGAAGCCCAGAAAATTGACAGCTACATCGACCCGTCCATCACCCTGGGTCTGTAACTTGTCCTTGCTATCATCCCGCTTCGGCGGGATACCTCAAGCCGTACAGGGATAGTTTTATGTCCAGTTCGATACAGTGGTTCGCGGTCAGACAGTCACTGTCGAAAAAGACAACTGCCATGCTGACTGCAGCTTCGTTTTTGCTGCCACTGCTGATTTGGTGCCTGATAAGTTATGTGCCTTTCATCTGGCATCCGAAAGTAGAAATTACCGAGCCGGGCGCAGTCAGCTGGTTCCAGGAGGGAATGCTGGTTGACCGGGAAGTTTACGATCAGCAGTTGACCACTGCCTCCGAACAACAACTAGCCCTGCCGGAAGGAAACAGGGCCAATCCTGTTTACCTGCCCGCTCCCCATGAAGTGGCGACGGCATTTTATACGGCCTTCACCACCGAACCGAAAAGGCGCAGCGAAAAGTGGCTTCATGAAAGTCTGTGGCAGAGTATCACTGTAATTTTCTGGGGCTTCATGTTCTCTTCACTGATCGGCCTGCCGATAGGCATTCTCTGCGGCACCTATGCTGCAGTGTCCCGGATAAATGAACCTTTCATTGAATTCTTCCGTTACCTGCCAGCCCCGGCTTTTGGGGCGCTGGCCGTCGCCATTCTTGGAATACACGACGGTCCAAAGATAGCCATCATTTTTATTGGTACTTTTTTTCAACAGGTATTGATCGTCGCAAATACCACCCGAAAACTGGACATTGCCCTACTGGAAGCAGCCCTGACACTGGGCGCTAAACGACTGCAGTTGTTATTTCGCGTTGTAGTTCCCGGCATCCTGCCAGATCTTTACCGGGACCAGAGAATTCTGCTGGGCTGGGCCTGGACTTACCTGATCGTCGCCGAACTGATTGGCACCAGTTCAGGTATCACCTGGTTTATCACTCAGCAGGCCCGCTACAAGAATTTCGACAATGTCTTCGCCGCCATCATCATGATCGGCATCATCGGCCTGCTATCAGATTTATTGCTGGCACAGCTGGGCAAACGTCTTTTTCCATGGGAAAAAGCACAGGTTAAGGGGTGATCGGATGACAGCTTTACAACTACCCAGCTATCTGGACCAGACTGAATCAGTAAAATCCCGCTTCGACCAGCTTAAGCAGCGAGACGTCATTCTTGAAGTCAGAAATCTCTACAAATACTTCGACTCGCCCCAGGGCCAGGTCACGGCGCTGAAAGATATCTGCTTCAAAACCCATCGCCGTGAGTTTGTCTGTGTGATCGGCTCGTCCGGCTGCGGAAAGTCCACTCTCATTCGAACCCTGGCGGGACTTGAATCACCGAGCAGCGGTCAGGTACTGATGGATGGAAAGGCTGTCTCAGGCCCAGGTTCAGACCGGGGTATGGTATTCCAAGGCTATACGCTTTTCCCCTGGCTGACGGTAAAACGCAACGTCATGTTCGGGCTTGAAATGCAGAACCACTCCAGCGCCGTTGCCGAAAGTGAAGCCATGGAGTGGATTGAACTGGTTGGACTGAGCAAATTTTCTGACGCCTACCCCCACCAACTGTCTGGAGGAATGAAGCAGCGGGTTGCTATTGCCAGGGCTCTGGCCAACAAGCCCCGAATTCTACTGATGGACGAACCCTTTGGCGCCCTGGATGCCCAGACCCGAAGTAAAATGCAGGCCAGCCTGCTGGATATCTGGCGCAATATCGATATCACTGTCGTGTTTATCACCCACGACCTGGACGAAGCGATTTACCTTGCCGACCGTATCCTGGTGCTGAAAGCTCACCCCGGAGAGGTTAACGAGTTAATTGAAGTACCGGTTTCACGCCCAAGGAGTCCGGGTCAGTTTATTACCCCAGAGTTTCTGTCTACGAAAAAACGTCTTGAAGAGTTAATTCACCCTCCAGAGCAAGAGGAGGAGATGCATATTATCAGAATGACAAGAACCAGTGATGTGGTTGAGCCGGTCGAATAAGGACAGAGATATTTCTTGCAGGACATGCCTCAAAAAACTGCTCCTGCATTTTTGAGATACCGTCCATCCCTGGACATAAAAAAACCAGTCATTAAGACTGGTTTTTTCATTCTACGAAATTGGCATCCCGTAGGGGACTCGAACCCCTGTTACTGCCGTGAAAGGGCAGTGTCCTAGGCCACTAGACGAACGGGACGCAAACATCAAAAGATGTTTGGTGGAGCTAAGCGGGATCGAACCGCTGACCTCAACACTGCCAGTGTTGCGCTCTCCCAGCTGAGCTATAGCCCCAAATACTTTCTGAACTCTCTGAAGCTCGTTCAGTATCGAGTTGCGAATAATAGGGATCTGTCATATTACTGTCAACAGTAATTCTTACATTACCCTGGACGTTTATCTGGTACTACATCCTTCGCTTTAAAACTGGAGCGGGAAACGAGACTCGCTCTTCCATAAAGAGGCGACCCCAACCTTGGCAAGGTTGTGCTTTACCAACTGAGCTAGTCCCGCATGAAGTTTTTAACGACGCCTTCAAGTCGAATATTGGTGGAGCCTAGCGGGATCGAACCGCTGACCTCAACACTGCCAGTGTTGCGCTCTCCCAGCTGAGCTAAGGCCCCACAATTAATGGCATCCCGTAGGGGACTCGAACCCCTGTTACTGCCGTGAAAGGGCAGTGTCCTAGGCCACTAGACGAACGGGACACATTAAACTTTTTTGATCAACCTGACTTATCAGGCCAATCAGAATCTGGAGCGGGAAACGAGACTCGAACTCGCGACCCCAACCTTGGCAAGGTTGTGCTCTACCAACTGAGCTATTCCCGCAATGAATGCTGCGCTGCAACATTCGTAAAAATGGCATCCCGTAGGG
>JBPCXN010000135.1:0-50258 GCA_051008495.1 Endozoicomonas sp. | reverse complement strand
GCATTAAAAACATTACACGATGGTAGTGCGGGCTGTTCAAAGTATGAGCCCATGCGAGAGTAGGTCACTGTCAGGCATTGAATATAAAACCCAGTTGAGAAAACAGCTGGGTTTTTTTATGAGCATTGAAAATATTACACGATGGTAGTGTGGGCTGTAAAAGGTATGAGCCGGTGTGAGAGTAGGTCACTGTCAGGCATTGAATATAAAACGCAGTTGAGAAATTAGCTGGTTTTTTTATGCGTAATAAAAAATAATCAAACTTTTTTGCTATGACCATTTCTCAACACAAAATTCTCGTCAAAGTCGAACAAAAATCTTCCTCCTGTAAAGCCAGTTCAGAAAAAACATCTTCATAGTCAGTAGCGCAATAATCAGAGCGAGTGGCTGCCAATTGTCGGGTAATGCATTTATGATTCCGCCAAATAGATTAGTAGTCATGTAATTCCAGTCAAACAAGCTGGCTGACACGTAAATCAGAATAGAGTTGGTGCCAAAAATAATCAGTGGGTAGGCCAGTTTTCGCCATTTGAATATATCGAAAAGGATATAGAAGAAAGCAAGAAGTACTGAACTCCAGCCTGCAGTGACAAGGACATAGGAGCTGGTCCATAGGTTCTTATTGACCGGAAATAAGGGGTTCCAGATCCAGCCAAGAATAATGCTGATTGTACCTGCAGCAAGTAGAACTGAAACCAGCTTCCAGTCGCTGCTCTCTCTTGATGTTTTTATGAAATGGCCGGTAATTATGCCCAGAGTGGCGTTCACTACGGCTGGTATATTTGACAGCAAACCCTCCGGGTCATAAGGCTGGTTCATAAAGGTAACCCCCGGAAGAAAGTTCTGATCAATCCAGGCATTCCAGCAACCGTCTGGGGTTAGGGGCCCCTCTGAGGCGTTCGGAACAGGGATGTAGCAAAGCCAGAACCAGTAACCGATCAGTATGATAACTGCAGTGATGCCCTGGGTACGAATTGAGGTGTGCCAGGCGAGCATAGTGGCAAGGAAGCCAACAATACCAATACGCCCCAATACGCTTGCATAACGAATCTCTTCCAGTGAGGGAGGTATTCCCTGACCACGTCCATGATTAAAAATAATGCCGAGGAGGCATAAGAGAAAAAGTCGCTTTGTAGCTTTTTTATAGAAAGGGAGGCGTTCAGAGAGTGTCAGTTTCTCGATTCTCTTGAGAGAAATGCCAATAGCCACTCCGGATAAAAATATAAATAGAGGAAAAACCAAGTCATTGAGGGTGAAGCCATGCCAGGGGGCGTGAATCGTTTGGAGGTTAACGTCGTTCCAGGCTGGCCAGCCGGTTAGAATAAACACTGCCGAGAATAAAAGTTTTCCTCCCTGAAAGTAAAACATATCCAGGCCTCTTAAGGCGTCAAGTGAAATCAACCTTTTCTTATCAGGCGGAGTGCTTCCATCTTGTTGCATTTTGAGTGGCCCTGGGTGCGACGAATAAAGACAAAGATAGACTATGAAAGAACATTTGTTGGAGCCAGGGGCTTGCTTGTAGAGTTGCTTTGATGATGTTTCGACTTTTACGGATATCTGTATTTTTTGCTTGCAAGGACGGTTTGTTTCCTTATAATCTGCGCCGTCTGTTGGAGATGTTCTTTCTTCTTTGGATGTAGTGGTGGGCATAGCTCAGTTGGTAGAGCTCCGGATTGTGATTCCGGCGGTCGTGGGTTCGAGCCCCATTGTCCACCCCAGTTTCCTTTCAGACAGATTTCATCTGTCGATAGCACCGCTTAATGGTGGGCATAGCTCAGTTGGTAGAGCTCCGGATTGTGATTCCGGCGGTCGTGGGTTCGAGCCCCATTGTCCACCCCATTGTCCACCCCATTTTCTCTTGCATCATTCCATTCAGAAATACTCAAGTTTATTTGGGTTGCATTAATTTTCTGTACTTCATCTGATCTTCATACATTTCCAGATAAACGTCGTATTTCCTGTCGTAATACTCACAAGCTGTCGGATCAGGATTTAATATCACACGATAGTGATTCATTGCCTGCATGGCTTCGATAAACGACGTGTGCACACCCGATGCAACAGAGCCTGTAACGGCTCCGGCGAGAAGCATGGCATCTTCTTCCTGCGGCATAGCTGCAGGCAGTCCCATGGCATTCAGGTGTTCCTGCATGAAGAGAGCGTTTTTTGTCAGCCCTCCGGAAGGCATCAGCAGGTCAAACTCATAACCGGCACTGGTCAGAGTTTCCAGATTCTGTCGTGCGCCCAGGGCAATGGCCTGGATGGTGGCAAGATAGACCCGGGCCAGGTGTTCTTCAGAGTTGTCCAGCCTTAAGCCAGACATCATGCCTGAAAGGCTCATATCCATGTGCGGCAGGCGGTTTCCAGCGAAGTAAGGCAGAATGTGCAGGTCAGCAGCCAGATGGCAAAGTGGCTGCTCCGGCGGAGCCTGCTTCTGAAGATTTTGATTCAGATGCTGATAGATGGTCTGCCCTGACAGGGACGCCTCTTTATGCGCCCTGCTGTAGGCCGGGTGGCTTTCAATCATATGATCGATCAGGGCGCCGGCAGCAGTTTGCCCGACAGCATTATGATAGGTACCTGGAATGACTGAGGTTAACGGCCCCCAGGCGCCGTCAATCTCCATGGATGCATTACTGCTGGCGATATAGATCGTTGATGTCCCTACGATCATACTGAGTCTTTTGGTGATGACGGAGGGCTCACTGATCTGCCCCTCTTCTGCTGCCAGCACAACGCCAAGTGTACCGCCGAAAGCATCCACGACTCCTGTGGACACAGGGGTGCCAGGCAGGAGACCCAGCTCGGAAGCAGCTGTCTGACACAGTCCGCCTGGTATGGCCTTTCCCAGGGGTAGATGTTCACCTCGGAAGCGTTCGCCAGGCTCAAGTTCAAGCTGGCTTAACAGGTCAGGGTTATCCCGGGTGACCAGTGAATAGTCCGTCCTGGTCAGCTGGTTTGTTGCTTTCCAGGTCAGATAGTCGTAGAGATCAAGGATGCACCCACACTTCTGCCAAAGCTCCGGGTGTTCCTGCTTCAGCCATAGCATTTTTGGCAGGTTCATTTCCGGGATTAGTCTGTTGCTGATGCCGGAAGAATATTGTTGCAGCAAGCCGGTGATATCTTCGGCCTGATTGAGCGCCCTGTGATCCATCCATCCCAGGATGTCCGCTTCCCTGTTGCCTGGCAGGTGCAGTGGATTCATGTCGGTATCCAGCAGCACCTGTGAAGCCGTTGCGTCGATACCTATAGCCAGGACTGCAGACGCCGGACAGGAAGCCTTCTGAAGAAGCTCTCGCACAGTCACAACAAGGGTATGCCAGATATTGTCAGAACTTTGCTCCATCCTGCCAGGGGTTCTCCAGAGCCAGGTGTCTTCCCTGTGTGTGGCCATTATCCTGCCGTCAACGGAAACCAGCGCTGCCCTGAGGCTGGCTGAACCTACATCAATGCTGAGTAGTACATCCTTCATGGGGTGTTATTGGTGGTATGATGAAACATCCGCAAAGCATAGTAGAGTCCGGCTGTTTTGCTTCGGTATGAGGCTGGTCTGCTAAATATCTGTCCAGGAGTGAATTCATGTCTGTTGTTCTGACTGATGTGCTGGAAAAACGCTACAGCACTAAAGTGTTTGATCCAGCCCGCCCTGCCCATGAAGAGAAAATCCAGGAGTTGATCGAAACCCTGAGGTTGGCGCCTTCTTCCATCAACAGCCAGCCCTGGCATTTTTACGTTGTCTCAGGCCCCGAAGAAAAAGCACGACTGGCCCAGTGTGCCTGGGACACCAACAAGGCCAAATTCAGTGATGCCTCCCACGTTTTCGTGTTCTGTGCGAAAACTGCTTTTGATGTAGATGATCTGCGGGAGCTTGAAGAGCTGGTAGCCAGTGAACGGGGTGAGGAAGTGAATACTGCCCGCCTGGAGTTTCTTGGTCAGTTTGTTGAGGGCATGAGTGAAACCGATCGCTTCTACTGGACCAGGGACCAGGTTTACCTGATGTTTGGGCAATTCCTGCTCTCCTGTGCCCTGATGGATCTGGATGCTTGTCCTGTTGAAGGTTTCTCCAGGGAAGAAATGGATAAGCTCCTCGGGCTTGAAGGCAAGGGGTTGGGCAGTGTCGTTGTGGGGATTGTCGGGAACCGGTCTGAAGATGATTTCAACACTCCCGCCAAAGTAGCCAAGGTGCGGTTTCCGAGAGACCAGGTAGTTACTGAAATTCGCTGAAACCATGCCGGTAACCGCTTCTCTTCAGGTTGGCCCGGAAATTTCGTAAAGTGTCGAGCTTCTCACTCTGCTATTTTTTCGGCTGTCATGGCGGAAAAAGAGCTAGCGAGAAGCCGACGAGCGATGTTCGATTGTTTTCGTACACGTTAAAAATTGAGCATTTCAGTGTTTCCGCAGCCTCTAGCTTGGTCACAGCGGCTTTATGAATTTTCCGGGTTAGTGGCTGTCAGGGCTCAACTTCAATATTATGAAATCATTTGATTCTATTGAGATGGAAGAAATGAACTTGTTGATGAGTCCGGTGATCGGTCACAGGGGGGCAGCCAGCCTGGCACCGGAAAATACCCTGGCAGGTATCCGAAAGGCCGCTGAACTGGGCGTTTCCTGGATAGAGCTGGATGTTACTTTGCTGGGTGATGGATCAGCCGTAATGTTTCATGACCACAGGCTGAATCGTACCACCAATGGCAGGGGGCACCTTAAACGTCACTCTTCGGAGACTGTCGGCAGACTGGATGCTGGAAGCTGGTTTTCAGAAGAGTCTTCGGGCGAGAAGGTGCCTTCTCTAGCAGAAACCTTAAGGTTGATTCAGAGCCTGGGGTTGGGTTTGAACCTTGAGCTGAAGCCCAATCGCTGTGATCTGAACAGACTGGTGAATGAAGTGGTTAAAGAGCTTGAGGTCACGGATTTTGATGCTGACAAACTTCTGGTATCCAGCTTTAACCATAAAGCGCTGGTCCTGTTTCGAGCCCGGTCTTCACACAGGATTGGCTGTCTGTTCGAATACCTGTCCGGTAGCTGGAAACACAAGGCCCGACAGGTGGGGGCTGTCAGTATTCATTTGAATGGCCGCAAACTGACAGAAAGAAAAGCCCGGGCTGTGAAAGAATCCGGGTACGAACTGTACTGTTATACGGTGAACGCCAGGCAGGATGTGGAAACGTTGAAAGGCTGGGGGGTAGATGGTGTCTTTTCAGACTGTCCTCAGGAACTGATGCAGGCCTGAGCAGGCTGGAAGGCCTGCCCCGGCTTGGTTTTCTTCAAGGCTCATCCACTTCCCGAAGGTATTTAAAGAGCTTGCGGGAGGCCGCTGGCGGCTTTTCCTGCTTAGCTTCTTTCTGGGCGTTACGCACCAGCTGGCGAATATGCTGATGATCCGCTTCCGGGTATTCTCCGAGATACTCGGTCAATGCCTTGGGACCCTCGCCAATGAGGCGGTCACGCCAGCGTTCCAGTTGATGGAACCGGCGGTTGAAATCATCGCTGGAAGCGTCCAGCCGGCTCAGTAGTTCCCTGATGGGCTCCATGTCCTGGTCTTTCAGCAATTTGCCGACAAAGCCCAGGTGACGCTTGCGGGCGTTATGGCTTTTGATGCGCTTGCTTTCATCCACGGCGGCACGCAGGCGATCGTGCAGGGGGAGTTTGTCCAGCATTGATGGTTTCATTTCCATCAGGCGTGAGCCTATAGCCTTCAACTCATCCATGTCGCGTTTGAGTTCAGACTTGCTGACTAAAATGATCTCTTCTTCAGGCTCGTCGAACTTGTTGAGGTTTTGATCTGACATTGCAAAACAGTTATCGATGAAATTGCAGGTATTTTACTCCAGTTCCATGACCTAAGGTTTGTTTTTTTGCCTCCGGCAACGGCACAATAGGACTACATGAACAGACACAACAAGGTGGCAGGTGTTTTATGGGCGATAAAACCACGGCAGTACTGGATCCTCGTGCGGAAGAGGATCGCCTTAAAACGCTGGTCAGCGATATTCTCGACGAGGCACGCCGGCAGGGCGCCGATTCCTGTGAAGTGGGTGTGAGCCTGGATGCTGGCTTATCTGTTGGTGTCCGGATGGGGGATGTGGAAACCGTAGAGTTCAATCGTGATCAGGGTTTTGGTATCACGGTTTATCAGGGCAAGAAGAAAGGCTCGGCCAGTACTTCCGACAGCTCTCCGGAAGCGATCAGGGAGACGGTAAAGGCGGCATGTGATATTGCTGGCTATGGTTCCGAAGACCCCTGTGCAGGCTTGGCGGATGCCGAGCTCATGGCCAAAGACCTGCCGGATCTTGATCTTTATCACCCATGGGGAATTGATGCTGAACAGGCGATTGAGCTGGCCCTGAAATGTGAAGACGCTGGTCGTTCATTCAATAACAAGATTACCAATTCTGATGGCGCCAATGTTTCCACTCACCAGGGCTGCAGAGTGTACGGTAACAGCCATGGTTTTATTGGCAGTTATATTTCCAGCCGTCACAGCCTGAGTTGTGTCCTGATTGCCCAGCAGGCTGACGATATGCAGCGCGACTACTGGTACACCTATGCCAGGAATGGAAACGACCTTGAGTCAGCCAGTGATGTCGGCCTCAAGGCTGCTGAGCGGACGGTGGCCAGGCTGGGTGGCCAGAAAGTTGCCACCGGGCAGGTTCCCGTTCTTTTTGCTCCGGAAGTGGCTTCAGGTTTGCTGTCACATTTTCTCGGAGCCATCAGTGGTGGCAGTCTTTACCGACAGGCATCGTTTCTTTTGGATCACCTGGGTAAACCGGTGTTTCCGGACTGGGTTCGTATTCACGAACAGCCACTGCTGAAAAAAGGCCAGGGATCAGCAAGCTTTGACAACGATGGACTTGCAACACGAGCCAAAGACTTTATCACCGATGGTGTTCTGTCCAACTACCTGCTCAGCACCTATTCGGCGAGAAAGCTGGGAATGGCAAGCACTGCCAATGCCGGTGGGGTTAACAACCTGTTCCTGGACAGCAATGCCGGCGGTCAGGAAGAGTTGCTGAAGCAGATGGGAACCGGGCTGCTGGTTACCGAACTGATGGGACAGGGCGTGAATACTGTGACCGGCGATTATTCCCGTGGCGCAGGCGGTTTCTGGGTGGAGAATGGTGTTATTCAATACCCGGTTTCTGAAGTCACTATCGCCGGCAACCTTAAAGATATGTATATGAATATTGTTGCTGCCGGTAATGACTATGATCGTCGTGGGAATGTCCAGACCGGCTCCATTCTGATCAGCGAGATGACTCTGGCTGGAGAGTAAGTCTAGGAGTCTGTCGGGCTTATGCTTTCGAGCATACTCTTCATGGTAAGAGTCAGTAGAGCGAGTCAAATTTTTCGATGGATTCGTACGAATAGTTGACCTATTCAATCGAATTCATCGAAAAATTGGGCCGTTCTTTCTGGAATTTAGGCCGAAACTGTCTTAAGTCCGACAGGCTCCTAGCCGTAAAAAATCGTTGCCAGTCCTAGGAAGGACATAAAGCCGACCACGTCCGAAATGGTAGTCAGGATAATCGTGCCGGCCAGTGCCGGGTCAATGTTCATGGATTTGAGTATGACTGGCAGGCTGGCACCGACTATGACCGCCATACTCAGGTTGATGATCATGGCGCAGCCAATCACCAGAGAAATGATCGGGTCGCCAAACCACAGCCAGGCAATGGCCGCCACCAGGCTGGCCCACAGCAAACCGTTGAGAAAGCCAGCGATGAGTTCACGGCTTAACAGCCAGCTCAGGTTGGTTTTGCTGATCTGACCCAGGGCCATGCCCCGTATCACCAGTGTCAGGGCCTGGCTGCCAGCGTTTCCTCCCATCCCTGCGACTATGGGCATAAGAACGGCCAGGGCAACTACCTTGTCGATTGTCGCCTGAAACATACCAATTACGGATGCGGCAATAAATGCCGTAATCAGGTTGATCCCCAGCCACACGGCGCGACGCCTGGCTGTTTTCAGAGCCGGGGCAAATGTATCTTCATCGTCGTCCAGTCCGGCCATGCTCATCATGGAGTGCTCTGCTTCTTCCCGGATAACGTCGACGACATCGTCAATGGTGATACGCCCAAGCAGTTTTCCAGATGAATCTACCACTGGCGCAGAGACCAGGTCCAGGCGTTCAAACAGCTGAGCCACCTGGGTGTCTTCTATGTCTGCCAGAATGGGTTCCACATCCGCCTGCATGACTTCATAAACAGTCGCGGCAGGGTCGGTAGTGAGAAGGGTGGACAAGGGCAGAGAGCCAATGTATTCGTCACGACGGTTGACTACGAACAGGCTGTCAGTCATCTCCGGGATTTCCTGGTGACGACGCAGGTAGCGAAGCACCACATCGACGGTATTGCTGGGGCGGACGGTGATCATGTCCGTATTCATCAGGCCGCCGGCCGTGTCCTCCGGAAATGACAGTACCGCTTCAACACGCTGGCGATCCTGGCTGTCCATGGAGTCCAGCACTTTTCTTGTGATGGTGCCAGGCAGCTGCTGCAGAAGGTCGGCGATATCATCGACATCCTGACCTTCGGTAATGGCTTTCAGCTCAGCTACGTTCATCTGGTCGAGAAAGAACTGGCGGACTTCGTCACTGAGTTCCTGTAGGACATCACCCTCCATTTCCCGGTCGATCAGTCGCCAGAGCAGGCTGCGAAGTTTTGGTGGTGAAGATTCCAGCAGGTGGGCGGCATCAGGGGCAGGCAGGCCGTTCAGCATTCTTCTGAGTTCGGTCGAAACACCGTGCTCCAGAGCGTCGTTCAGCTCCTTCAGTGCTTCATCTCCGATACTCAGTTGCAGTTGCTGTGCCATGGGTAAACGCCCGTTGATTATTGTGGGGTGGCATCCGCCTGTTGTGTCATGACAGTCTTAACAGGGGGGCAGATTCGAGCGATTGCAGGGGACTGTCTGGCTGAAAAAAATCGCTCTGTACTCATAGTAAATAACAGGAACCCGGGTGATTGTCATGCAGAGGTGGGTTTTATACCTGCTGTATTAAGTGCTGAGGGCTGCTACAGAGGTTACTCTCCCTCATCAAAATAGTTGCTGATCAGCGTGCTCAGCGCTTCACAGGCTTCATTTTCATCTTCCCCGTCGAAAGTCAGATCCAGGGTGGAGCCCTGCCCGGCCGCCAGCATCATCACTGCCATAATGCTCTTGCCGTCCACTTCCCTGCCGTTAAAACAGACCTTGACCTGGCTGGTGTAAGCGCTGGTGGCGGTGACAAACTTGGACGCCGCCCTGGCGTGCAGTCCCAGCTTGTTGATGATGGCGACCTGTTTCTGGATCATGAACCGGAAAGCTCCCTGTGCCTGACCTGTAATCGTTCAAAGTGCTGACTGAACCATGCTCCCAGCTGTTCACTGATGTATACGGAGCGGTGCTGGCCTCCGGTGCAGCCTATGGCAATGGTCATATAGCTGCGCTGTCCGGATTCAAAACGCGGCAGCCATTTCTCGATAAAACAGCGAAGATCTTCCACCATTTCGCTGACCATGGGCTCTGCCGCCAGAAAGTCCTGGACCGGCTTCTCAAGTCCGGTATGCGGCCGCAGCGCCTCGACCCAGAAAGGGTTGGGCAGGCAGCGCACATCAAAGACAAAATCAGCATCCACCGGCATGCCATGTTTGAAGCCAAAGGACTGAATTAACAGTGTCATGCCCTGAGTGTCTTCACCACAGATTCGCTGGCGAATCTGCTCTCTGATCTCATGTACCGATAACGGCGAGGTATCAATGCGAATATCGGCCTCGGATGCGACCGGGGCCAGTAACTGTTTCTCAAGGTCGATGGCTTCTGACAGAGATACATTGTCATTGCTGAGAGGGTGCTTCCGGCGGGTGGAGCTGTACCTTTTCATCAGACTGTCGCTGTCTGCATCCAGGAACACCACTTCACACTTGATGCCCTGCCTTTGGAGTTCGGCAAGCAGGTCAGGGAAGTCTTCCAGGGCGCCGGGAAGGTTTCTCACATCAATGCTGACCGCCATCTGTGGCAGCTTCTGCAGACTGGTCTTCAGGGTGCGGGGCAGATCACTGAGCATGCTGGCCGGAAGGTTATCAACGCAATAGTAACCCTGGTCTTCAAGGGCATGCAGGGCTGAACTTTTTCCGGAGCCCGAACGTCCGCTGATGATGATCAATTTCATGGAGTATCCTTCCAGGTTTTCCCATCGAGGTCGAACCCCGGGGGAGAGTGGCGCATGGCCCCTGTTTCAATAACCCTTGTTGCTGATGCAGGAAAGTCTAACAAAACCCGTTGAAATTAAAACCTGCAGTCGCTCGGCTGTACCCCGTCCGTCTGCCTTGAGCCCTCCGGGCGAGCCACTGAACCTATCATATGCAGCGGGACGGGGTACTACTTTGAAGCTTAGAAAAAGTAGTTGCCGGCTGTCAGAAAAAATTGTCTGACAGCCTCCGCTCAGGAAAAGAATGAGTTCAGACTTTGGCAGTGATGCTTTGATAGAGGGACAGGGCGTTTTCTGATTCACGCATTTTCTGCAGCATAACAGCAGACTGAAAACGCTCGGCCAGTGCCTGGAGAATCTGCAGGTGTTCCTGGGTGCTCTCCTCCGGTACGATCAGGGCAAAAACCAGGTCTACTGGCTGCCTGTCCACGGAGTCAAAGTCTACCGGCTCAGCGAGCTTGATAAACAGTCCTGTGGGCGCCTGGCAGGCTTTGGAACGACAGTGCGGCAAAGCAATACCTTGACCAAGGCCGGTGGTACCCAGCCGCTCCCGGGCAATAAGGTTGTTGAACAGGTCCTTGGCGTTGATGGCTGGAACATGATGGCTGATCTGTTCCGCGACCGTTTCCAGGATTTTCTTCTTGCTGGCCCCGTGCACACCGCAGAGGGTACGCTCGGGGGTTAAAAGGTGTTCGATAATCATACAGCGATCGAGGTGCTCAGGAGCGGCCGTTAGCCCCCTGAAGCCGGTCTAGCGTCTTGCCCTTGTGTTTTACCAGTTGTCTGTCCAGTTTATCCGACAGGCTATCGATAGCAGCGTACATGTCCTCATCGTCAGCGACAGCGTTGATATCCGCTCCACGGATGTGCAGGATGGCTTCAGCCTTGTGACTGAGTTTTTCCACGCTCAGTGTCACCTGCACATTAGTGATGTTGTCGAAGTGAGCTTCAAGGCGGTCGAGTTTTTTGATGACGTAGTCTCTCAGAGCCGGTGTCACCTCTACATGATGTCCACTGATGTTGACTTGCATGTAACGCTCTCCTGCTGATCCCGATTCTTCATAATGTCCAGCCTCCGGGATTATTCAGGCTGGCATGTCTGGAATTCTATCACTGTCAATGGCACTTGGCTCTGTCCTGAAGCAAAAAAACGGCACTTCAGGAACCCTGCAACTACACCAGCCGTTTGCGTTCATTTGAAGGAGGGATGTGCAGGGATTCACGATATTTGGCAATGGTTCTTCTCGCCACCTTGATACCCTGCTCGCCGAGCATTGTGGCGATCTTGTTATCGCTCAGGGGCTTCCTGGGACTTTCTTCGCTGACCAGCTTTTTAATCAGCGCGCGGATGGCGGTGGATGAGCATTCGCCACCACTGTTGGTGCTGACATGGCTGGAGAAAAAATACTTGAGTTCAAACACGCCCCTGGGCGTATGCATGTACTTTTTCGTAGTCACCCTGGAAATCGTCGACTCATGCATTTCGACAGCCTGGGCGATATCGGCCAGCACCAGCGGCTTCATGGCTTCTTCACCATGCTCGAGAAAGCCCTGCTGGAATGCAACGATCTGGCTGGCGACCTTGACCAGTGTTTCATTGCGGCTCTGCAGGTTTTTCAGGAACCAACGGGCTTCCTGCAGCTGATTTTTCATGAAGACGTTGTCACGGCTGCTGTTGGCTCTCTGAACCAGCGACGCATAGTTGCTGTTGATGCGGACTTTGGGTAGAGACTCTGCATTGAGTTCCACTACCCAGCGTTCCTTGACCTTGCGAACAGAGATATCAGGCACAACATACTCGGGTTCAGTCTGTCCGATTTCGGCGCCGGGTCTCGGGTTAAGGCTCTGTATCAGGGTAAGTGCTTCCCTGAGCTGGTGCTCCTTGAGCTTCGTCTTGCGCATCACCTGGGTGTAATCCCGACTTCCCAGTGCTTCAAGGTGAGACTTGATGAGCAGCCTGGCGGCCGCAATAAAGGGAGTGTTGTCAGGCAGCTGTGAGAGTTGAATGTCCAGGCACTCTTTCAGGTTTTCGCTGCAACAGCCTACCGGGTCGAACAGCTGGATTCGGTGCTGCATGACTTTCAGTTCGTCCAGCTCAAGCTCCTCAGCGGGGAAGGACTCATCGGTGGACTGTTTCAGTGAGGCAAAAATGTCTTCAAGGGAACTGCTGAGGTAGCCGTCCGGATTGACCGCCTCAATCAGCGCCAGTCCGAGGATCCGGTCCAGGTCACTCATGGGCGCCAGATTCAGCTGCCACTCCAGGTAGTCCTGCAGGGATTCGACACTTTTTGAGGTGGCAAAGGGGTCGTGCTCATCATCCACGGGAGCAGGCAGGCTCGAATAAACCTCGTCCCATCCGGAATCCATCGGTAGCTCGCTGGGAATGTTATCAGCCCATTCCGGTTCCTCCGGCGCTTCTGTCGGGGTGGAGGCCTCATTGAGATCCGGCAGTTGCCCGCTATCCTCCTGGGAGGCGCTGTTTTCCTGTTCTTTCGCCGTCTCGTCCGTTTCCAGCATGGGGTTGGACTCCAGCGCTTCCTGGATTTCCTGTTGCAGATCCAGGGTCGACAGCTGAAGCAGCCTGATCGCTTGCTGCAGCTGCGGGGTCATGGTCAGCTGCTGGCCCATTTTGAGCTGTAGGGAGGGCTTCATAGGGCAACCGTGTACCTTTACTTCGATGTCTGCACTGAAGTGGATGTGCCGAATGGTCAGGCTCCATGTATCAGTGCCTGCACATTATTATGATTGGGCTACTCTCCATGTCATCCGGATTATAATCACATCTGAATGCGGGGGGAAAGCCTATTCGCAGTACGGGCAGAAGAATGCAGTCGCCTGGATGTCTGCATTTCCGCCGTTGGAAAAACCCGTGTTGTGAAGAGCTGGGTCGGATTACAGACTGAACTGGTGCCCGAGATAGACGTCACGCACTTTCTGGTTGGTCATGATGGTCTGGCTGTCACCCTCGGCAATAATATGGCCTTCACTGACGATGTAGGCTTTTTCACAGATATCCAGTGTTTCACGAACATTATGGTCAGTGATCAGAATACCGATGCCGCGATGCTTCAGGTGACTGATGACTTCTTTGATATCGCCGACAGAGATCGGGTCAACGCCGGCGAAGGGTTCATCGAGCAGGATAAATGTCGGGTCGGTGGCCAGTGCCCTGGCGATTTCCACCCGGCGCTTTTCTCCTCCCGAAAGGCTCATGCCCAGGTTGTCGCGAATGTGGGTGATGCTGAATTCTTCCAACAGCGACTCCATCTTTTCGTGCCGTTCTTTTTTACTCAGCTCCCGGCGGGTTTCCAGAATCGCAAGAATGTTGTCAGTGACTGACAGCTTGCGGAATATGGACACTTCCTGGGGAAGGTAGCCCACACCGGCTCGTGCGCGGCCGTGCATGGGCTCAAAAGTCAGGTCACGACCCTCAAGACTGACCTTGCCACCGTCGGCTTTGACCAGCCCCACAATCATGTAGAAACAGGTGGTCTTGCCGGCACCATTGGGGCCCAGCAGTCCAACGATCTGGCCACTGTTGACCTGCAGGGAGACATCTTTGACAACCTGCCGGCCTTTGTAGCTCTTACTGAGGTTTTCAGCCTTTAATGTAACCATCCGAAATTGATAAACCTTTTCTAACTACTTTTTCTTGCTGTCCTGCTTGGGCTGGATGACCATCTGGACCCGGCCCTCAGAACCTTTCTTGCTGGCGGCGCCCTTGGCGTTGACAGTCTGGTTCTTGATGTTGTAGTCAATCTGCTCACCCTTGAAGGTGTCTCCCTTCTGGGTCAGCTGGGCCTGTCTGAGCAGTTTGATCTGGTCTCCGGCCACTCGGTAGTCAATGGTGTGTCCCCAGGCCTGTACGGTGCCATCGGCATCCGGCTGCTGCTCTTCGTAGTAGGCTCTTTTCTTGAAACCTTCGGCAACAATTTTCTGGACTTCCTGGTTCTTCGAGTAAACGGTAATCACATCGCCGGTAATCCGGGTGGTGCCCTGGGTCATGACCACGTCGCCCCGATAGACGGAAACGCCTTTCTTGTTGTCAATGTCCGCCGTGTTGGATTCAATCTCGATGGGTTTATCCCGGTCGGAGGGCAACGCCAGTGCCAGGGTGGGCAACAGGAAAAAAAGACCAAGAAGAAGACGTTTATTGCGGCTCATGAAGTCCTCGCACCCTTGATTTGAGTTTTACCAGACTTTCCCTGTAGAAAGCTTCCATACCGATAGCCCGGGTCCGGCTTGTTTCGTTGACAATCAGCACCGGCCTGTCGGTCACGGCCAGTCCCTGCTCAGAGTAAATGGTGATGAAATCAGTGTCCATACGTAGCTTTTGCCGGTTGTTGACATCGGTCTGAATCATCACAACATCGTCCCAGAGTTCCAGATCCTGGTTGCCCGGCAGCATCTTCCCATACTGGGCATCGGCCTGAAGAGGTTCTTCCGGGTTGCTGAAACTGAGCATATGCGGCGTTTGCAGCAGGGTGTTATCGTTATGGGGGTAATGGGAGATGCTTTTCGAAGTCAGCCGGTATTCCAGCCTGCCAGCTTCGTTGAACTGTTTTATCTCTGCATCGATCAGGTAGTAATCGGCGTTCTCACGGACGACCACAGGCTTTTTCTGACCCACTACATGTAGGCTGCTGTCGTATGACCAGTAACCGATACCAATCATGGCCAGCATCACGCAGGTTATCAGCAGGTAGTTGCGGTAAGGCATCAGTTTGTTCGTTTTTTGTCTCAAGAGTAGTGTATCGGCCGAAATGGCGGTTTCAGGCCGATACTGTTTTCAATAATGCCATCAGTCCATCAAAGGATGAGCAGATGACTTTGACTGCTGATCGCTGTTTTCTTACAGGTATGCTGCCAGCATTTCGTCCAGTCTGCCCTGCGCAGCAAGGATAAAGTCACAGAACTCTCTGGCTGCACCCTGCCCGCCACTGTTGCTGGTAACACCATGGGCGTGTTCGCGAACAAACGGGTGGGCATTGGCCACGGCGCACCCCAGGCCGACCCGGCGAATGACTGGCAGGTCCGGAAGGTCGTCCCCGAGATAGGCGATTTCCTGCATCTCAAACTTTTCCTCTGCCAGCAGCTCGTTCAGTGCATTGATCTTGTCTTCCCGACCCTGATACAGAAAATCCATTTCCAGATCGGCAGCTCGTTTTTCTACAAATGCTGAGCGGCGACCGCTGATGATGGCTGTCTTGATACCGGCCTGGCCGAGCATCTTGATGCCATGACCGTCCAGTGTGTTGAAAACCTTCAGCGCTTCACCGTTTTCACCGAACATCAGCCGGCCATCGGTCAGCACACCGTCCACGTCAAAAATAACCAGGCGTACTTTTGCTGCGGCGTCATTAAGTAATTGATCGATCATACAACCCCAGCCTTTAACAAATCGTGCATATTGATGGCGCCAACGGCGTGGTCTTCCGAGTCGACACAGATCAGCGCATTGATCTTGCGGTCATCCATGATTTTCAGAGCTTCCGCCGCCAGGATGTCCGGTGAAATGGTTTTACAGTGACTGGTCATGACGTCGTCAATCAGGGTGGAGTGGGGGTCCACACCTTTATCCAGGGCCCGGCGCAGGTCGCCATCGGTAAAGATGCCAATCACTTTCCTGTCCTGGTCGGTAATGGCGGTCATGCCCAGCCCCTTGCGGGTGACCTCCAGCAGGGCGGTGCTGAGAGAAGTGCCCAGGCTGACTTCGGGGATACGATTGCCGTCATGCATGATGTCCCTGACTTTCAGCAGCAGGCGTTTGCCGAGGGCGCCGCCAGGGTGGGAGAAAGCAAAGTCTTCTTCGGTAAAGCCCCTGGCTTCAAGCAGGGCAATGGCCAGGGCATCGCCCATCACCAGGGCAGTGGTAGTGCTGGAGGTGGGCGCCAGATCGAGAGGGCAGGCTTCCTTTTCAACGCCGGTATTCAGGTGAACATCGGCATCTGTGCCCAGGGTAGATTCGGGGTTTCCGGTCATGCTGATCAGCCTGGTGCCAAGCCTCTTCAGCAGTGGCAGAAGCGTAATCACTTCCGTGGTTTCGCCGGAGTTGGACAGGGCCAGAACCACGTCCTCTGCGGTAATCATGCCCATGTCACCATGGCTGGCTTCACCCGGGTGCACGAAGAATGCCGGGGTGCCTGTGCTGGCCAGGGTGGCGGCGATTTTTCGAGCCACATGGCCGGATTTGCCCATGCCAACGACAATGACCCGGCCGCTGCATTCCAGCAGCAGACGGCAGGCGTTGGCAAAGTGGCTGTCCACTCGGTCAATCAGGGTCTGTACGGCTTCAGCCTCAAGGGCTATGGTGCGTCGGCCTATGGCGATGAGTGGCTCGTCTGTAGTCATAGTCACAGCTGTCTGGTGTGTCTTCGGTAAAAAAAGCTCTGCTATTGTAATTCGGCAATGGACTCAGTGACAGGGGTAAGTTCTCTGGTCTTTCTTCAGGGTTAGAGTCAGCCTGCCAGCATTGGTTCCAATGTACGAAGAACGGTGAGGTCAGTTTTGCAGGAAAAGCATCAGACCGTAAAGACAGTAACAGCCCAAGAGCAGGCTTCCTGCCCGTCTGCCCAGGTTTCTGTGCTGGCCTTTGCGCGAACCAAGCCAGCAGATCAGGGCAATCAGTAACGTCAGTCCAAGCATGACAGGGTAGTCCCGCCAGATGACCTGTTGGTCATCAAGCTCTCCGGGAGCCACCAGTCCCGGCATGGACAGAACCGCCAGCAGGTTAAAGATATTGGAGCCGACAACATTGCCCAGGGCGATATCGGAATGTCCCTTGAGGGCGCTGGTGATGGAGGCGGCCAGTTCTGGCAGGCTGGTGCCTATGGCGACAATGGTCAGGCCGATCATCAGTTCACTGACTCCCAGCATTCTGGCCACATCTGTGGCGCCCCAGACCAGCAGTTGAGAGCTTCCCAGCAGCAACAGCAGACCTGAGCCCAGGTACAGCCAGGATTTTCCCGGGGACAGTTGCTGAATCTCGTCTTCTGCAGATTCTTCGTGGAAAAGAGGTTCATTGGGATGCTGCTTCTGCCAGCGAACCATCAGGTAAAGGGTGATAATGAGTCCAGTGAGAAGCACGAGGCTGTCCAGCAGGCCCAGGTAGCCATTCCCAAGACAGATGCCTGTAGCAACCGTGATGATCACCAGCAGGGGAATTTCTTTTTGTGCAAGAGCCGCCTTCACAGGCAGGGGGGCAATAAGGGCGGTAATACCCAGAACAAGGCCTATATTCGCAATGTTGGAACCAATCGCATTGCCCACTGCCAGGCCGACATGATCCTGGCTGGCTGCCATCAGGGAAACCAGGATTTCCGGGGCTGAGGTTCCCACCGAAACCACGGTCAACCCAATCAGCATGGGCGAGATGTTGAAGTTGCTGGCGGTGGCCGCTGCACCTGCCACGAAGCGGTCTGCGCTCCAGGTAAGCAAGATAAAACCGGCCAGAATGGCGGCGATGGCTGTCAGCATGGGTCGTTGTTACTCTTGTTTTTGTCACTGAGGCTGAACAGTCTATTGAGCTGTGACGCGGTAATCCAGTCATTGTCGGCAAAACTACGGCAATGAGTGAGAAAGCAGCGGTATTGAATGCCTATGCGTTCAAGATTGCGTTCAAGATAAAGCTGTATACAGACATTTTTTACAAGCAATTATCCATTGCTGATTCGGTTGTTGTTCAATTAATAAGTAAAAACCGTCATAATAACTCTGTTGTACGTTTATTACAGATAAGGACTGTCTGAGTAAACGTAAGCTGCCCAGAAATGCAAGGAATCGCCTGCCCATGAGAGAGGCTACTGACAATTTTATCGAGATCCGCGGGCTGACATTTCATCGCGGCGACCGCGTTATCTTCAATAACATCGATATGACCATTCCCCAGGGCAGGATCGTAGGCATCATGGGGCCGTCCGGTACCGGAAAAACCACCCTGCTGCGCCTGATTGGCAGGCAGCTGAAGCCGGATGCCGGGAAAATCTATGTGGATGGCCAGGACCTGGACAGCCTTTCCCGGGAAGAACTCTTCAGGCTGCGCCGCAAAATGGGCATGCTGTTCCAGAGCGGTGCGCTGTTTACGGATCTCTCTGTTTTTGAAAATGTTGCCTTCCCGCTGAGGATACATACCGAACTTCCGGAAGACATGATTCGCGACATTGTCTTCATGAAACTGGAGGCTGTGGGATTGCGGGGAGCCTGGTCTCTGATGCCGGCCGAGCTGTCTGGAGGGATGAACCGGCGGGTAGCCCTGGCCCGGGCCATTGCCCTGGATCCGGCCATGGTCATGTACGATGAGCCTTTTGTGGGGCAGGACCCCATAGCCATGGGGGTTCTGGTGAAGCTGATCCGGATGCTCAACCGGGCGCTGCAGATTACCAGTCTTGTTGTCTCTCATGACCTCCATGAAACGGCCAGCATTGCTGATTACCTGTACCTGATTGCCGATGGAGATGTGATTGGTGAGGGCGCACCCCAGGATATGATGAACTCCACCGATCCCCGGGTGTCTCAGTTTATGAATGGTCATGCCGACGGTCCGGTACCTTTTCACTACCCGGCCGAGGACTACCGGCAAGCATTATTGAGGGGGGACGATGAAACTTGATCTGATGGAACGGCTGGCCCTGCTGGGCCGGTTTGGGCTGGATCATGTCCAGTCGATCGGCCGCTCCGGTGTGTTCCTGTTCCTGGCGATTTTCTCCCGGGCAGGATTCAGTAACCGCTTCTCACTGCTCATTCAGCAGCTGTACAGCGTTGGCGTGATGTCCCTGATCATCGTCACCATGTCTGGCCTGTTCATCGGCATGGTACTGGCTCTGCAGGGTTATAATATTCTGGTTCGCTACGGCTCTGAGGACGCTGTGGGGCAGATGGTTGCCTTGAGCCTGCTCAGGGAGCTGGGGCCGGTTGTCACCGCTTTGCTTTTCGCAGGTCGGGCGGGGTCAGCCCTGACCGCCGAAATCGGCTTGATGAAAACCACCGAGCAGCTGTCCAGCCTGGAGATGATCGGTGTTGACCCTCTGAAAAGGATTATTGCCCCCAGGTTCTGGGCGGGTTTTATCGCCATGCCACTGCTGTCCACTATCTTCTGCATGGTGGGTATTCTCGGGGCAGTTATGGTCGGGGTTGACTGGCTGGGAATCTACGAAGGCTCTTTCTGGGCCGGCATGCAGCAGTCAGTCAGCGTTACCGCTGACATAGGCAATGGCATTATCAAAAGCCTGGTTTTCGGCCTTGTCGTGACCTGGATTGCTGTTTTCCAGGGCTATGATGCCATCCCTACATCCGAGGGGGTCAGCCGGGCCACAACAAGAACTGTCGTATATTCGTCCCTGGCGATTTTGGGGTTGGACTTTATTTTAACCGCCGTCATGTTTGGAGAACTTTAGTACTCCGGTTCCCTGCATATGACATGTTCAGTGGCACGTAAAGCGGTCATATGTAAGGCAGACTTGTGCAGGCGTAGCTTTCTATAAGGCATAGCCATTCTACGTCAATCAAGTCTATCGCAGCCAGATGGCCGCTTTACGTGCCACCCGAAGGGCTCAAGCCAAATGGCCCATCTCAGCGTTACAGCTGTTTGAAATACGTAAAGTATTCCTGCACGGCTGCGCCTTGACCTGAACCATTTGGCTTGAGCTGAACATGTTAATTGCAGGAGAATCGGAGTACAAGATGCGGATGAGAACGGTAGAGATCAGTGTCGGCGGCTTTATGTTGGCAGGGATGCTGGCGCTGGTGGTACTGGCCCTGAAGGTCAGTGGCCTGTCCCTGGAAAGTGACCGGGAGTCTTATAAAGTTTATGCCTACTTTGATAATACCGGGGCTTTGAAGCCCCGGGCCAAGGTCGTGGTAGCCGGTGTGGTTGTCGGCAAGGTAACGCATATCGAGCTGGACAAGCAGACATACACGGCCAAGGTCGAGATGGAACTCAGTTCAAAAATGGACAACATCCCCTTGGACAGCACAGCTTCCATCGTGACTGCGGGCCTGCTCGGTGATAAGTACATTGGTATCAGCATCGGTGGTGAAGAAGAATATCTGAAGGATGGCAGCCGTTTTGAAGACACCCAGTCAGCCGTGATTCTTGAAGAACTGATAGGCAAGTTCCTGCTGGGTTCGGTGAACAACAGTGATGACGGATAACAGGAGAGTGGGGGCATGAAAGCAATCCAATCCATACAAAGTTTGATTTTCGGACTGTTGCTGTCGGCAGGGACGCTGCTGGTCTTCACTCCCACGGTTGCCGCCGCTCCCACGCTGCCACCGCCAGAGAAAGAGGTGGAAGAGTTCACCAGGGAACTGCTGGCGCTGTATGACAAGAATAAAGAAGAGTACCGCAAGGACAAGGAGGCGTTCATCAAGGAAGTCGATCGTCTGTTGAGTCCGGTGGTGGCTTTTGACCAGATAGCCCGTTACGTGATGGGTAAATACACCCGACGCAACCCGGCTGAGGTGGATAAGTTCGAGAAGGTGTTCAAGGACAGTCTGTTCAACTTTTACGGTAATGCATTATTGTCTCTTGATGACACCAGTCTGACTATCGATAGTGTGGACAAGACTTCTCCAGATCAGATGAAGAAATACATTGAGGGAGAAATACGACGTATTCCGGTGAAAATGAAAGTTAAAACCAGCAGCCGGACACTGGAAATTTTCTACTCCATGGTTCATGTTAATGGCCGCTGGAAGCTGAGGAACATCACGCTCGAAGGGATCAATATCGCCAAACAGTTCCAGAGCCAGTTTGCCAATGCGGTCGACCGGCACGGCAAGGTAGAGTATGTTGTCGCTCACTGGGCGGAAATCATGGCCGCCAGCGACACGGACAAGAACAAGAAAAAAGATGATAAAGGCAAGAAGTAAGCGGGCTCTCAAACGTTCATTGACAGGCTTGGCCTATTCTGCCCGGCATGTGTCTCGGCGCAGAGGCGTCTTGCGGAAAGGTAGGTGAAGTATGTCCCTGGTTGAACTTGAGAGTGGCAGGTATGCCCTCAGAGGTGTGGTGACGTTTGATAATGCCGCACAGGTCGAACGCGATGGCATAAAACTGCTGTCCCAGAGTCAAAGCGGGTCGGCGACGGATATCTCCATAAGCCTGGCTGAACTGCTACAGGCGGACAGCTCAACATTGTCCGTGTGTCTTTCCTGGATCAGGTTTGCCCGCCACCAGGTGAAAAACCTCTGTTTTACCGGCGTACCAGAGGAACTTACCGCGCTGGCCAGGGTCTCTGGTGTTGAAGAATTGCTGGCCGACTCTACCTGCCCCGGTGATTTATCGACGCACTCTGGTTTACGTAGGTCGGATTAGGGCTTGCCCCTTAATCCGACAGGCTGTTAGAAGCCTTGGAAGTTGGCACTTTAGCGGTGACCCATGTCGGATTACGAATTTTCAATTCTAATCCGACCTACAAGACTGATTCATTAAAGAACTCTGGATATTGCTGCTAGTCATGCAGCTGCGAGTCCTATATGATTGCCCGATTTGCCCGGCGGGTCTGATGGGGGCGTTCAGATAAATGTTGATTTGCCACATCCCGAATCTGCAGGCTACGTTAATCCATTCCCGTGTGAGTCGGCCTTCATCCCTGAAACGAAGGAAGTCACTGACTTCGCGACTATTTACTATGAAAATGCAGCTAATTGGGGCTGTGTGGCCATTTCCATGGTTCGGGGTGAGCTGCATTTCCCGCTCATGGCTGTTTAAGAGGTGAATTCATGCAAGCCACTGAGGTGAAGGCGTTTCTGGAAGAGCAGATGGCCGATTCCGAGGTTTTTGTAGAAGGTGAAGGCTGTGACTTCCGTTTGACCATTATCAGCGACCTGTTCCAGGGCGCCATGCCGGTCAAGCGTCAGCAGATGGTTTATAAGCATCTGAATGCCATGATCGCCAGTGGTGACATTCACGCTGTTACCATGACCACCCTGACCCGGACGGAATGGGCTGACAAACAGCAAACCAGCGGCCAGGCTCAGGCTTAACGTGACGGGCAAGCTTTGGAGCGACTATGGATAAGCTGATTATCACGGGTGGCGCCCGTCTTGACGGAGAGATTCGCATCTCCGGTGCCAAGAACTCTGCTCTGCCGATTCTGGCGGCAACCCTGCTGGCCGATGACCCGGTCACTGTCTGCAACCTCCCTCATCTGCACGATATCACCACCATGTTCGAGCTGTTCGGCTGCATGGGGATTGACCTGCTCGTGGACGAGCGGATGAACGTTGAAGTTCATGCAAGTACCATCAAACACCTGAAAGCCCCTTATGAGCTGGTGAAAACCATGCGGGCGTCCATCCTGGTGCTGGGTCCCCTGCTGGCCCGTTTCGGCAAGGCTGAAGTGTCTCTGCCGGGCGGGTGTGCCATTGGTTCCCGTCCGGTTGACCTGCATATCCGTGGTCTTCAGGCCATGGGTGCAGACATCGTCGTCGAAGACGGCTACATCAAGGCCAGCGTCGAGAATCGTCTGAAAGGCGCCCGCATCTTCATGGATACTGTGACCGTAACGGGCACAGAGAACATCCTGATGGCTGCCTGTCTGGCTGACGGTGAAACCATCATCGAAAACGCCGCCAGGGAACCGGAAGTGGTGGATCTGGCTGAATGTCTGATCACCATGGGGGCAAAAATTGAAGGCTACGGCACTGACACCATTCGTGTTCAGGGTGTTGAACGCCTTAATGGCTGCACCTACTCCGTACTGCCTGACCGAATTGAGACCGGTACCTACCTGATCGCAGCGGCAGCCACTGGCGGTCGTGTAAAGCTGAAAGACACACAGCCCGATCTGCTGGATGCCATCCTGATCAAACTGCGTGAAGCCGGTGCTGCGGTTGAATGGGGAGAGGACTGGATTGAGCTGGACATGAAAGGCCAGCGTCCGAAGTCCATTGACCTGAAAACCGCGCCTTTCCCGGCCATGCCAACGGATATCCAGGCCCAGTTCACGGCTCTGAACCTCATTGCCGAAGGCACTGGTCGGATTACCGAAACCGTATTCGAAAATCGTTTCATGCACGTGCAGGAAATGAAGCGCATGGGCGCTGACGTTGCGGTTGAAGGTAACACCGTGATCATCAAGGGCGTTGAGGGTATCAAGGCTGCCCCGGTTATGGCGACAGACCTTCGGGCTTCCGCCAGCCTCGTTATTGCCGGCCTGATGGCCGAAGGCGATACCGTGGTCGAACGTATTTATCATATCGACCGTGGTTACGAGTGTATCGAGGAAAAGCTGCAGCAGCTGGGCGCTCAGATCCGCCGCGTTCCTTCCTGACCTGCCTTTCTGGACCGGCAGTCTGCCGGTCCATTCTGTCCCATGCCCCTTCTTGTTACTCAATTGGCTGCTTTTTTGTGTAAACTACGCATTCTCCAGGCCTGTATAACGAGAAGGAAGCCTGACTCCGATGTCCAGCCAGATCACCATTGCCCTGTCCAAGGGGCGCATTCTGAAAGACACGCTGCCATTGCTGAAAGCGGCGGGTATCGAATTGACCGAAGATCCCGGTCAGAGCCGCAAACTCATCATTCCCACCACCAATGCCCATGTGAACCTGTTGATTGTCAGGGCCAGTGACGTTCCCACATATGTGGAATACGGTGCGGCTGACCTTGGTGTCGCTGGTAAGGATGTCCTGCTTGAGCATGGCTCTACAGAGCTGTACGAGCCGCTGGATCTTCAGATTGCCAAATGCAAGCTGATGACGGCTGGAAAAGTCGGAGTGGCGGAACCTCAGGGGCGGGTGAAGGTCGCAACCAAATTCGTCAATGTGGCCAAGCGTTATTATGCTTCTCTGGGGCGACAGGCAGATATTATCAAGCTATACGGCTCCATGGAGCTGGCGCCACTGGTTGGTCTTGCGGACATCATCATTGATGTGGTCGATACCGGTAACACGCTCAGGGCCAACGGCCTTGAGCCCCGTGACCTGATTACGGAAGTTTCTTCCCGGCTGGTGGTGAACAAGGCGTCGACGAAGATAAAGCACCAGGCGATCAGTCAATTAGTGGAACAACTTGGCAGTGCTGTTGCTGGGGAGGTTTGAGTATGAGTGGTGACAACGTCAATCCGGCCCGGCTTGATTTCACAGCCCCTGACTTTAATGACCGGCTTGATCAGTTGCTGGCCTGGGACAGTGTCTCTGATGAAGCTGTCCAGAGTCGTGTAAAAGACATCATCCAGCAGGTTCGCAGTCGTGGTGATGACGCTGTTCTGGAATACACCCGTCGTTTTGATCGAGTGGCAGCAGAAGACATTTCAGAACTGGTAATGACAGAAGTGCGGCTGCAACAATCTCTGGCTTCCATTACTGAAGAGCAGAAACAGGCTCTACAAACTGCGGCGGAACGTATCCGCAGTTATCACCAGAAGCAGGTTCAATCTTCCTGGTCTTATGAAGAAGACGACGGCACGCGCCTGGGACAAAAAGTACTTCCCATGGACAGGGTTGGGCTGTACGTGCCCGGTGGCAAAGCTGCTTATCCTTCTTCGGTATTAATGAATGCCATTCCGGCTCATGTGGCGGGCGTCGCCGAAATCGTTATGGTGGTGCCCACCCCCGACGGCGTGGTCAACGATATGGTTCTGGCGGCTGCTGCTGTGGCAGGGGTCAACAAGGTTTTCACCATTGGTGGCGCACAGGCCATAGCAGCACTGGCCTACGGTACGGAAACCATACCAGGTGTTGATAAAATTGTTGGCCCTGGCAACATCTATGTAGCGACTGCCAAGCGGGAAGTATTCGGGCAGGTTGGTATAGATATGATCGCCGGCCCATCAGAAATTCTGGTGGTCTGTGACGGACAGACTGATCCAGACTGGATAGCCATGGATCTGTTTTCCCAAGCTGAACACGATGAAGATGCCCAGGCGGTATTGATCTCTCCAGATGCTGAATTCCTTAACCGGGTTCACGAGTCCATGAACCGGCTGCTGCCGGAGATGGAGCGGAAAGAGATTATTTCAGCCTCGCTGAATGGTCGCGGGATGCTCATTCAAGTACCGGATATGGACGCTGCCTGCGAGTTAACCAATCGCATCGCACCGGAACACCTGGAACTGTCAGTGGCAGATCCTGAATCTCTGTTGCCAAAAATACGACACGTCGGGGCTATCTTCATGGGGAGGCATACTGCTGAAGCCCTGGGTGATTACTGTGCCGGGCCAAACCATGTTCTGCCAACGTCTGGTACAGCCCGCTTCTCATCACCCCTGGGGGTTTATGACTTCCAGAAACGTTCTTCTGTGATTCAATTTTCCGCGGAAGGCGCTTCAGAAATGGGCAAGGTGGCCTCGGTGCTTGCCCGGGGAGAATCTCTGACGGCACATGCCCGCTCCGCAGAATACCGTATTAAGGATTAATCAGTTAACCATATTCGGGCGGGTTGTGACTTTGGCCTTGACGTCCATGGGCTTGTCATCACGGAGAATCTGGATGGTCACTTCGCTGCCGGGAGGCACCTGGGCGACCATATTCATGACTTTCTTACCATCGCTGGTGTCCACACCATTAATGCCCGTAAGAATGTCGCCCCTCTGAAGTCCTGCCAGATCAGCTGGACCGCCCTTGTAGACTCCGGAAATAAGTATGCCGATATCGCTGTTGACACCAAAAGCGTCGGCCAGTTCAGGAGTGAGAGGCTGCGATTCAATGCCCAGCCAGCCCCGGATTACGCGCCCGTATTTGATAATGGAATTCATGACGAAACGGGCCATGCTGGATGGGATGGCGAAACCTATGCCTTCGTTGCCACCGCCACGGGAAAATAGCAGGGTGTTGATACCAATGAGGTCACCGTAGGCATTCACCAGCGCCCCGCCGGAGTTGCCAATATTGATGGCGGCATCGGTCTGGATAAAATCTTCGTAGGTGTTCAGTCGAAGGTCATTTCGGCCGGTGGCGCTGATGATGCCCATAGTGACCGTTTGACCTAGGTCGAACGGGTTGCCTATCGCCAGAACCACATCCCCCACTTCGGCAAGACTGGAGTCAGCCAGCTTGATGCTGGGCATTTCCCTGAGATCAACCTTCAGTACCGCGAGGTCGGTTTCTGGGTCCCGGCCGACAATAGCTGCCGGAGCTTTGCGGTTATCACGGAGCGTGACAATAATGCTGTCGGCATTATCAATCACATGGTTATTGGTCAGCAGATAGCCGTCCTGGCCGACGATGACACCGGAGCCAAGACTGGTCTCCCCGCGGCTGCTGCGGTTATTGCCATCGGCACTGGACCTGGGGGTCAGGTTGTATTCCGGTAAGCTGGCAAGAGTGGCTGTGGAAATATTCACTACAGCCGGCGCAGCTTTTTTCACGGCTGTACTGTAGGATGCCTGGCCGCTACCGAGGAAATCTGTGCTTCGATCGAACAGCCGGGTGAAATGATCTTTTTCCAGCCCGATCAGGTCCGGTTTTATCACAATGATCAGCAGGCCCACGGCGAGGCCGGTCAGTAAGGGTAAGACAATATGGGTGAGGAATTTTTTCATGATTGCGTTGTTGATCATTGTGGCCATCAATGAACTGCCGATGGAATCGAAAAATAATTAGCTGCAGTACTAGGCTCTGTTGACATAAGTTTGTCAGCTACAGTGGTTTGTAAAGCGGCCATATGCAAGGCAGACTTGTGCAGGCGTAGCTTTCCTGCGTCAATCAAGTCAAACGCAGTCAGATGGCCGCTTTACGAACCAGGCTACGCGCCCCGTCCTTAAGGACGCCAGCGAGAGAGCCCATAATTGCGTTCCAACAGTTTGAAATACGTAAAGTATTCCCGCACTGTTGCGCCTTATTCTGAACTCTCTCGCTGGCGCTGTACGCGATAAACTTATGTCAACAGAGCCTAGCCCCTAATATACCTTTAACACTGGCCCCAGTGATAGAGGCTGCAGGTATGCAGCGACATTCTTTATTACCCATTTAGAGACCGGAGATATTTATGAGCACCACCCTGAATGAACTCGTGAAGAAGCTGGACGAGGAGTTAAAACCGGGGCTATTCAAGGACTATTGCCCTAATGGACTGCAGGTGGAAGGCTCTGACCAGATTCAGACACTGGTGACCGGGGTAACTGCATGCCAGGCATTGATTGATCAGGCTGTGCGTCTTGAAGCTGATGCCATTCTTGTCCACCACGGTTATTTCTGGCGCAATGAAGATGCTGTACTGACAGGCATGAAGCGGCGCAGGATTGAAACCCTGCTGAGAAACAATATCAGCCTGCTGGCCTATCACCTTCCCCTGGATGGGCACCCTGTAATGGGCAACAACGCCCAACTGGCAGATCTAATGGGGTGGCAGACAGACGGCGGAATGGAGCCTGGCAAAGATCGTTCGGTGGGCAGTTGGGGGCATGTTGATGAGCCTCTGACACTGGCGCAGCTGGGACAGGATATTGCCCTGAAGCTTGGTCGGGAGCCTCTGTTGATTCCGGGTGGTGATCACAGTATCAAGTCGCTTGCCTGGTGTACGGGTGGCGCCCAGAGCATGATTCATCAGGCTCTGGACCTTGGGGTGGATGCTTACGTCAGTGGTGAGATCTCAGAATCTACGGTACATTTTGCCCGTGAAAATGACCTTCATTACATCAGCGCTGGTCATCACGCTACGGAAAGGTATGGTGTCCAGGCTCTTGGTGCCTGGCTGGAAAAAGAGTGTGGCGTGACACACCACTTTGTTGATATCGATTCTCCGGTCTGACCCCCTGAACGTTGGAAATGATTGCAGGGACGCAATCTCTGAAGGTTCCGCGCGCATATCAATAGAAGATATTGATATAGAATTGTAATTTATTATTCCCTTCTCGCTGCTAGTATTCGAATCAAGACACCCCTAAAAATTCCAATGTCACCCTCGGTACGCAAGGCATGCCCGAACACAAGATCAATGAGCACCATGACGCCCATGGTGCTCTGAACCACCTGAAACAGCTGGAAGCAGAAAGCATTCACATCATCCGGGAAGTTGCCGCGGAGTTTGAAAACCCGGTCATGCTCTATTCCATAGGCAAGGACTCTGCCGTCATGCTGCATCTGGCGATGAAGGCATTTTATCCGGGCAAACCGCCTTTTCCCCTTCTGCATGTAGATACCGGCTGGAAATTCCGTGAAATGATTAAGTTCCGCGATCAGCTAACCAAAGATCTCGGGCTTGAACTCCTGGTGCACCAGAATCCTGAAGGGCTGGAGCAGGGCATAGGCCCGTTCACCCACGGCAGCGCCAAGCACACAGACGTAATGAAAACCCAGGCGCTGAAACAGGCCCTGAACAAATATGGCTTTGATGCTGCTTTTGGCGGAGCCCGACGAGACGAGGAACGCTCCAGAGCCAAGGAACGTGTGTATTCCTTCCGTGACAGAAACCATCGCTGGGACCCAAAGAACCAGCGACCGGAACTGTGGAATATCTATAACAGTAAAGTGGAAAAGGGCGAAAGTATCAGAGTGTTTCCGCTGTCGAACTGGACCGAGCTGGATATCTGGCAGTACATCCACCAGGAAAATATTCCCATTGTTCCACTCTATCTGTCAGAAGAGCGCCCTGTCGTGGAGCGCGATGGAAACCTGATCATGGTAGACGACGAACGTATGCCACTGGCTCCGGGGGAAGTACCGGAAATGAAAAAAGTCCGTTTCCGTACTCTGGGCTGCTACCCATTGACGGGTGCAGTAGAATCAGAAGCGGATACGTTGACCGAAGTCATCCAGGAGATGTTGCTGACCAGAACCTCCGAACGGCAGGGGCGGGTTATTGACCATGACAGCGCCGGCTCTATGGAAAAGAAAAAACAGGAGGGGTATTTCTGATGAGTCACCAGTCAGACCTTATCGCCAGTGATATTCATGAGTACCTGCGCCGGCACGAAGAGAAAGAGATGCTGCGCTTCCTGACCTGTGGCAGCGTCGATGATGGCAAAAGCACCCTGATAGGCCGCCTGTTGCACGACACCAGCATGATTTATGAAGATCAGCTGGCGTCAGTGGAAAACGACAGCAAGCGGGTTGGCACCCAGGGAGAAAAGCTGGATCTGGCCCTGCTGGTGGATGGCCTGCAGGCTGAGCGGGAGCAGGGCATTACCATTGATGTGGCCTATCGGTACTTTTCCACAGAAAACCGCAAGTACATCATCGCCGACACCCCGGGGCACGAGCAGTACACTCGTAACATGGCCACAGGTGCGTCCACCTGTGACCTGGCGATCATCCTGATCGATGCCCGACAAGGCGTTCTGACCCAGACCCGGCGTCATACCTATATTGCCAGTCTGCTGGGTATCCGCCATCTGGTGGTAGCCATCAACAAGATGGACCTGGTGGACTTCAGTCAGGAACGTTTTGAAGAGATTCGTAACCAGTATCTGGATTTTGCAGAGCCACTGGAATTGGGTGATGTGCGCTTTGTACCTATGTCTGCCCTGGAAGGCGACAATGTTGTTAACCGTAGTGAGCACACGGACTGGTACCAGGGGCAGACCCTGATGGAAACCCTTGAATCCGTACAGATTGCCAGTGACCGCAATCTTGATGATTTCCGCCTGCCTGTGCAGTACGTTATTCGGCCTGACCTGGACTTCCGCGGTTATGCCGGAACGATAGCTTCCGGTGTCGTACAACCCGGTGACCGGGTCAGGGTTCTGCCCTCGGGGCTGGAAAGCCATGTCAGTCGTGTAGTTACCTATGATGGCGACTTATCCAGCGCAGCCGCAGGTCAGGCAGTGACGCTGACTCTGGAAGATGAGATTGATATCAGTCGTGGCGACATGCTGGTGCATGTCGGCAACCCATCGCCTTCAGCGGCACAGCTTGATGTGAATGTAGTCTGGATGGCGGAGCAACCGCTGGCTCCGGGCCGGCAGTATCTGGTCAAATTTGCCGCCAGCCAGGTAGCAGGCGGTTTTTCCTCGATTCATCACCGCGTTGATGTCAACACCCTGGAAAAAAATCCTGCAGGGCAGCTGTCGTTGAATGAGATTGGTGAATGTCGACTGGCCCTGACACAGCCTGTCCCCTTTGACCCCTATGACCGCAATCGACAGACTGGCGCCTTTATCGTTATTGATCGCCTGACTAACGCCACAGTTGGTGCAGGCATGGTGATCAACGAGGCTCAACAGGAAGAACTGTTACCAGTAACTGACAGTGACCGTGAAGCCAGACTCGGCCAGAAACCATCAGCAATTCTGGTTGATGGTATTGAGGAGGCTGTACAGCTTGAGCGGCAACTGTTCGACAGAGGGTTGTTGCCGTTTGTTGTCAGGGCTGATAGTAAAGGCTGGCAGGACAAGGCCAACCATCTTCTGGATGCCGGGCTGGTGGTATTGCTGACGGCTCCGGTTGATGCTGAGCTATTACCTGCTCCAGTATTGAAGTATCAATCAGGGGATGAGCTGGGAGCGCTGCTGGAGCGGATACTTCCCTGAACCTGAAACGTCAGGCTTCTGAGCTGAAGCCTGACGCTGTTTATGGAGATAGAGGCCGAGCTATCAAAGTATTGTCGCCTCTACTTTGTCCTGTTCCTGCCGTTTTGCATTCGTTTTGGGCTTTCCCTCCGAGGGTGTATTCATCTCGTTTTTCGATAATTGACTTTTTGATTCTAAGGCTAAAATAGCAGCAGTATTTATAGCAAAAATCTCGCTCTCGGCTAACTGATCAATAAACAAGTTTGCGTTATGCTCATGTGAGTCGTCTAACTGAGCAATGCCATTGAACAGTGATGTCCACATTTCGGATAATGAGATGCCGTTAACTTCAATGCTCAGTCCTTGGGCCCATGTGATGGCAGCTGGTGGTATGGAGGTATTCGTGAAATTCAGTTCTTGAGCGGTAGCATTGATCAGCTCCTGACTCTCCAATATGGCCACCAGGTTTTCCAGCAGTGTGGTCGGGATGGCTGCCCCCGCTTGATCCTGATTGACCTGGTCAGGGGGCTTTTTGTCTTCTCCATCTCCATCTTTTTTCTCACCTCCTTCCTGGGGAGGAGCCCTATCAGGTCTGTCGCCATCTCCCTGATTTTCGTTTTTCTGAGCAGGTGGCGGGTTAGATCCTTCTCTCTTCGGCTTGACCCAGCAGCCACCACACTGAAGTATGCCTTTGATGTATTCTGCATTCCCCACTCGAAGGGAAATGAATTCTGTGTCACTGGCCTGGTGGTTATGCAGCGTAACTGGCTGTGCAAGTGTTTTGAAGTGGTCGCCAATGGACAGTGCAGAAGAGCGGAGCATTAAATCACCGGCTGGAATCGGCAGTCCTACCGACCTGCCCTCTGGCGTAGTCAGACGGAAACGGTACCAGTAGACTTTGTATCCGGAAAATTCCCGTACTTTCAAAAACTCCACTTCTATGCCTGATGCAAGAAGGGGCTCTATGCTGCTGTTGGGGATCGGGGTGCGAGTGGTGAACGTATAGTGAGCATTATATTCATCGATTCGCCAGCTGAGTTTAACAGCTGCTGGTTCCTGGAGCAGAGGTTCTGTGCTGTTGCTGATGTCTGTCAGTTGGACTCTCAGCAAGTGGTTTAAGTGTGTATCAACTTCCAGCCCGAAGCTGATTGAATGGGTTGCTGAATCTGCGGAGGGTATTTCAGTGTCAGTGGGTAGAGCCCATGCTGTATCGAATATAAAACAGGTTATACACATACAGAAAAGGAAGGTCGAGAGCTCAATAGGCTGCAGGTACTTTCTTCTCATGACGAGAACCCTTGCTGGATGGGTGGAGCCCGTGAATTTATCTTCTATTTTCTGTTAAGGCTATGACCGGCTGAGAACAATCTGATCATAGGGAACGGATTTTTATAATGGTCTGTAATCATGGGCTGCCGCAAGTTTTTCATTGGGAAGAAAGTGCTATTACAGGTATTTGCACTTCCTGATTAAAATACGTACAAATGCTGGTACAGCAAGATGCTTCCCTAATTCACACTTGCTGCTTTCTTCTACAATGGGTGACTGGTGTCCCTTTTCAGTCCATTTTCTCTGCTGTCTGGCGAATGGAGTGAAAAGGGTGTCAGAAGCCTTTTTCTCTGTCGGAGTCGAAATGAAAACTGATTTCTACGCAGGATTGCGGAACCAGTTGGAAGAACTGAAGCAACAGGGCCTTTACAAGAGCGAGCGGGTGATCACTTCCCAGCAGCAGGCTGACATCAGGGTCAATACCGGCGAGGAAGTGATCAACTTCTGCGCCAATAACTACCTGGGCCTGGCCAATGCACCTGAGCTGATTAAAGCTGGTCAGAAAGCGCTGGACGAGTATGGCTACGGCATGGCTTCGGTACGCTTTATCTGTGGCACCCAGTCTGTACACCTGGAGCTGGAAAAGCGCATTTCCGAATTTCTGGGCATGGAAGAGACCATTCTCTACTCTTCCTGCTTCGACGCCAATGCCGGCCTGTTCGAAACTCTGCTGGGTCCTGAAGACGCTATTATCAGTGACTCCCTGAACCACGCCAGCATCATTGACGGCGTGCGCCTGTGCAAGGCCAAGCGCTTCCGCTACGCCAACAATGACATGGCTGACCTGGAAGAGAAACTGAAGGCTGCCGATGAAGCCGGCGTCCGTTACAAGCTGATCGCCACTGACGGCGTATTTTCCATGGACGGCGTTATCGCCAACCTGGAAGGCGTCTGTGACCTGGCTGAAAAGTACGATGCCATGGTCATGGTGGACGACTCTCACGCGGTTGGCTTCGTGGGTGAAAATGGCCGTGGTACCCATGAGCACTGTGGTGTCATGGACCGTGTTGACATTATTACCGGTACCCTGGGCAAGGCTCTTGGTGGTGCTTCCGGTGGCTTCACCTCCTCCCGTCACCCGGAAATCATTGACTGGCTGCGTAACCGCTCCCGTCCTTACCTGTTCTCCAACACTCTGAGCCCGACGATTGCCAGCGCCTCCATAAAGGTTCTGGACATGCTGGAATCCGGCGGTGAGCAGCGCAAAAAGTTGAACGAGAACAGTGAGTATTTCCGTACGGAAATGGAAAAACTGGGCTTCACCCTGGCCGGTAACGGCCACGCTATCATTCCTGTGATGCTGGGAGACGCCAAGCTGGCAGCCGAGTTTGCGGAACGAATGCTGAAAGAAGGCATTTATGTAGTGGGCTTCTCCTTCCCGGTAGTGCCCAAAGGCGCCGCCCGTATCCGCACACAGATGTCCGCGGCTCACAGTAAGGAGCATATGAGCAAGGTCATTGCCGCCTTTGCCAAGGTGGGGCGTGAACTGAAGCTCATCCCGGAAAGCACCGACTAATGCAGCTGCCTGACAGGAACCGAACCGTATGAAAACACTGGCCAAGCTGAAAGGCGAAAAGGGCATCTGGCTGGCAGACAAGCCAAAGCCGGAGCCCGGCTATAACGACGTTCTGATCAAGATCCGAAAAACCGCAATCTGCGGAACAGACATGCATATCTATCACTGGGATGAGTGGTCACAGAAGACCATTCCCATGGGCATGCACGTCGGTCACGAATTTGTTGGCGAGATCGTCGAGATGGGCGAGGGCGTCCGTGGCTTTGAGATCGGCCAGCGCGCTTCCGGCGAAGGGCACATTACCTGTGGTCACTGCCGCAACTGCCGCGCCGGTCGTCGTCACCTGTGCAATTTCACCGTAGGTGTTGGTGTGAACAGTGACGGCGCTTTTGCCGAATACCTGTGTATTCCCGCCGTGAACGCCTTCCCGATTCCGGATGACATCAGTGATGAACTGGCCGCCATCTTTGACCCGTTTGGCAATGCCGTGCACACAGCCCTGTCATTTGACCTGGTGGGCGAAGATGTCCTGATTACCGGCGCAGGTCCGATCGGCATCATGGCTGTGGCCATCTGCAAACATGCAGGGGCCCGCAATGTGGTGATCACGGATGTCAACGACTATCGTCTGGATCTGGCAAGCAAGATGGGGGCCACCTGCGCAGTCAATGTCGCCAAAGAGAACCTGAAAGAGGTGATGGACGACCTGGGTATGGTGGAAGGCTTTGACGTTGGCCTGGAAATGTCCGGCAATGGTCGTGCGTTCCAGCAGATGCTGGAGTACATGAACTACGGTGGCAAGGTGTCTCTGTTGGGTATTCCGTCCAGCGACACCACTATTGACTGGAATCAGGTGATCTTCAAGGGACTGGTGATCAAGGGCATTTACGGGCGTGAAATGTTCGAGACCTGGTACAAGATGACCAGCATGCTGCAGTCCGGGCTGGACATCACCCCGGTGATTACCCATACCCTGCCGCTTGGTGAGTTTGAGCAAGGTTTTGAAATCATGGGCTCGGGACAATCTGGCAAAGTGATCCTGGACTGGACCTGACCGGGGTAAACCGGGAGACCTGAGAGGGTTTTCCGGCTACACTTCGCTCTTTCTCCATTCCTTCGAGGTGACCGAACCCGATGCCTGGGAATTTCAAAGCAGTTCTGTTCGATATGGACGGGGTCATTGTCGATAACAATGACTATCACCGGCAGGCCTGGAAGCTGTTTCTCAAGCGCCACGGCTTTGAGATCAGTGATGAAGAGTACAATCGACGGATATCGGGTCGGGTCAACTCAGAGTTGATGCGCATGCTGTTTGGCGAGCATCTGGGTGATATCGAGGTCACCACCCTGGGAGAAGAGAAAGAGCAGATTTTTCGTGAACTCTACGAACATCACCTCCGCCCTCTGAACGGGCTTCATGACTTCCTCAAACTGCTCAAGAGAGCGGGCTTCCGGCTGGCGGTAGGTACTTCCGCGCCAGTTTCCAATATGGACTTTATTGTCGATGGGCTGGGCATTCGAGACTGTTTTGACACCCTGGTGCATCAGGGCATGATCGAAAGAGGCAAGCCTGATCCTCAGATTTACCAGATCTGTATGGAAAGACTGGGTGTTCAGCCGGAAGAGTCACTGGTGATTGAAGATTCGCTGGCCGGAATCAAGGCCGGACTGGCCGCTGGTGCTGATGTCATTGGCGTGACCACTACCCATGAATCCCGTGAACTTACTGGAACGCTTGTGAATATTGCCAACTACCAAGACGAGCGTTTGGAAGCTTTGTTCCCGGAAGTTTCCCGGGCGGTGATTTGATGTTTGATTCCCTGCGTAGGTTGGGTCGAACGTATGTGAGCCCCAACATGTTTCGGGATGCCCTGAGTGTTGGGGCTCGTTCCTCTCGACCCAACCTACAAAGGAAAAACACATAGCAGCCTTGGGGACTATCGTCGGATAAACTGCAGAAACTCCTCACGGGTAGGTTGATTCTCGCGCATCAAGCCCAGCATCACCGATGAGGTCATGGAAGAGTTCTGCTTCTCCACGCCACGCATCATCATGCACATGTGTTGTGCTTCTATTACCACTCCCACGCCTTTAGCTCCGGTCACTTCGACGATGGCATCGGCAATCTGTTTGGTCATGTTCTCCTGAATCTGCAGTCGGCGGGCGAACATATCGACAATCCGGGCGAACTTGGACAGGCCGAGAACCTTGCCGTCAGGTAGGTAACCGATGTGACATTTGCCGATGAAAGGCAACATATGATGTTCGCACATGGAGTACAGCTCGATGTCGCGAATCACCACCATTTCACTGATATCGGATTCGAAAATGGCGCCATTAACGATCTCGTCCAGGCTCTGCTGATAACCCCGGGTCAGGTACTGCATGGCCTTGGCAGCGCGCTTCGGGGTATCCCGGAGACCGTCCCGGTGAATGTCTTCCCCCAGGCTTTCAATAATGGCCTTGTAGTGTTCGCTCAGTGTATCGCTCATCTCAAACTGCTCGCTCGCTGGCTTGCGCGGAATCGGCGAAGTTTACCACATTCATTACCGGAGTTTGCTGGTTGAATGCCACCATTTACCTTCCATACCGATACAGTCTGGGCAACAGGACAAAGCACTTCTATACTTCCGGAGAGTTGTTAACCGAGGACTCATTCATGGAGATGCAGGGTGACAGGGACTGTATTTCCTGCCACCCGGCTTCGCCGGGGATACACATCAAATGCTGGGCCAGAGCCCTTGTCAACATGCCGGGGTAAACCTCCGGACGCCTTTCTCTCCTTTCCTGTCAATCTGTAGAGCGGTGAACACCGCCCCGATAGCGGTCAGCTGTTACCGGCAACTGGTCTCTTTCCCATTTCGGTGAGCGTCGCCGGAATACCCATGAACTCCCATCAGAGCAGGGGTGTGCCCTATGTTATTGCCCTCGATGGTCAGGCAGGGACAGTTTTTGGTGCTCATTGCGGCAACCCTTGTGGCAGGAATGGCTGCTTCTCATTCACAGGTTGAAACCGGTGCGGGGACTAAAGCCGCCGGGCACCCCTGTGACAGAACGGGTCAGGACAGCTTTGTCAGGGAAAAATGTCATGCACTCAGGGGAGGCAGCTTCGACGAAGTAACAACCGTTGATGGCCGTAAGTCTCTGCAGCAGGTGGCTGAAGATGCCGGGAAAAAATCATTGATCCTTGCTGATCCCCGTTCAGGCCCCATTCCTGCTGACAGGGCCATTGCCCGAGCCGGGCAGCTCATGGCTGGGCTGGAGATAGATGGGCGCCGGGCGGTACTGCAATATACCGGTCTTGCCGGTAGTCCTTATATGCTGGCGTCGTCGTCTGAATACGCGCTGACCGGCTTTGAACTGAAGGGGCGAGTAGCCCGATCCAGTGCACCGTTGCTGCTGGCGCTGAATCCCTCAAGAGTTTTCGTTGCCCATAACCGGTTTGTTCCGGGTAAGCACCGGGGCGGGAAAGGTATTCGCTGGACAGGTTTATGCCAGCCCGGGCGTGGCGGGGAAGGTAACATCATGATGGATAATGAGTTCCAGACAGGTATTGCAAAAACAGCGGTGTCGATAGATTGTCAGGACGGCGAAGGCCGGGATTTGACATCCTATGGCAATATCTACCATTTGTCTTCCAGGTCTGTCGGAGTGTCGATTAAGAGCGGCGTTGTGATGTTCAACAATGAACAATTTGAATACACCGGACGTCCCGATGACAGTGCCACAGGCATTCAGATTCTTGCGAGTGAAGGAGGGCATCCAGTAAAAATCACTGTTGCTGGTAATACTTTCAGGAATCTTCGGCAAGGTATTCGCTTCAGCGGCAATGAAGAAGTTCAGGCTGGCAGTGTCTGCAATAAATGGATTAACGATGCTGATTCGTCACGGTCGGGTAATGAGGCCGCGCTTCGTTGCCAGGGATACCCTCGAAGCGGCTTTGTGCATTTTACTGATGGCGTCGTATGTACCGATGAGTGGGGAACGCCAGCCGATATTGACGAAATTGACTGCGAGCTGGCAAGTGCTGGTAGCAGTGCATATGCACCAGAATTGGGAGGAGCCCGCCTTAAGCGAAGTTATATTGTTACGCCGGAAGACTCCGAATCTTACGACCATGGAAAGCAGCGGAATTCCACATCAAACTGGAGCGCCACGGATTATCTGACCAGGGTGGTTACGCCCATAGGAATCGTTTTCTATTATGGTGTCGGGGTAGCCTCCCGAATTGCCTATGCAGGGGCCTCAAACCCTGCAACCATCGACAAGGCGATGGTTGCCTCCTGGCTGTTTTCTACAGGATTTTTCTTTGTCTATGATCTGCTTAAGGTCCTTTACCAGGCCAGCACCAGTGGTTCCTATGGGTCTTATCAGAATCCATATAATATCCTGCTGGCGCTGTATGAGGGGCTGTTTTACAGCTTTCCTGGTGATGATTACTCTAAAAAATATATCCCGACTGAACCCGCAACAACGGCACCTGCAATAGTGCCAGCCGATGTAAGCCCGCCCGGTTCTTTAGTGAGCGGATACTCGTTGCCAGTGCCGGAATGATAATTGCGTACGATTTACGGAAATGGAGGCAGTTGCTTAGCTGCAATATAGCCGGTATGTTGACTGATAGCCCGGCACAATAACAATGAAAGGGGATCACAATGATAAAGACTGTTGGAAAGCTGGTCATGGCGTCCACTCTGCTGTTGGTTGGCATGAGCCAATCGGCCAGTGCGGCCTCTACTCTGGAAGCTGTCAAGGAGAAGGGGCATCTCAGTTGTGGTGTCAACACAGGGCTGCCAGGGTTTGCCAGTCCTGATGAAAAAGGCAACTGGTCCGGAATGGACGTTGACGTTTGCCGTGCTGTGTCCGCTGCAGTATTGGGCGATGCTTCCAAAGTAAAATTCATCCCGCTCACGGCGAAAGAACGTTTTACCGCGCTTCAGTCTGGTGAGATTGACGTGCTTTCCAGAAACACCACATGGACTCTCACCCGTGACGCTACTCTGGGCCTGAACTTCGCCGGTGTCAGCTATTACGATGGTCAGGGTTTCATGGTCAGCAAGAATCTCGGTGTTACCAGTGCCAAACAGCTGGATGGTGCGGCTGTCTGTATTCAGGCGGGCACCACCACCGAGTTGAATCTGGCGGACTATTTCCGGATCAACGGCATGAAATACCAGCCAGTGGTTTTTGATACTTCCGATGGCACTGCCAAGGGGTTTGATGCCGGCCGCTGCGATGTGCTGACCTCTGACCAGTCCCAGCTCTATGCCCTGCGTTTGCGTCTTTCCAATCCGGACAAAGCCGTGGTCCTTCCTGAAGTGATTTCCAAGGAGCCTCTGGGGCCACTGGTGCGCCAGGGGGATGACCAATGGTTCAACATTGTTAAGTGGACCCTGTCAGCCATGATCAATGCTGAAGAGCTGGGCCTGACCTCCGGGAATATTGATGGTAACAAGTCGTCCGCCAACCCTGGGGTTCGCCGTTTCCTTGGGCTGGAAGGCCCGAAGGGCAAAGGGATGAATCTCACGGATGACTGGGCGCACCAGGTGGTCAGGCAGGTGGGCAATTATGGTGAGGTTTTCGAACGAAACATTGGCGAGAGCACACCTCTTGGCATTGAACGTGGCCTGAACGCCCTGTGGAGTGATGGTGGTATTCTCTACGCACCTCCTTTCCGCTGAGTTAATCACGGGGTGGTTACTCGCGGGCCCTGCCCGCGAAGCTCCTTCTTAATGACCTGACAACTTTGCTGCGCATTCCGGGCAAGGTGGCTATGAATAATAACAATATACTGTTCCGGCTCTGGCGGGATCCGCTCTGGCGATCCATCTTTTTTCAGGTGCTTCTGATCGTTACAGTGATCGCGACCGGTGCCTGGATTATCAATAACACCCTGACCAACCTTGAGCACCGGGGGATCAGCACCGGCTTTGGCTTTCTGTCGGAATCAGCAGGCTTCGGCATCATCCAGTCGCTGGTAGCTTATGATGAGTCACACACCTTTGGCCGAACCTTTGTTGTCGGGTTAGTGAACACGCTTCTGGTGTCTTTCCTGGGGGTTATTCTCGCTACCATCATTGGGTTCATGGTGGGTATTGCCAGGTTGTCGGCCAATTGGCTGCTGGCGAAGCTGGCCAGCGTTTATATCGAAGTCTTCCGGAATATCCCCCTGCTGCTGCAGATTTTCTTCTGGTACTTTGCCGTGCTGGGTGTTCTTCCTCATCCCCGGCAAAGCCTCTCGATAGGAGATTCTGTGTTTCTGAGTGTTCGCGGCATCTACATGCCCGAGCCAATGATTGAACACGAAGGGACTGTGCTGCTGTCTATTCTGGCCGGTATTGTCTGTGCTGCTGTTGTCTCCTATTTCAATAAAAAGAGGAGGCTGGAAACCGGACAGGGTCTGCCTTTCTCAAAGGTCATCAGCCTGCTGGTACTCCTTGGCCTGCCAGCCATCGTCATCCAACTGACAGGAGCCACTCTCAGCTGGGATATGCCGGTGTTGCAAGGCTTCAACTTTAAAGGTGGCCTGGTCATTATCCCTGAACTGGCAGCCCTGCTGTTTGCCCTGGCCATTTATACCGCAGCATTCATTGCAGAAGTGGTTCGAGCTGGCATTGAATCGGTCAGCAAGGGGCAGAAAGAAGCGGCTGCAGCGCTAGGGCTTCGACCTGGCAGAGTTCTCCGGCTGGTGGTCATTCCCCAGGCGATGCGGGTGATTATCCCCCCTCTGACCAATCAATACCTGAACCTGATCAAGAACTCATCTCTGGCAACAGCCATCGGTTACCCCGATCTCGTCAATGTCTTTGCCGGAACAACACTCAACCAGACTGGGCAGGCCGTGGAGGTGATTGCCATGACTATGGCGGTTTACCTGCTGATCAGCCTGACGGTGTCCGTGTTGATGAATGCCTATAACCGCTATACGGCGCTGGTAGAAAGATGAAAGAAGAGTCAGTGGACAATAAGCCGCAACTCATTGCCGCCCGTGAAGCGCCTGCACTGTCGATAGGGATTCAGGGATGGCTCAGGCAAAGGCTTTTCTCTACTCCCCTGAACAGCCTGATCACACTGCTGATCTGTTATGGAATTTACTTGGCTGTTCCGCCCTTCTGGCAATGGGCGGTTACTGATGCGACCTGGACTGCCGATGGCAGTGCCGAGTGTGTGAGTGATGGGGCCTGCTGGGCCTTCGTTAATGCACGACTGGATCAGTTTATTTACGGCTTCTATCCCGACGAACTGCGCTGGCGGGTCGATCTCTTTTTTCTGCAACTGGGGCTGGTAACGGCCTGGTTGATGGCCCCGGGGTTACCAGGCAAGAAATGGGTGGCGGGCTATGGCCTGGTTCTTATGCCTTTTGTTTCCTGGGGATTGCTGCTGGGAGGCTTTGCCGGCCTGGAAGAAGTTGAAACACACCAATGGGGCGGCCTGATGCTGACCCTGCTGTTGGCGCTATGCGGTATGATTGCTTCTTTCCCTGTTGGTGTTGTGTTGGCGTTGGGTCGACGGTCGAAAATGCCAGTCATTCGTACATTCTGCACCACTTATATTGAAATCTGGCGGGGGGTTCCATTAATCACCGTGCTGTTTATGGCTTCGGTGATGCTGCCGCTGTTTGTGCCTGAAGAGATGGTGTTCGATAAATTGCTGCGTGCGCTTGTAGGAATTGTCATGTTCCAGTCGGCGTATATGGCTGAAGTCGTACGGGGTGGCTTGCAGGCCATTCCAAAAGGGCAGTTTGAAGCCTTCGAGAGTTTAGGGCTGGGTTACTGGCAGGGCATGTACAAGATCGTACTGCCCCAGGCCATCAGGCTGGTGATTCCGGGTATCGTTAACACGTTTATCGCTCTTTTCAAGGACACCAGCCTGGTGCTGATTATCGGGCTGTTTGATCTGCTGGCCATTGTTCAGGCCGGCCTGAACGACCCACTCTGGCTGGGGAATTCGGTGGAAGGTTATCTCTTTGCCGGTGCGGTTTTCTGGGTCTTCTGCTTTGGCATGTCCCGTTACAGCCAGCGACTCGAAAGACAATTAAATTAAGTGGCAGGAAAATGCTCGATACAAACCACGATAATGCTGAAGATTCGTCGCCTATCATCGAGTTGAACCAGGTCAACAAGTGGTACGGTCAATTCCATGTCCTGCGGGACATTAACCTGAAGGTTCGCAAGGGCGAGAAGATTGTTATCTGCGGCCCTTCCGGTTCGGGAAAGTCGACACTGATTCGGTGCATTAACTGCCTGGAAGAGCATCAGGAAGGTGAGATCATTGTTGACGGCACCCAGCTGACTCGTGATTTGAAAAATATAGAAAAAGTTCGCCGGGAAGTGGGTATGGTGTTCCAGCAGTTCAACCTGTTTCCCCATTTATCAGTTCTGGAAAACTGCACCCTGGCGCCGGTCTGGGTGCGTAAACAGCCACGCCGGGAAGCTGAAAAGCTGGCCATGGAGTTTCTTGAAAGAGTCCAAATCCCGGAGCAGGCCAATAAATACCCCGGTCAACTGTCAGGTGGTCAGCAGCAGCGAGTGGCCATTGCCCGAAGCCTGTGCATGAACCCGGAAGTCATGCTGTTCGACGAACCAACCTCAGCACTGGATCCTGAGATGATCAAGGAAGTGCTTGATGTTATGGTGGAGCTGGCTAACGAAGGCATGACTATGCTCTGTGTAACGCACGAGATGGGCTTTGCCAGAACAGTAGCCGACCGGATGATCTTTATGGATGAAGGGCAGATTATTGAAGAGGCGACGCCGGAAGTGTTTTTCAATAATCCAAGGTCAGAGCGGACTCAGCAGTTCCTGGGGCAGATTTTGAGCCATTAAGGGAATGGTTTGTAGGTCGGATTAGGGCGAAAGCCCGTAATCCGACATTGTAGGCCTCGCTCCCATGTTCCTGCGTGGGAGCGATGTGAAGCTTACATTCAAGGAGTATGCATTCCCACGCAGAGCGTTGGAACGAGTCATATTATTAGAACTTGTATCTCAGTGTGGCATGAACAGCCCAGGCTTTGGAGTCGTAGCGTCCTGAGTAGGCACGGCTGGTATCGGTCAGTTTATCACCGCCTTTAACATCGGTATTCTTCGCACGGTTGTATTCAGCGGCCATGTCCAGATCTACCTTGCCGTCTATCAGACTGGTGCCAGCACCAAAGGTGTATGTATGGGCTGCAGCTGGGGTAGAGAAAGTGGGTGCAGCATATTCTTCTGGAACGACAGCGGTAGTGTAAATATAGCCGGCTCGAAGAGCCCAGCCTTCGATGCCAGTATATTCAGCGGCGATTCTGTAGTTGTACTGATCTTCCCAGTTGGTGTTTATCTGGCCCACAGCAACACTCTCATCGCTTTCAAACTTGATTTTATCGTTAGCACTGTAGTTGGAGTATGTCACTTCACCAAATAAGGTCAGGTCTGTGAACACTGCGTAGTGAATACCAGAAGAGATCTGCATGGGCAGGCCGGTTCTAGCGGTGGCGTCACGTTTATCGTAGTTGCCAATTCCCAGGCCGTTCCGGAAGCTGGCGTTGCCTTTGGCCTTGACATCTACTTCGGAGCGGTAGTTGAGACCCCAACCCCAGCGATTATCATCGGAACGGTACATGGTACCAAGGCGAACACCAAAGTTATTCCAGCCGCTCATGTCGTTGTAACCAACAGCAGCTCCTATGGCGCCTAAACGATCAACAGTGGACATCATATTGATATCCGCAGTGGCATAGGTTAAACGGTAGGTGCCGCCAATAGACCAGTTGTTGTTAATCCTGTAGCCTAAGCCAAGGCCTGCTTCCATGATCTTGATATCTGTTGAATAATCTCCGACAACTGAGGTGTCAGGGATTAAACCTCCCCCCTGGTTGCCAACCCGCACATTTTTATACTTGGCAGAGGCGCCACCAGCACCATAAACACCGTAACCCAACACCAGTCTGTCGTTCAGGCGGTATGCTCCGGTGAAACCACCATTAGGAACAAAATTCTTCTCCCCTTTTATATAGGTATCATTTCCTGCTGCTGGTCCGTTTGCCTGTGTCCAAGTGGGGGAAGCATGTAAGGCAATATCGTTGGCTTCGGCAAATGCCAGACCTGCAGGGTTGAAGAAGATGGCACTGGAGTTATCCACAGAGGATACAGCGGCGCCTGCCAGCGCACTGTATTCAGCATCCCACATGGTGGCTTTCTCAAAACCACCGGCCGCTGCATTACCGACAGTGACGGCCAGGGCCAGGGAAGAAATCAGAAAAAGACGGCGTTGACGAGAACCTTTTTGGGAACTATGCACTATTACTACTCCAGGCATACAGTTCGACAGGGTGAGATTCGAGTGAGTCTCACGTCTGTACATTCGGGCTGTCAGCTAAGATGGCGGTGGCAACCAGGACGATTCGGATGAATAGGACTGCTTGACAGAAGCGTGACAAAGTTGACAAAAAATCTATGCGCTGGAGTCTACTTATACGGTAATAGAATTTCTGTTACAGTTTTGTTAACAAATGGGAATATAAAAAGTAAGACATCTGTCTGGAAAAGAGTCAGTGGTCGACAGTGGCTGCATATTGATCTCGTCCCGGGCAACAATTACTGTTCCTGAACTTATTTTTTGTCTTGTCTTGTGGAAGGAAATTATGGAAAGGCTGATCGAGCGTTTGATGTACTCGGCACGCTGGCTGCTGGCCCCCATGTATATGGGGATGAGCCTGGTTCTGGTGGCTTTACTGATTCAGTTTTTTCAGAGCGTGGGTTATCTGCTTCTGAATGTGACCACCCTGAAAGATATGGACGTGACACTCAGAGCGTTGACCCTGATAGATGTCGTGTTGGTGGCAGGACTCATTGTCATGGTTATGTACTCGGGTTATGAGAATTTTGTCTCCAAGCTCGATATTGATGACGATACCGAAAAGCTGAGCTGGCTGGGTAAAATGGATACCGGCTCCCTCAAGGCCAAGGTGGCGGCTTCCATCGTCGCGATCTCGTCTATTCATCTGCTGAAAGTATTTATGGACGCTGAAAATATCGAAAACGACAAGCTGATGTGGTATGTCATAGTGCATCTGACGTTTGTTGCTTCTGCTTTCTTCATGGGTGTTCTGGATCAATACGCCCGTAAGGGAAAAGAACAATTACCTTTTCCGAAGTGAGTTGAGTTATTTCTGAAAAAAATGTGCCGGCAGTCAAGCCACTGACCGGCATTTTTACGGATGATAGATCAGTAAGTGCCCACCGCAATCTTTTCCGGCTAACGGCTATGTCTGACTATCAGGGCCGGCTATATAATCCCCAGCATTTCTAGCCAACTCTTTCTGCATCGCCATGTTGTTATACAGTCTTGATTTGTTTGGAACCGCAGTGTTTGCCATCAGTGGCGCCTGGGTCGCCTGTCGCAAGGACATGGATGTTTTTGGCGCCATGGTATTGGCGTTTGTCACGGCTGTGGGGGGGGGCACCATCCGTGATGCCCTGCTGGGTGCGACACCTGTCTTCTGGATACAGGATACCTGGTATGTCCTGGTGATTTTGGCCTCGACAGCAGCTGCGATTCTGTTCCGAAAGTGGCATGAGCGGGTGAAGTGGCCTCTGCAGGTGGCTGATGCCCTTGGTTTGGCCGTGTTTGCCGTGATTGGAGTTGCCAAGGCGCAGGCATACGGGGCGGAACCCATTGCAGCAGTGATGATGGGTGTATTAACAGGCTGTGGTGGTGGCGCTATCCGTGATGTTCTCGCCGGTGAGGTACCTGCCGTGCTGCGAAAGGAAGTGTATGCATCCGCAGCCATTGCAGGGGGCGTTACCTATGTCTTTCTTGAGCAAATGAATGAAGGCGGCTCCAGTGTTACTCTGATAGCAGCCTCTGTAGTACTGATAATGCGCCTGCTGGCTATGTACAAGGGACTGTCGCTCCCCCGTTTTCAGTTACAACAGGTTCAGGGCAGGAACTAGTACATGGTTTCAATGAGTTTGACGGGTTCAGTGGTTCATAAAGCGGTCATATGCAAGGCAGACTTGTGCAGGCGTAGTTACTCTACGTCAATCAAGTCTAACGCTGTCAAATGGCCGCTTTATGAACCACCCTTCGGGCCAGAGCGAGAGCTTCCGTGCCTGCGTTCCAAGTGTTTGAAAGACGTCCAGTATTCCCGCACACTTGCGCCTTGCCACGAAAGCTCTCGCTCAGGCTGAACGCGTCAAATCCATTGAAACCATGTACTGGAATCGTACTGGTGAACTCAGGTGCCTGACTGAATGAGACAGACCCCTGAGAAATCCTGGAACAACTCGAGCTTTTACATGGATGCAGTAAAGGTTCGAGTGATTACATCACGCTGCTGCTCAGGAGTCAGTGAGTTAAACCGCACCGCATAGCCGGAGACCCGGATGGTTAATGAAGGGTACTTTTCTGGATTTTCTACCGCATCCTGCAACATTTCAGGTGACAGTACATTCACATTAAGGTGCTGGCCTCCTTCTCGTACAGCCTGTTTTTCCAGAGGTATTTCTCTGTAGCCAATGTGACCCAGGCTATCGAGGGCGACTTCCTGGTCCTGTGCATAGGCGTCATCACGGGAGCAAAGGCATCGAGCAGAGTTTTCACTCTCGTCAATCAGCCAGAAAGAGTTCAGCAGTGCAGAGTTGTCGGCTTCTGTAATCTGAATTCCTTTTACAACGCTCATATTACTACTCCTAAAGCGCTAGTGGTTTTTGGTGTTGGGTAAGTGTTAGGCACTATACCAAAGCGGCGAACGACATGGAACTGTGGATTGGTGGTAGGTGTTTGTAGTATATTCTTTCGCAATTTCATAGAGTTGCAGAGTTTTCTGGATCTAAACTACCTCTTATTGCATGCGGGAAGTACAGTTTGCAGTGCCATCGAATTAATGAGCTTACAGAGCTGCTGAAGGACGAATGGATGAAAGATCAGAATCTTTCACTGATGCAGTTCCTGAAAAAAATGGCGGTTGAAGCCGGCCTTGACCAAAAGCTTCAGGATATGAACGACGATGTCCTGATTTATCAATTAAAAATGCGAGGACTCGATCACAGTGCAATGATTCCAGGTATTGCCAAAGACTGTGAAGAGGACTTCAAGACAGCCATGCTCAGAGCGCGTGGAGTGATCAGCGACTGACAGGTTGATAATCCTGCTTGTTAAAGGTGCTTTCACCTTTGGCAAGCTGATCCAGTAATACTGATACGTAGACTTACGTTTGAAACGGGCTTCTGTACCAGGCCTTCCCGAGGTTTATGTACCAGGTCTTGAAACGATTCCCGGCACAACGCTCTCTACGCCTTTGGCAGAGCACAGGATGCCTTTCTTCAATACTCCGAAAAATCTCGGTACGCAGTCCGCAAACAAACTATAAATAACAAGGCTCCCCAGAAGGTTCAGACAGGCTTCTGATAGCTTATGGATCGTCATCACAGTCAGCCAGGGTACTGTCCCGCCTTTTCTCCTGCCAGCCGTTTAATGTCAAAAAGATGCGTGAGGTGTGTTATGGGATCTGTCACAGCCGGAAGATTTTATACTCATGCTTGCCCGAAGGTGAGGCTGCTGTCCGGCAGAAAGGGACGAGTCGTTGTCTGTTTTCTTCGCCGTATCCTGATGTCGAGCTCATGGTTTTTCCTGGTGAATGCTTCGAGTTCCTATGGCGCTGGCTATGGTATTAACGAAAACTCCGCCAGCTACCTGGCAACGGGTTTTGCCGGGAGGGCCTCTAACCCGGTGGACGCATCCATTGCCGCCAATAATCCGGCCGGAATCAGCTTTATCGAAGGTTCCATGATTTCAGTCGGTTCTGCACTGATTCTTGAAGGTGGGGAGTTTGAGGGGGCTTATACCGGGTTGCAGCACTCCAATCCTCTCTTGGATGGCAGAGGGAAAGCCAGTGGCAAAACCAAAAACTTTCAAAAAACGACGCCGGTACCTTTTGGACATTTTGTTATGCCCATTGATGAAAGATTCAGTTTTGGTCTCAGTGGCTACGGGCCTTTCGGCATTGAGCTGGACTATAAGAACGACTGGCCTGGCCAATATTTTGGTGACAAAACCAGCGTAAAAGTGATCAATCTCCAGGGAACGCTTGCCTTCAAGCAGAGTGATGATTTTTCTATTGGCCTGGGACTTATTGGTTCTTACGTAAAAGGCCTGTTGACTCAGTCATCAGGGTTGCCTGGCTTGCTGCCGTTAACAGGAACTGTTGAAGGTGATGATACAACCTTTGGCTGGAACATTGGCGCCCTCTGGCAGGTGAACGATAGCACCAATATAGGGGTTGTTTATCACTCAAAGCTTGATTTCACCGTCAAAGGGGACACCAAAGTAGAGGGTGACTTCACCCCGGTAGTTCCGGGGACCGATTTTCCAAGGGTTGCATTAAATGCCAAGGTAGATGCTGAACTGAAGATCACAATGCCGGAGAGAGCTGCAATCAGTATCACTCATCAGCTGGATGATCGCTGGACGGTAATGGCCGATGCCACATGGACTCGCTGGAGTCGCTTTGAAGAGTTTCATGTGAAAGCTAAAGAGGATATCAAGGTTCTGGGTCAGTCTCTTAATCCTTCTACCTACATACCCATGAACTGGAAAGATGTCTGGGCCTTCTCGATTGGGACATCCTATCAGTTGAATGACCAGTGGCTGCTGAGGGCCGGGTATATGCTCGATAAATCGCCTGTAGACGACAAAAATCGTACCGTCCGCTCACCGGACGCTGACAGGAACTGGTTTACTTTCGGTGCCAACTGGCAACCCAGTGCTGAGTTGAGCATTGACCTTTCCTATGCGTTTGTGGACCTGAAAAAGGGCAGTATCTCGGAAAGCAAACACAAGGAGGATGGGAGTCCTGTTCCTATCTATGGCACCCTCACAGGTGAATACGCGAACAGCTCGCATATTGTTGCCGCTCAGCTTAACTATCTCTTTTAGACAGGCCTGACCCGGGGCAGGCCGCCCCGGGCACTGAGGCAGCTAAATGGCCAGCTGCCAACCCAGAGTGATGCTGTTGTCCAGGGACATCTGTGGGCCATCCAGGCGCTGACTGATATCCTGTGTATATTCCAGCGCAAGGCGGTTGCCCGCAGGCAGTGTGATGTTTATCCCCAGACCTCCGGTCACTCGGCGGCCACCCTGTTTATCCGGATCAGCCAGTGGCGTCATGGCTTTCATCATGGCCAGATCTTTGTCTTCACCGCGAATATTGTCCCATTTTTCCCAGTTCAGTCGGGCGGCAAGGCTGACGTTTTTATGAACGGGCTTCTGAAACCAGCTCTGCAGTTGATAGCTGTTGCCAAGGGTATAGTCACGTTTGTTTTCGCCAAGACGGATGGTTGCACCAGCCTGTGCCCCCCAGGAGAAACTATCGTGCTGGGAGTTCCAGGTAATGGCGGGCTTGAGGTCCCAGGTACCTGAGCCTAGCTGCATACGGTAGGGGAGAATCTGCCCTGCTGAGTTCTCTTCCTCTATTGAACCTGTGGGCAGGCTTGTCATCAGATTCAGGTGCAGTGTCTGACGATGTTCAGCATATACCTGGTACAGTGCGCCCAGATTGACATCCCCCAGGCCACTGCTTTCCATGGAGCTTTTTACCCCCATTCTGTTCAGCATATCCATGGAATTGTCCAGGTATGAAGCCATGGCCATCCATGTCAGCTGATCGGAGCTGGCATACATCCCGCCGAACATATGCATGGTCATATCCATACGGGTGGGCGTCATCATGTAGCCACGGTCGAAAACTTCCTGGCTGGAAAGGGACTTGCTGCCATCCTGCATGCCTTCCATGGTCATTTTCATCAGACGGTAGGAAAACATAAATTCGCCTGTCCTGTGGATATGGTCTCCCATCACACTGATCGGTGCATGACTGTCGGGGCGGGATCGGTCAGGCTCGTGGGCGAAGGCTGTCAGGCTACCAAGAGCCAGGGCGAAGACTGAGGGGATAACGAGACTCTTATTGTTCATTGTATAGGATTTCTGGTTATTATTTGTTCGGAATGCTCATGGTATCGAAGTGGCCCGTGACTGGCGTGTGACAAAATGTCGCATAAAGGCAGCTGCATTGGTTTCCGGTCAGAGAACAGGGTGATGTGTTAAACTGCCAGTGCCTGTACTACTTCGGTGATTTTCCGGTTATTGAGGAAGGCTGTTAATGTATCGCCCCAATAAGAAGACCAGTCTCTGTAATTTGCTGTTGCTTTCATCAGTACTGGCCGGATGCGCCAGCCAGAAGCCAGTGACAAGCATCAGCTCCGATCCAGCACCGACCGGTGATGTCTGTGCCCAGCTCAGCTATGTTTTTGAAAGCAGTGCCGATGGCTTCAGGGCTATACGTGAGCAGGCCACTTATCACAACAAGATTACAATCTGGCAGAGCGCCTATCAGCCATTGGGCAACAAATGTGAAATCTGGCAATGGTCTAATCGTTACAGCTATGTCTGCAGCAGGGTATTGCCTGATGAGCAGACGGCTTTGAACGCCTACAACCAAGTTATTGAAACTATTGACCAGTGTCTTGATAAGACATGGCAGCAGCGGCCTGAACCATTGCCGGAAAATAAAGGGGAGCAGACGCAGTATCTTCTCAATGGGCAGGTTCGTGGCTCAGTTCAGCGAGTGAACACGAAGGGACTTTTTGCCAAAGACTGGACAGTTTACGTCCTGATCAACTCACCTGAATCCTAGCCCGGATATTTCATAAATTTGCGTGCGTCCTCGCTTGCCCCGTGCAGCACTAAGAAAGTTTTGCTCAATCGACCGTACACACCAGTACGGCGCTCAATCGCAAAATTCCTTAGTGCCACAAGGTTCTGCGCGATCATCGCAGCAATTTATGAAATATCCGGGCTA